>JANNTN010000668.1:0-8256 GCA_031394445.1 Anatilimnocola sp.
TCGCCCGGCCGTCATCATCCGCAAAAACAGTTACTGCAACCGCAGCCAACGCGGGGCCGACACTCAGGCCGTCCTGATGAGTATCTATCGCACCTTGAAACAACGCGGCCATGATCCCCTCGCCACCCTTACCCAAGCCCTGACCGACTACCTCCGCACCGGAACACTCCCACCCCTACCGCCCTGAAACCACCTCAGGCGGCTAAACAGTTACCCAAATTCTCGCCCGGTTTTTGACCCAAATTGCAATCTATATCTGGGGGCCACCGCGCACCGTCGGCCCCCAGCCCGTCTCTTCACTCACACCAACAACGAGCCACCAAAATGCCACTCGCCACATGCCTAAACAAATCCCTCAACCCTAAACATGAGCGCAGCACCTCACGCCGTAACCTGCTCGCGAGAAATGATTTACGACGAAATCATCAAGAAAAAAACCGCCGCTGCCCCTACCCTCAACTCTAAACTTCCACCCCAACCACCCATCCAGCCGCCGCATCACCAAACACCCCAGCACACCCCTTCACCCACCACAACAAACCAAAAAAAGTGCCCGCGTTGGACTCGAACCAACAACCTATTGGGGGCCGGAAAAGGGGGGCCGGAACCGTTAATCGGACTGGTACCATCTGTATTGAGTGCCACGGGCTTGCCCGTGTTTGATCGCGCCAGCACATCGAACTTCAAAAAATTCCCCTCGTCTCTTTATACTTCGCTCGTGAGCGTCCTATCGTCTGGCGAGACGGCACGATGATCGTGGTGGACGATGATCGCTTGCCACTCGTGTCCGGCGAGCGGCGCTGGTGTTCCCTAGCAGGCGCATGTCCATGTTCGTACTGAAACCTTCACACACCTGCATAAGTTGTAATCCATGCCCACATCCCAGCCAATTCTCATGGGCAGTCAAACTGGAACGGCTGTTGTTAAGCAGCGTAGAATGATTGTCGAGGATTCAAGCCATGCAGATCGGTTCCCGACGCGGATTCTTAGCCAAATCGTTGTCAGTTTGCGCGCCGACGATGCTGCCGCGTTGGTCCTCGGCTCAGGCTCCGTTCGATACCGCACGCACGACGGAAGTAATTACAGCGGAAACACGGCAGGCGATTGAGCGGGGGTTGGCATGGCTCGCGCGGCGGCAGGTGGTGTCGGGGCGGGAGGAAGGGGCGTTTGGCCACGGCGGATATGCGGGGGGCGTGGCAGTGGGAAGCCTGGGAGGGCTCGCGTTCATGATGAGCGGCAACCCGCCGGGACAGGGACCATTTGGAAAATCGATTGACCGGTGTATCCGCTTCATCGCTTCCTGTACGGCCGATAGCGGGTACATCGCGGTGCCGGGCGGCGGGCAGGACAACATGTACGGCCACGGCTTTGGGATGTTGTTTCTGTCCGAGGCTTACGGGATGTCGGGGGAGCGGGAAATTGACAAGCAGGTCGGTGAGAAGTTGCGGCGGGCAGTGAAATTGACATGTGCCTGCCAGAACAACGAGGGCGGGTGGCGGTATCAGCCGGTGAAGAGCGATGCGGATCTTTCGGTGACGATTTCGCAGATCATGGGCTTGCGGGCGGCGCGCGACGCGGGCATTCACGTGCCGAATGAAGTGCGGACGAAGTGCATCGACTACGTGAAGCAGAGCCAAAACCCGGACGGTGGATTTCGGTATCAACATTCGGGCGGAGTGAGCACATTTCCGTTGACCGCGGCCGGCGTTGTGTCGCTTTACAGTGCCGGCATCTATGACGGCGAGGCGATCGAAAAAGGGCTGGCTTGGCTGATGAAGCATCTGCCTGGCAAAACGTCCGGCACAATGAGCTATTACTACTATGGCCATTACTACGCCGTGCAAGCCATGTGGCATGCCGGCGGCGAGCATTGGCAGAAATGGTTTCCAGCCATTCGCGATTCGCTGTTATCGCGTCAAAACGGCGATGGCTCGTGGCCCGACGCCGAAGTCTGTCCCGAATTTGGCACAGCGATGGCCTGCATTATCTTGCAGATGCCGAATAATTTTCTGCCGATCTTCGCACCGTAGTCAGCCGTGGTTTGCGTTGCAAACCACGGCCACACATCTACTTGGCTACGTCACGATTTCGTAGCCTTTGCGCTGTTCGCGCTTTTGCCATTTGTTGGCTTCGTCGTCGCCGACGATTTGCTCTTTGGCGGCGTCCCAGGTGAGCTTGCGGCCGAGGCGGATAGCGATGTTGGCGAGGTGGGCCGTGGTCATCGTGCGATGGTGCGTGGCGACGTCGCTGATGGGCTGCGTGCGGTCTTTGCAGCACTCAAAGAAGTTGGCCATGTGGTTGCCGGGCTTCTTGCCCTTGTAGAGCTTCGTGATGGTGCCTTCAGGCAGTGGATTGCCTTTCATCATCTCGGCGACGACGGTGCCTTTGCCCTCAACGTCGCGGAGGTCGCTGCGGCTAACAAAAATCGAAGCCTTGGTGCCTTCGATCGTGATGCCGTTCTCGCCTTGACTCGTGACATGCAGCACCATGTCTTTGGGGAAATTCGCCACGATGTGAAATTTCGTCGCGGTGTTATAGCGGTTGGTGACGGTGGCATGGCCATCTTTGTAAGGCACGGGATGCTCGGCTTCGCCTTCGATATTGAGCGGGCCGCCGTTTTCCATGCCCATCGCCCACTGGGAAATATCGATGTGGTGAGCGCCCCAGTCGGTCATCTTGCCGCCCGAATATTCATACCACCAGCGGAATTCGTAGTGCGTGCGTGCTTCGGGATAGTTCTTGTTGTTGCCATGCCCGCCTTGCAGGTAGTCGGTCATGGGGGCCTGGCCAAGCCACATATCCCAGTTGAGGTTGCTGGGCACGGGGGCCTTCGGAATTTCGCCACTGGAGGGAGCTGCGCCGATGCAGGCGGTCACCTTTTTGATATCGCCGAGGCGGCCGAGCTTGGCTAGCGCAACGGCTACGAGAAACTGCTGATCGACCTTCGAGTCTCGGTCTTTGTTCGCGCGAGCCGACATTTCGCTTCGCTGCTGCGTGCCGACTTGGAACACGCGGCCGGTTTCCTTGAGCACTTTGAGAATTTGCCGACCCTCATCGATCGTGAGCGTGAGCGGCTTTTCGCAATAGACGTCCTTGCCGCTCTTCATCGCTTCGATGGCGATCTTCGTGTGCCAGTGATCCGTGGTGACAATCGTCACGACTTCGATGTCTTTGCGTTCGAGCAGCTTGCGATAGTCTTCATAGACTTCGACGGTTCGCTCGCGGCCTTTCTTGGCGTTTTGTTCGACGGCCTTGGCCTTGCCCTTTGCCAGGTGCTCGGAATCGACATCGCAGACGGCGACGCAATCGGAAAAATTCATCGCTTGCGGGCCGACGGCGTTCCAGCGGTCGCCGGTGCCGATGCAGCCGAGGAGGGGGCGGTCGTTTTTGCTTTCGGTCTTCGCGTCTTGGGCGATGGAAGCGGTGCCCCAGGCGAAATAGGGAACCGCGGCTGTTGCGGCTGCGGCGGTAGTTTTGAGAAAACGACGGCGGGAAGCGTTGGATGACATGAGCGGCTCTTTCGAGAGGCGTTGAGAAAACTTGGTCGGGTAGCTGGCTAGTTTAGCGGTGCGGCAGGGCGAAATCCAGAAACTAGTTGAGGGAAGTGTAGGGGGAGGTGGGGGTGGGCCAACAGATTTTTGGAGGCCTTAAGTTGGTGTAAGTCTTTACTGAGCAATAAGTTGTGAGGTTGATGGCGGCGCTAATGTTTAGGGTTTTGGCGGAAGTTGAGGGTTTGGTCATTGGGGCAAATGCGATTCCCCAATAGGTACATCGCGATCGGCGCGGAAAAGCGGGCCGGAATTTGGGAAATATTTTCTGGCTGTAGATCAGAGACGCTTTTTGCGGTGGGTGCGCCATTCGTGGCCGAGGAAGAGGATGATGGCGACGATGAGGGGGAGGATGAAATAGACGAAGCGGAACATGAGGAGGGAGCCGAAGACGGCGGCTTCGTCGAAGGGGACAGAGGAATCGGTGTGAGGCGCTAGTTCGAGGACGACGACTTCGAGCACGCCCGCGCCGCCGGGGACGTGGCTGAGAATGGCGGCGGCGATGCCGAGCAGATAGGCATTGGCGAAGCGCCAGTAGCCGGGGGCGTAGTTGGCGGGCATGAGGGTGTAGGCGATGCCGGCCTGGAGCAACAGGTCGCAGGAGGCGACCAGCGCTTGTAGCAATGCCAAGTGGAGCGGTGGGAACAGCTTGGCCCAACGAAAGTGGGGAATGCGGCGGCTGAGCACGCAGCCAGCCAGATAGAGCGATAAGATGCCGAGGAGAATTGGCCCGAGCCAAAAAGTGCTTGTGAGCGGTAAGTGAGCGCCTGCGGGGATGGGCATGGGAACGACGAGGAACACCACTCCGGCCAGCAGGCAGAAGCCGGTCCAAAAGGCGAGCCCGATCAAGGCAAAGATTTTGACAACATCGACCGCCGAGAGCCCCCACGCGAGATAGAGCCGAAAGCGCGAGGCGGTTCCGCCCATCCAAGTGAGGTTGTGGCTCATCGCATAGCCGACGAAGGCCACGAGCATGACGCGCAAGGGTTTGAGCGGACGGCGGAGATACCAGACGGCGAGGCCGTCGTAGCCGCTGAGGATGGAGTAGTTGAAGGCCGTGAGCCCGATGGCCAGAACAATGGCACTGGTCGGCAGGGCGTGAATCGCGTCGAGAATTTGTTGCCAGCCGTGGCCGCCGAGCTTGTGATAGAGGACGTAAGCCGCGGCAATGAACGCTACGAGTGCGACGAGCGGTCCGGCGACGTGACCCAAGCGGTGCAAGAGCGAGGGTTTGGTTTCGGTTTGGACCTCCGTGGGAATCATGCGGAACGTTTGTTCGTTATTGGCTTCGGAGAAAAAACGGGGACTGCGGGGTTACGTGCCCTGCTTTTAACGCAAAGGCGCAAAGATGCGCAAAGGCCGCAAAGGGAAACACGAGGATGGTGCCCTGATTTGTTGCCTTCAGTGCCGCGACAATGACGTTTCTTTCGCGGAGCGAAAGACGACAATCGCGTACTGTGAACCGAAAAAGAGGGAAAGACTACAATAACAGGTTTCGTCTGCGCGCAAAGCGAGTCGCATGTCGTCTGGTCACGTTGATGAGCCCGGTAAGAGTGCCGTGAAGAGCAATCAAACGCTCCGGATTCGCGGCGCGCGCACGCACAATCTGAAGAACATCGATCTCGATATCCCTCTGGGCAAGCTGGTGGTGATTACCGGCAAGAGCGGCTCGGGAAAAAGCAGCCTGGCATTCGACACGCTGTTTGCCGAAGGGCAGCGGCAATATATCGAGACGATTTCGCTCGACGCGCGGCAGTATCTCGATCAGCTCGAGCGGCCCGATGTGGACCGGATCGAGGGGCTGGCCCCGGTGGTGTGCATCGATCAGCGCTCGACCAGTTCCAATCCGCGAAGCACCGTGGCGACGGTGACGGAGATTTACGATTGCCTGCGGCTGTTGTTTGCTCGAACCGGTGAGATGAGCTGTCACTTGTGCGGCTTTCCGATTCATCAGCAGTCGGCGGAGCAGATTCAAACGATGCTGCTCGGACTGCCGGAAGGGACGAAGCTGGTGCTGCTGGCTCCGTTGGTGCGTGGGCGCAAGGGGCAGCACGCTGAAGTGTTCGAGCTGATTCGCAAGGCGGGGCAGGTGCGGGTGCGCGTCGATGGCGAGTTGCTGGAACTCGATGCCGTGCCGCCGCTCGATGGCCGCAAGTCCCACACGATCGAAGCGGTGGTGGATCGGATCGTGATTCGGCCGGGAGTGGAATCGCGACTGGCCGAATCGTTGCAATTGGCCATCAAACAATCCGACGGGCTGGTCGTGGCGTCGTATGTGCCTCCCGGTTCGCCACCGACGGCGGCGTTCGTCGATCGGCTATTCAGCACGCTGTATGCGTGCCCTAATTGCCAAACGAGCCTGGAAGAGATTGAGCCGCGGACATTTAGCTTCAACAGCCCGTATGGCACTTGTCCCCAGTGCGAGGGCCTGGGTTATCGGGTGGAGTTCGATCCCGAATTGATCGTTCCCGATTTGGGCAAAACGGTGTCGCAGGGGGCGATCGCGGCGTGGCGAACGAAGGTGGGGAGTAAAAAGAGCGCTCCTGCGGCAAAGAGCGATGAGGTTGCGACAGAAAACGAAGACGCGATGGGCGTTGGGCAGCAGCAAATCGCCGTCGAACGATTTTTGGCGTCGCAGCAGGTCGATGTGGAAACTCCGCTGCGGGAATTGCCGCCGGTGGTGTGGGAAAAACTGCTGCGCGGAGATGGTGGCGAGTTTCCCGGTTTGTTGACGTTGCTGGAGCAGGAACTGGCCACGGCAACCGAGACGCGGCGGCAACAGGAGCTGGCAGCGTATCGCGGGCAGATGCTGTGTGCCGCGTGCCAGGGGGCGCGGCTGCGTCCCGAGGCTTTGGCCGCGCGCGTCGCGGGAAAGAACATCGCGGAAGTCGGCCGCATGAGCGTCAGTGAAGCGAAGGAATATTGTGCGGGCCTCGCGCCAAGTCACTGGCCGCTGGGGGCCGATTCATGGGAGGTCGCGCAGCCGCTGGTGGAAGAGATCACGGCCCGGCTGACATTCTTGGAGAAGGTGGGGCTGGATTATCTGACACTGGAGCGGGCTGCCGACACGCTCTCGGGGGGTGAATTGCAGCGGGTGCGGTTGGCCACGGGCATCGGCAGCGGCTTGGCGGGCATTTTGTACATTCTGGATGAGCCCTCGATTGGGCTGCATCCGCGCGACAACGAGCGCTTGATCGAGGCGCTGCGGCGATTGCTGGCAGATGACAACTCGGTGCTGGTCGTCGAGCACGACGAGGCCATGATGCGCGAGGCCGATTGGCTGATCGACATGGGGCCTGGCGCTGGGAGCGGCGGAGGCCGCGTGATCGCCGCGGGGACGACGGCGGAAGTGATCGCCGATCCGCAGTCGTTGACGGGGCGGTATTTATCGGGAGAAATGACGATTCCCCGGCCAGCGCAAAGACGTGTCGCTGATCAAACGCGGGCAATCGTGATCGATGGGGCAACAACCAACAACCTCAAAAGCGTGACCGCAAGCTTTCCGCTGAGGCTATTGATTGGTGTTACGGGCGTGAGTGGATCGGGGAAAAGCTCGCTGATTAACGATACGCTCGCGCCGGCGCTGCTGCGGCGATTGGGAGGAGTGGCAGCGCGGCCTGGTCCGCATACAAGTCTGACGGGCGTTGACCAAATCGACAAAGTGATTGTGATCGATCAATCGCCCTTGGGGCGCTCGTCGCGGAGTAGCGCTGCGACGTATGCCGGGGCCTTCGACGAGATTCGCAAGGCTTTTGCCGCGACCAAAGAAGCCAAGCAGTTGGGTTTTAAGGCGAGTCGCTTCAGCTTCAATCAGCCGGGGGGCCGCTGCGAGGAGTGTAAGGGGCATGGCAGCAAACGGATTGAGATGAAGTTTTTGCCGGACCTGACGGTGACGTGCCCCGTGTGCCACGGGCGACGCTTCAACGACCATACGCTCGCGGTGAAGTACAAAGGGCGATCGATCGCCGACGTGCTGGCGATGCCGTGCGAGGAGGCTGCAGGGTTCTTTGAGAATTTTCCCGTGATCGCGCGGATCGTGGCGAGCTTGAACGATGTCGGTCTGGGTTATTTGCCGCTGGGACAGTCGGCTACAACGATCAGCGGCGGCGAGTCGCAACGCATCAAGCTGGCGACGGAGCTGTCGCGCACTGAAACGGGCCAGACGCTCTATTTTCTGGATGAACCGACCACCGGCCTGCACTTTGACGACATCCGATTGTTACTGGGCGTGCTGCAGCGGCTGGTGGATCGCGGCAACACAGTGATCGTCATCGAGCACAACCTGGACATTCTCAAGTCGTGCGATCATTTGCTCGATCTTGGCCCCGAAGGTGGCGCGCGCGGCGGGTATTTGCTGGCGGCTGGCACGCCGGAGGAAATTGCGGCGATTGATGGCAATGCGACGGGAGAGTTTTTGCGGCGGGTGCTGGGAGCGATCTAAAGCAAGTCGCGTTCACCCGTCTAAAGCCGGGTGCAAAAAGCAAAAGCCGGCTGAAGCCGGCTGCGGCAAGTATCTGAAATTTCAAACTTGACGGAGCATCAAGGGCCGCAAGAAACAACACTGCCCACGTTTGGGGAACGTGGGCAGTGTGGTGATGTTAAGCCGTGTCGCGGAGCACCGGGACAGGTTTGCTCCCGGCTGTTGGGATTGGTGCGGTTTTGGATATGTTGACTTAATCCAAAAAGCCGACGAGTTCTTGGCTGCGGC
>JANNTN010000675.1:0-6727 GCA_031394445.1 Anatilimnocola sp.
GTCTTCTATCTCGGCCGCAACTACGACCTCGCGGCTCGCAAACCGACCGATGAATTGCTGCTCTACGACTCGAAAGACCTGACGACACACGCCGCTGCCAGTCATGCCGACGCAGACGGCGTGTGTCGTCAGGTCTTTCGAGTCGTAGAGCAGCAATTCATCGGTCGGTTTGCGAGCCGCGAGGTCGTAGTTGCGGCCGAGATAGAAGACGCCCAGTTTCTCGAAATCTTGCATGGTTCGACGCGGTAGTTGTAAGTTCGAAATGTGCCAATACCAATCGACTATTGAGCATAGCGTATCATGTCTTGCACTGAGTACTTGGTCTGACCTGGTATCGGGTCATCCCCGTTTGTTACGTTGGATTTTCATGAACTACTTGCTCGTATTTCTCGGTGTCATCCTCGCTGCTGAGACAACTTCCAAGCCGTTCGCCATCGAAGTGATCGACGAGCAAACATTGCGCGGCGTGCCCTTGGTCGAGTTGACCACCACCAGCGGCATCACTTACGTCACCGATTCCGCAGGCCTGGTCGCTTTCGATGAGCCAGGGCTAATGAACCAGCGAGTCTTTTTCAGCGTCAAAAGCCACGGCTATGAGTTTCCCAAGGATGGTTTTGGGATGCGCGGTGTGGCGCTGAATATCACACCCGGCGGTTCGGCCCAGATCAAGATCAAGCGGCTGAATATCGCCGAACGGCTGTATCGCGTGACAGGGGCAGGCATTTATCGCGATAGCGTTTTGCTCGGGCGGGAAACACCGATTCGGCAGCCGCTGCTGAATGCCAAGGTCCACGGCAGCGACAGCGTGCAGACGGCGATTTATGGTGGCAAGCTGCATTGGTTTTGGGGGGACACGAATTGGCCCGCCTATCCGCTCGGGCTGTTTCACACTCCGGGCGCAACGAGTCGGCTGCCGGGCAATGGCGGACTCGATCCGAGTCGCGGTGTGAATTTGGAGTATTTCATCGGTGACAACGGTTTCGCACGGGCTACGGCCAAAATGCCCGGTGAGGGGCCGACCTGGATCGATGGCTTGACGGTCTTGCGTGATGCGTCGGGGCGCGAGCGGCTGCTGGCTGCGTTTGCCAAGGTCCGTCCGCCGCTGACGGTGTATCGCCGGGGTATCTGTGCCTGGAACGATGAAAAAAGTGAGTTTGAACTGTTAACGGAATACGAACCGGATCAGCCGCTGATGCCGTTTGGTCATCCGGTGGTGCGTCGGTCGCCGGCGGATGGCGACGCGGAGTATGTCTATTTCGGTGATCCGTTTCCATTTGTCCGCGTACGCGCGACGGTCGATGATTTTCAACACCTGGAACGGTACGAGGGTTATGTGCGGGGCACCTGGCAACGTGGAGCCAGGGTGAACCCTACGGCCGATCTTGTCGTGCTACGCGACGTGGTGACGAAGAAAATCGTTAAGGCCCATCGCGGAACGGTGCGGTGGAATACTTTTCGCCAAAAGTGGATCGCCATTTTTGTCGAGGAGGGTGGCAGTTCACCCCTGGGCGAAGTCTGGTATGCAGAATCTGCTGCTCCCGAGGGGCCGTGGACGGATTGCGTGAAGATCGTGACGCACGATCGATACAGTTTTTACAATCCAATGCACCATTCGTATTTCGATCAGGAAGGCGGACGGATTATTTACTTCGAGGGGACTTATACGCACACGTTCAGCGGGAATCCTCACCAGACGCCGCGGTACGATTACAACCAGATTATGTATCGATTGGATTTGGGGGATGAGCGGCTGCAGAAAGTGAGTGGTGAGTAGTGAGTGGATTACATTAGTTCGCGGATGGGTTCGATGCCGGGTTCGATGAGGTATTGGGGGCGGCCGCGGAGGTCGAATTGGCGGGTGTTGAGGTCGAGGCCGGCTTTGGCATAGAGCGTGGCAAAAATTTCCGCGAACTTGATGGGGCGATCGACGGGGTGCTCGGCGTATTTGTTCGTTGCTCCGATGACCTGGCCGGTTTTCATGCCGCCACCGGCGAGGAGGGCGCAGTTGGCTTGGGGCCAGTGATCGCGGCTGTTCTTGTTGTTGAGCCGGGGCGTGCGGCCGAACTCGCCCCAGACGACAACGGAAACATCTTTGTCGAGGCCGCGGTCGTGCAGATCGGTGAGTAGCGACGAGAGGCCGGTGTCGAGCAGCGGGAAGTCGCGTTTGGAGTTCACGAAGTTCATGCCGTCGCCGCCGTGCCAGTCCCAGCGGATGAAGTTCATGGAGACGACGCGGGCACCGGCTTCGACCAAGCGGCGTGCGATGCAGAAATTGCGAACCATGCGGGGCGCGCCGTCGCGCTCGAATTCGGGATCATCGACGCCGTATTTGCTGAGGATTTTCGGGTCTTCCTTGGTCAGGTCGAGGGCGTCGGCCAGTTGCGAAGAGGTGAGGATGCCCATTGCTTTTTGGGCGAACTCGTCGAGGCCGTCCATCGCGCCGCTTTTGTCGGTTTGGCGGCGGAACTTGTCGAGGCTCGTGCGGAGGGACTCGCGGTCGCCGAGACGATCGAGCGTTACGTCTTGGAGGACCATACTGTCGGCTTTGAGGCCGGAATCTTTGCCGCCGACGAGGCGGAACGGAGCGTGCCCCATGCCGAGGAAGCCGCCGTCGCCCGGATCACCCCAGGGGCGGTGGCTGACGCGGTACATCAGGCTGACGTGAGCCGGCACCGCGGGGTTCACATTGCCTTTGAGCTTGCTGGACCAAGCACCGAGGGCGGGCCAACCGCCCGGCGGCGGCTGCTCGTTCTTTTTGCGGCCGGTCATGCACTGGTAGGCCGAGTGGTCGCCGTCGCTGTCGCTGATGGAGCGGATGAGGGCGAATTTGTCGGCCATCGCGGCGAGCTTGGGGAATAGCTCGCAGATTTCCATGCCGGGGACGACGGTTTTGATCGGGTTGTATTCGCCACGAATTTCAGCCGGGGCATCGGGCTTGAGATCCCACATGTCGATGTGGGGCGGTCCACCGGGGAGGAAAACGTTGATGACAGCTTTGTGTGATTTGGTACCTTGGGCCGCTTCGAGACGGAGCAGCTCTGGCAGGGCCAATCCGCCGAGGGCCATGCCGCCGATTTTCAGGAAGTCGCGGCGGGCGACCTGATCGCAGAAGCCGCCGTAGGTTTTGCTGCCGTAGATGGTGAGCATGGCGGGGCCGAGGGAAAGGAGGAAGGAGGAAAGAGGAAGGCTGAAAGGAAATTGTGTCGGAAAGGATTAGGAAACGCAAGTTTGTCTGGGGAACTTGGAAGCGCTCACTTTGGGAGAGCGACGAATTCTAACGGTGCTGGAAGTTGTTGTGGTGCCGCGAGTTGTGTCGATGGAGGAGTTTTGAAAGCGCTCACCGTGAGCGGTTAGTGAGCGGTTAGGAGGGTGAGGTGAGCGGTTAGTGAGGCGTTTCATGTTTCGGGTTCCAAGTTTCAGGTTCGCGCAGGGGGGGTGTCCCACGCTGAGGCTGCGGGTTGGTGTGGCGAGTACCGTCTAATAGGTACATTGCAATCGGCGCGAAAAACCGGGCGAGAATTTGGGAAATTTTCTCGGAAGGGGGGAGGTGGTTTGTGCATTCAGCCGGGATTGGCTAGACAGCCGGGAGGAGGAGAAGAGAGAGGAAACCACGAAAGAAACGAATGACACGAAAGCGGGGAGAGAAATTGCCACGGATGGGCGCGGGTGACACGGATGAAGGCAGGAAATTCCGGTTAGGAAGTTTTTTGAGGTGATTGCGCGACGCGGGATTGGAGTTTGGCGAGGTGCTGGAGGGCTTCGAGCGGGGTGAGGCTGTCGATGTTGAGGTCGCGGAGCTCTTGCACGACGGGATGATCGGGGGCGGCGAAGAGAGTGAGTTGGAGGTCGCCTTTGCTGCTACGCTTCCCTTTTACGGTCAGCTTGGGCCGACCGTTTTCACCGAGGTGCTCTTGTTCAAGACGGGCCAAAATTTGCTTAGCCCGTTCGTTGACTTCCTTGGGAACACCGGCGAGGCGGGCGACGTGGATGCCGTAGCTTTTGTCGGCCGCGCCGGGGACGATTTTGTGCAGGAAGACGACGTGGTCTTCCCATTCTTTAACGGCGACGTTGTAGTTGCGGACGCTTGGGAGCGTTTGCGTGAGGTCGGTGAGCTCGTGGTAGTGGGTGGCGAAGAGGGTGCGGCAGGTGATGGTGTCGTGCAGGTGCTCGACGATGGCCCAGGCGAGGGAGATGCCGTCGTAGGTGCTGGTGCCGCGGCCAATTTCGTCGAGGATGACCAAGCTGCGCGGTGTGGCCGTGTTCAGAATACGCGCCGTCTCGGTCATTTCGACCATGAACGTGCTTTGACCACGGGCGAGTTCATCGCTGGCACCGACCCGGGCAAAAATGCGATCAGCGACGCCAATCGTCGCGGCGCGGGCCGGAACGAGCGATCCAATTTGAGCCAGCAGCGTGATCAACGCAACTTGGCGGATATACGTGCTTTTTCCGGCCATGTTCGGGCCGGTGATGAGCGTGACAGTTCCGTCTTCGCCACCAAGAATGCAGTCGTTGGGGACGAAGGTGCCTTGGGCTTCGCGAATGTCGAGGACGGGGTGGCGGCCGTCGATGATTTTTAGCACAGGCTCTTCGACGATGGTGGGGCAGACGTAGCTTCGCTTACGAGCGAGGTCGGCGAGGCTGGTAAGCACGTCGAGTTGGGCTAGGACGGCGGCGGTGGCTTGGAGGCGGCGAGCTTCGCGCTGGACGCTTTCACGGAGGGAGAGAAACAGCTCGTATTCAAGCTGCTTGGCGCGGTCATCGGCGGTGATGACTTGCTCTTCGTATTCCTTCAGCTCGGGCGTGATGTAGCGTTCGGCGTTGACGGTGGTTTGCTTGCGGATGTAGGTCGCGGGGGTTTTGTCTTTTTGGCTGTTGGTGATTTCGATGTAGTAGCCAAAAACTTTGTTGTAGGCGACTTTGAGGTTGGCGATGCCGGTGGCTTTGGCCTGTTCGGCCTGGTAGCGGGCGATCCATTCCTTGCCTCCGGCGGCGAGGTCACGGAGGCGGTCGAGGTCGGCGTTGTATCCGCCGCGGATGATGCCACCGTCTTTGGCGACGAACGGGCAATCTTCGAGGAGGGCCGATTCGAGGCAGGAATGGATTTCGGGGCAGAGGTCGAGGTTGGATTCGAGTTCCGTGAGGAGCGCGGCTTTGCGGGCGGTGATTTTCGCTTTTACCTTCGGCAACGCGGAGAGCGTGCGGCTGACAAAACTCAGATCGCGCGGGCTGGCGCGGCCGGTGGCGACGCGGGAGAGGAGGCGTTCGAGGTCATAGACGCCGCGGAGTTGTTCTTGGAGGGCTTCGCGGAGCGCGTCTTCGGCGACGAGCTCGGTGACACCGGTTTGGCGGGCTTGGATGGCGGCGAGATTCGTAAGCGGGTTGGTGATCCAGTCGGCTAAGAGGCGAGCGCCCATCGGCGTGACGGTTTTGTCGATCGTGGCGAGGAGCGAGCCTTCGCGGTCGCCGGTGCGGATGGTGCGGGTGATTTCGAGGCTGCGACGGCTGGCTTCGTCGATTTCGAGGAGGTCGCCACTGCGATAGGGCGTGAGGCGGTCGATGTGGACGAGGGATGCTTTTTGCGTTTCGCAGAGATAGTCGAGGACGGCGCCGGCGGCGCGGAGGGCAGAGGAGTCGGATTCGGTGAAGCCAAGGCCGTCGAGCGTGGCGAGCTCGAAGTGTTTTTGGAGCGATGCGAGGGCGGTGTCGTAGCCGAAGGACCAGGCAGGACGGCGGGTGAGCATGGTCCCGGACGGAAGGGGGAACGGGGGACAGGGGACGGAGGCAGAGGGGGTGTCTTCTTCGGAGAGGAGGCATTCGGAGGGGTTGATGCGGGCGAGTTCGTCGGCGATGCGGGCGGCTGGCACGGTGGCGGCGAAGAAGCGGCCGGTAGAGAGTTCGGCCCAGGCGATGCCGGCGGTGGAGTCGCCGTTGTTTTTGTGCGCTGGGAGGGCGACGGCGGCGAGGTAGTTGCTTTCGCGCGGGTCGAGGAGGGCGTCGTCGGTGAGTGTGCCGGGAGAGATAACGCGGGTCAGCTCGCGTTTGACGAGGCCCTTGGCGAGCTTGGGGTCTTCGACTTGCTCGCAGACCGCGGCGCGGTGGCCATTGGCGATGAGCTTGGCGAGGTAGCTTTCGAGCTGATGGTAGGGGAACCCGGCCATCGGGATCGGATTTTCGCCCTTGTCGCGGCTGGTGAGCGTGAGGCCGAGGACGCGGGCGGCGATGCGGGCGTCGTCGTAAAACAGCTCATAAAAATCGCCCATCCGAAAGAAGAGCAGCGCATCGCCGCACGCATTTTTTGCGTCGAGATATTGCTGCATCATCGGAGTGGCGGCCATCGACGCGAATGTAGCAGTGAGGGTGGGGGAAGCCGAGAGGGGGAGACTACTTCAATGGTTCCGCGTTCGGAAATAAACCGGAATAAAAACGGGAACACTGATCTTCACTGATAAGAGATGATTAGCGTTGATTAGTGTTCCTGATATCATCTGCATTACTCACCGAGTTGCGATTTGCGGCGGAGGATGTGGTGGTAGTGTTGGGCGAAGCGGTGGGCTTCGTCGCGGACGTATTGGAGGAGGCGGAGGGCGAAGGAGTGGCGGGAGAGTTTGATGGAGTCGCTTTCGCCGGGGAGAAAGATTTCTTCTTCTTGCTTGGCGAGGGAGAGCAGGGTAGGGGGGGTAATTTCTTGGTCGCGGAAGGCGGCGAGGGCGGCGGAGAGTTGGCC
>JANNTN010000717.1:0-9558 GCA_031394445.1 Anatilimnocola sp.
GGTGGTTGAAGCCGTTGCCCGCGCCGAGATCGTCACCGCCGCTGGCCCAGTCGTAGTAGCCCCAGAGCGTGGGAGTCCAGCAGGCATCGGCCCATTTGTAACCGAGTCCGCCGGTGGCGAAGCCGGCCTGGTGGTCGCTGCCGTTGGTATTTTCGCCGAACTGCACGCCGCCTTCGGCTTCCCAGAGCCAGGAATCGCGGCTACCAAGCCATCGGCCACCGAGCGTGCTGAACTGATAGTTGGCGACGCCTGATGCGTTGTTGTACTGGACGGCGAAGAGATCGATGGTCTGGTTTTGAATCGCCTTGTAGGTGGCCCAGGCCCCAAAGAATTCCCGGTCGTAGTCGGCACTGTCGAAACGGGTCGGATCAGGAAAGATGGGCCGCGTCACGAAGAAATCGACATTCCAATCCTCGCCTTGCCAGAAGAGTTTGAAGCCTTCGAACGTGCGGCGGGTGTTGGCCCAATCGAGCGGCGAGATAAGCCGCTCCGAACCATACAGCAACTCCTGGCGGCCGATGCGGAACCATAAATCGCCGCTGTCGCCGTTGAGGACGCGAGCGTCGGCGAAGAGGTTGAGCATGTCCGCGCGGTTCACTTCGATCAGGCGGATCGGGAAATTTTCGTAGTTGCTCTCGGCGTCGATGAATTCGCCGTAAATGCGGAATGAGTCGCTGTACTTCGCGTTGAGGAAGAGCCGGGTGCGGTGCAAGAGGAAATTGTCGTCGAGGCCGGTAAGACCGAGGCCGCGCATGTTGTGCTCGCCTTGGTACCGCGCACGGTATTGGCCGCCGAGATCGAGCATCCAGCAATCGCCGACCGGAACTTGCTTGAAGTGATCGCCCGGGTACCAGTCGTTGTAGTTCGGATTGTTGATGTAGGAGAAATTGTTGTCGTAGAACAGCGGCTTGTAGGCCCCAGCAACGGCTTTCTTCAGGTCGGCTGCTTTTTTCTTAGCTTCCTGGCAAGCGGGGCAATTGCATTCGGCTGGCTGGCAGGATGCACACGCGCATGGCGGGGCGGTGGCGGCGAGTTCGGCGGATACGAACGAGGCCGTAGTCGCCGGCAATTCGGAAGAGGAGTGAAAGATATCCTGCTCGGCGAGCTCGATGACGGAGCCGAACTCTTGGGCGCGTGAAGTGAGCTGACAGATCAGCATCACGCCAAGGGCCAGTGGCGTGGTACATCGGTGCAGCGAGAGCATCGCGCTATCCTTCCCTGGATGCGAGTGGGCAGGCATTGCCCCGCGAAACATGAATGCCGGTAGAATCCGCCAATCCGTCCCGATTTGCCGTTTCATCGGGCGTGAGTCGGTGGGCACTCAGCAGAATCAACCGCACATGTCGGTGCTGGCAAAGTCGGCACAGCTTAGCAGTCGGGATGGAGGGGTTGCTGAGACTTTAACGGCTATTCAATCGATGGTAATGCTGTCACCTGCGCCAGCGGCTTCGGGTTAAACGAAGGACTCCGTTAAGAAAGGGTGAATTTGCGGCTTGATGCCGCTTGCGCTGGTGGGGATCGTCGTTTAGGATGATGGCGGTCCCACGGTAACAACATGAGCCAGCAGCTAGGCACAAAACCAGAAGTGATGTCTCCGCCATCAGCGGGAAAAATGTCGGTTTTGGACAGCGGCATGGACCGATTGGAGGCGATTGCCCGCGGGGAGCATCGCGAATCGGTCATTCACCGCCAGGTTCATGACGAGGTGCCCGTTGTCGAGATCGACAACTTCTCGTTGTGGTATGGGCATAAGCAGGCGCTCTTCGACGTGACGATGCGGATTCCCAAGGGGCGGGTGACCGCGATCATTGGTCCGTCGGGTTGCGGCAAATCGACGCTGCTGCGGTGCGTGAACCGCATGAACGACCTGATCGAGGGAGTGCGGACACAGGGGGACATGCGGGTAAGCGGCGATTCGATTTATGCGCCCGGTGTCGATGTTATCGAGCTGCGGAAGCGGATGGGCATGGTGTTTCAGAAGCCCAATCCGTTTCCGATGAGCATTTATGACAACGTGGTGTATCCACTGATGATCGACGGCGAGCGGGATCGCCGGATCATGCAAGCGGTGTGCGAACAGAGCCTGCGCGGGGCCGCGCTGTGGGACGAGGTTCACGGCCGGCTGCACGAAAACGCGACCGGTCTTTCCGGCGGGCAGCAGCAGCGGTTGTGCATTGCGCGAGCGATTGCGGGGGAGCCGGATGTGTTGCTGCTGGATGAGCCTTGCTCGGCGCTCGACCCGATTGCGACCGGCAAGGTGGAGGATTTGATTCAGGAGCTACAGGGAGAGTTTTCGATTTTGATTGTGACCCACAACATGCAGCAGGCGTCGCGCGTGAGTGATTACACGGCGTTTATGTATCTGGGCCGGCTGATCGAATTTGGCCCGACGAGCGAGATATTTACTCGTCCGAAGCTGAAAGAGACGGAGTGCTATGTGACGGGGCGGTTTGGATAACAAGTTGGTGGGCCGGCGCTCGCAGGCTCGCTGGTCCCACCCTACAGGGCTATCGATCGGAATCGGGGTCGGGGGGAGGAACCTCGTCGAAGAGGGAGGGAGAGGGGGCTGGGGGAGCGGGCATTGGAGGAGATGTGGTTGGAGAGGTGGCGGGGGCGGAGCTGTCTTTGGGAGCTTCGAGGCGGAGCATCAAGTAGGTTTCTTCGCGGCCTTCGCCATGCACCAAAATGGGTGTCTGCTGTTGGGTCAGGTTGTAGATGCCGGTTTCGAAGACGATGTCTTTCGCCTCGCCAATGGTGAAGGCGACGCGCTGCGTGGCTTTATCGACGCGGCCCTGGATCGGAAAGGTTTGGTTCGTTGTTTTGTTGAACATCGTGCCGCTGACAATGCCTTCTTTATCCACGGCAAGCTGCACGACGCGGGAAGGGTCTTTGTCGGTTTCGCTCTCGGACAAGGCGAAGGTGCCGAGCGGCAGCCATTCGGTGGGGGCGTCTGGATTGGTGGGCGCGGGGACCGCCGCCAGTTCCGCGGCGGAGGCAGCGAAATCTTCGGCGGTGGCAATTGGGATGTCGTTCATCAAGACGGAGCCGCCGCTATACACGACGTTGCCGCCCGGTCCGTAGCCATAGTAATTAGGAGAGGACCAGCCGTAATCGGGGAACCAGTTGTTCAGGCCAATCCAAGTGGGCCCGGTCCACCAGAAGTTGGCTGGGCGGTTCCAAAAGTAGCACGACCGCTGCCACGGGAAATTGCAGAAGTTGGTGGCCCAGAAGCGGTTGTTGAAAACGCCGTTGCACCAGCCGGGGTTCCAGCCGCCGCGGACACCGTTGCACCAGTTGTTCCAATGCGGGTTGCCGAAGCCATAGCCGAAGGAGCGGACGCCGAATCCGTTGTTGCTGGCGAAGGCGAAGTTGTTGTTGTGGAAGCCGCGTTGAATATTGTTGTTGATGTGGCTGATTTGCGTGACGTTAAGGCGATTGAAGCTATTGTTGAACTGATTTCTGCCGCCGGGTTGATTAAGGGCGTTTCCGCCTCGCTGAAACCCAACCGCTCCGCCCTGGTTGCGGTTGTTGAGCGACAGGAAGTTGTTGATGCTGTTGGGCGTGGCGCGGGCAGCGATGTTGGGGGACAACTGGCCGCGGGTGTTCGCGGTGTTGGGCGTGACGGGGCGGAGGTTTGTTTGTGGCCGAATATCGTTGGTTGACTGTCGCGTGTTGAACGCGGGGCGCTGGCCGGGCGTATCGGTGCGAACGATGGGGGAGCGGCTGCCAGTCTGTGGGAGCGAATTTGGCGGCGAAATGCGCGGGGAGGTTGAGCCGAGGCTGGGCCGGGTGTTGCTGGGGATGGTTAGTTGGTTCGCGCTGCTGCCGTAGGACCGCTGCGGAGTGATGGCGGGGCTGATGTTGCGATTTTGGGAAAGGTTAAGGCCAGGGTTTTCGGGAAGGCGAGGGATGCGGAGTGATCCGCTGCTTGGGCCCGCTGATGAGCGAGACGTGCCGAGGGTGGGTGCTGACCGCGAAGGGCTGAAGTTTGGTGTTGTCGAGGGGCGGCTGAGCGCGGGGCCGGTGGACAAGGGCGTGGGCCGCACGCTGCCAAAACCACTGCCGCGCGAGCTGGAACCGATCGAGGGAATGCTGCCGCTCAGTCCGCCGACGCGCCCACCGCTGAAACCTCCCGCACCGGGGCCGCTGCTGCGCGAGCCGCTGAAGCCGCTGCCACCGAAACCGCTGCTCCGGCTGCCGCTGAATCCACCGCCACTAATGCCACGGCCGGCGGAACCGCCACCGCTGAAACCACGACCGGCGGAACCACCGCCCAGGCTGGCTCCGCCGCGACCACCTCCGCCGCCTTGTCCCGGCGCGGCGAACCCAGGAACAGAAAAGGCGGGCATTGCCGCCAAGGCGATGGAAAACAGAGCTGTACAAAGATTGCGCTTCATGGCATTCCCTCTACTGAACATATTATAGATGGTCATGAGCCGTAGGTTTGTTGCAATCGGCTGCTGTGAACAGGTTTATTTGCGGTAAAGCGCCGGCTGATTTTAGTTCCAGTAGGGTTGCGGAAGATCGTAAAAAGTTGAGGGGGCATTACTTCTCGACTGTGATTAAGCGATCTTCCGGGTTCTCGGTGAGGATCAACCCGCGAAAGCGAATCTCTTGCGGCACCTTGTTGCTGTGGTGCTGTAAGCCGATGGGACCGGCGACGCACGTTTCGGGCTTGGGGTCTTCCCAATCGGCCACGAGCTGCCCGTTCACGGCTAGGCGGATGCGATGGCCGGTGGCGAGGATTTCCATTTTGTTCCAGTCGCCGTTGTCGGCCTTCTTCGCCCGGCCGTCGTCCTTGTAAATGCTGTTGCGGCCGAACAGATCGTAAAAGCCCCAAGCGGAGGGGAACATGACGAGGTGGCCTTGAAACGAATTCACTTGGCCATCCTTCTCGAATTTCTTGCCCCAAAAAGCGATGCCCGAATGCATCGACGATTCCGCCAGCTTCCCCTCGAACACGAGCCGGAAATCGCGGTAGTGCTTTTTCGTGAGGAGGTAATTGCTCACCTTCGGCGCGTTGTCCGATTCGTTGCGGGCGACGATCACGCCGTCCTTGATCGAAAAATAATTCGGCGTGCCGTTCTCGCCTGTGTTCCCTCCCCAGCCGTCGAAATTCTTGCCGTTGAAGAGCGGGGCCGGCTTCTCGCTGGCGGGAAATTTGACGGAGGAGGCCCAGTCGTCGGCCGCGAGCGACAGATTTACGATTCCAGCGACCCACAGAACGGCCGCGCCAAGCACAAAGCGACGGAACATCGGAAAACTCCTGAAAAACCGGGAGAGGACAGGATCGGGTTGGCGGTGATTATAAGGCTTGCGATAGCTGCTGGCTGCTACGGAACGCGCAATCGTGTTTTTTGTTTTGTCCGGCCTTGATATGATAAATCGCTGTCCCAAAGACTGCTGTCCCCAAACCTCGCTGCTGTGTAGTCGCCGTGTCTGGAATGGATTCATTGTCGCCCGATGGCGTGCTGATCGCTGCTGCTATGGCCAGCGATGAGCGGGCGTTTGCGCTGCTCGTGGCGCGGTATCAGGCGGCGCTACACAAAGCGGCCATCAGCCGGCTGAGTCGCCGCGAACTGGCGGAAGAAGCGGTGCAAGAGACGTTTCTGTGTGCTTATCGGTGGCTGGCGACTTACGATTCGCGATTCAGCTTTCGCACCTGGTTGTGGACGATTCTGCTGAATCAATGCAGCCGGCAGGGAAAGCGCGAAGCGCGACATGCGGTGGCGGGAACGGTTCCGCCGGCCTGCAACGCGATCGATCAGCCGTGCGATTCGCAGCGGCAGCCGTTGGATTTGCTGCTGGCGCGGGAAAAGAACCAGCAAGTTCACTTGCTGCTTGGCCGCCTGCCCGAACCCCAGGCGGATGCATTACGGCTGCGGTTTTTTGGTGGACTGACATTTCCGGAAATCGCCGTGGCGATGAACTGCAGCGAACCGGGAGCGAAGAATCGCGTCAAAACCGGTTTGTTGAAGTTGGGGGAGTGGATGCGGGCGGGCAGCCATTCGGAATCGAACTTAGTTGAAGAAAACTGCGGTAGGCGGCGAAGTGGCGATGTACCGGGAGCAGGTTTGCTCCCGGCTGTTGGCGAGGAAGATCGGAACAAGCGTCCGGAGTAAGCAGCCGTGAAGCGATTGTTGTTAAATTGCGATCAGGTTTTCGAGGTGTTGACCCGCGGGCCATTTCCCAGTGGCGATCCGCAGGACGAAGCCGTCGAGCGGCATCTGCGGGCCTGCCACGAATGCCGGCAATTGGCCGAGGCGCTCCGTCCGGCGGTGGCGTTGATGCATGAGGCGGTTAGTTCGGAAGAAGCCGAGCAGTTGCCCGAATATCAAGGTTCGTTGCCCTGGCAGCGCCGGCCGGGACGGCGGATGTTCGCCACCGCGCACCTCGCGATCTCTCCGAATCAGCCGCCGCCGGTGGTGCGTAAGTCGGTGCCGGCCGAGAGGCTGGGCCAGGCGCGCCGGCCGCAATTCGTGAGTGCGATTCGCGTGATCGCCGCGTCATTGATTATGGCCGCTTTGGGCCTGCTCTTTGGCGGATCGGTCTTTTCGCCCAACTCCGGCACGCGGGGCGAACCGGTCGTCGGCGCGAATGTGCCGCGTGAGCCGGGCCGCTTGCTTGCCGACGGCGTGCCCTCGGCGCAGGGGCTGATCACCTTGGCATCTTTGAAATTGCCCACCACCTGTTTGCCGGCTGCCCACCGCCCCATTTCGGCCGAAGAAGCCCGGCAGATCGCCGACGCGATGTCCAGCGGCACGTTGAGCGGCCTACGATGCTGCACCGAATGCCATCACGCCGGCATCAGTCGGCCCGCCGCGGCCAACCTCGTCTTAGCCGCACAGCAAAGTTGCCAGGCTTGTCATCGGGGATAGTAGTTAGTTAGCTCGTTTCCGACGGCCCGGATAATCCCTACATCCCAACGTGGATTTCCGTGGTAAGCTTTCGCGTGCCGAAACCAGTCAGACGGCTTGCAAGGCTGTGCATGGCGCAACATAATCGCAAATCGTTCTGAAGTTGTAACCAAGCGGTTACAAGGTCGGCGATAGGCGGCAAATCAGTAGGAATGGTTGCCCATGCAATCGATCCTAAGTGATTGTCAGATAAGAACTTCGCGGGTGTAGCTCAGTTGGTAGAGCGACACGTTGCCAACGTGTAGGTCGTGGGTCCGAGTCCCATCACCCGCTCTTATTTCCAAAGCACTTTTCCGACCCGAACTGCCAGGAAATCCGGCCCGATGCGGCGGTTTGCCTGGCACTTCGGGTTCCGTGCTTAATGGCCCTGAAATTGCCCAGCACCGTCTGGCTGATACTCATTCACTTGTTAAGGCAGCGCATATGAGCACCACGGAAGTCGAAAATCCGGCCGAAGAAGCCACCGAAGAGAAGGTACGGCTGGCCCTGGATGTAAAGATCGACAGTCCCAGCGCTTGCGAGCGGCATGTGACCGTCACGGTTCCGTACGACGACGTGTCGCGCTATCTCAAGGAAGCTTTTAACGACTTGATGCCGAAGGCGGAACTGCCCGGTTTTCGGCCCGGCCGTGCGCCGCGGAAGCTGGTCGAAAGCCGCTTCAAGGAGCATGTTGCCGATCAGGTGAAGGGCAAGCTGCTCATGGATAGCTTGACCCAACTGACGGACGATCATCAGTTCACGGCGATCAGCGAGCCCGATTTCGATATGAAGTCGGTGCAGTTGCCCGATAACGGGCCGATGGTTTTTGAATTTGATATCGAGGTTCGCCCCGAGTTCGATCTGCCCGTTTGGAAGGGTTTGACCCTCGAACGTCCGACTCACGAATATGCCGACTCCGAGGTTTCTCAGCGGCTGAAGCAATTGTTGTCCAAGTATGGCGCGCTAGAGCATCACGAAGGCCCGATCGAAGCCGGGCAATTTGTCACGCTGACGTTGCGGGCGTCGTATGAAGGGCGGCCGCTTTCGCAGCTCACGGAAGAGACGATTGAAATCAAGCCGACGTTGAGCCTGTCCGATGCCAAGCTCGAAGGTTTCGACAAGTTGCTGATTGGCAAGCAGGCCGGCGACACGGTCGAAACCAAGCTCGCGATTTCGCCCGATGCCGGAAATGAAGATTTTCGCGGCAAAGAGATCGATCTGGCGATGGAAATCGTCACGGTCGAGGATCGCAAGCTGCCTGATTTGAATCATGAGTTTTTGGAGCGGATTGGTGGCTTCAAAGACGAAGGAGAGCTGATGGCCGAAGTCCGCAAGGAAATGGAGCGGCAGCTAAAGTTTTTCCAGCAGCGCCGCAGCCGGCAGCAAATCACCACGCAATTGACCGTTACGGCTACATGGGACTTGCCGCAGGACATGCTCCGCCGTCAGGCCCGCCGCGAACTCGACCGGGCGCTGATGGAATTGCAACGCAGCGGCTTTTCGAACGACCAGATTCGCCAGTACATGAACGAGCTGCACCAGAACGCGATGGCCTCGACGGCCCGCGCCCTGAAGGAGCACTTCATTCTGGAACGCATTGCCGAGGAAGAGAAAATCGAGGCGGAGGCCGGCGATTATGACACGGAAATCGATCTGATTGCCGATCAGTCGGATGAGACGCCGCGCCGCGTGCGGGCCCGCATCGAAAAGAAGGGGCTGATGGACACGCTCCGCAATCAAATCGTCGAGCGCAAGGTGATCGAGCTGATCGAATCGCACGCTGAATTCCGCGACGTGGCCTACAATCCGCAGCAAGACGAAGTCGCCGCCCTCAGCTACACGGCAGCCGGGGTTGCCTCCGAGGCCATTCCCGAAGCCGAGCACAACGACGGCATCAACCCGGCTACGGTTGGTAAGACGAAGGATTAACCGACGAAGGGCTAGCCGAGAAGGGGCGTCTTGCCTTGTCGGGTCGAACTTCGATTGACCTCGCCGCATAATCTCTCGTTTAGAGAGACTTTTTGGCTGCGCCTTCGTTTCTGGGGATAACGCAGAGACGCAAAGTCGCGGAGAGGTTTGAATCAGCTCTTCCTAGTTCCTTTCTGCGTCTTTGCGACTCCGCGCCTCTGCGTTAAAAGCAGTCGAGCCTCGAAGTGCCAGATCGGTTTTTGTCCGATTGAATCCGCCCGCTGGTTGTCCGTCGGCGCATCTGGACTAGTCCATTTTGCCTCGCGGGTGAATAATGCCGGTAGTGACAGGCTGCCAGCTTGTCGCGTGACGCATGTCTAACGGAGTTCACCGGCGCATGAGCCTGAATATGCCTCTTCCGATCAAAAATTCGTATTCGTATCAACAGGTTCAGCGGCAGCGGCAGCTTACGCTGGGCGATTTGCTGCTGGAGAACCGCATCGTGTTTCTCCAAGGGGAAATTCATGTGGGCAACGCCAACGAATTGGTGATGAAGCTGCTGTACTTGCAGAGCGAGAATCGTCGCAAGGACATTCACTTCTATATAAACTCGCCTGGCGGCGACGTGTCGGCGACTTTGGCCGTTTATGACACGATGAATATTCTGACCTGCTCGCTCTGCAAGTACAGCAGCTTCATCACCAATTCGTTGGCGTTGCCCACATGAATTTCCCCTTGGAGAAACACGATGCGG
>JANNTN010000544.1:0-1234 GCA_031394445.1 Anatilimnocola sp.
CGGGATGTCACCGGCCGGACGCAGTTTCAATCGAGCGAGATGGGAATTTGTGCGGTTGATGCGACGGGGTTGGTGAAGGCGGGGCCGATTCCCGGTGAAGCGACGGTGATGGCACGGTATATGAACGTGATTGCCGTGTGCCACGTGGCGATTCCGCTGCCGGGAATTGTGTCCGGCGACGTGTATGCCGGTTTGCCACGGCAAAATTTCATTGATGAACTCGCGTGGGACAAGCTGCGGACGCTGGGCATTACGCCGTCGGAGTCGGCGGATGATGCGAAGTTTTTACGGCGGGTGTATCTCGATATTATTGGCCGGTTGCCGACGCCGGAGGAAGTGCGAGAGTTCCTGGCCAATGGTGAAGGTGATGGTGGGCCGGCGGCCGCTGAGACGGCCTTGTCCCACCCTACAAGCTTGGCGGAAGCCGCGCCGAAGCGGCAGAGAATTGTGGAGGAACTGTTGCAGCGGCCGGAGTATGCCGATCATTGGGCGGCGAAGTGGGCCGATTTGCTGCGACCGAATCCGTATCGTGTCGGCATTAAGGCGGTGATGACTTATGACGCCTGGATTCGCGACAGCTTTCGCCGCAACAAGCCCTACGATCAGTTCGTGCGGGAGCTGATCACGGCGCGCGGCTCGACGTGGGACAATGGAGCGTCGGTGCTGTTTCGCGATCGCCGCGAGCCACAGGAAATCACCACGCTGGTGAGTCAGTTGTTCCTGGGCATTCGCCTGGAATGTGCCAAGTGCCACCATCACCCGTTCGAGAAATACGGGCAGGACGATTTCTATAGCTTCGCGGCGTATTTCTCGCGGCTGGGCTTCAAAGGCACGGGCCTGTCGCCGCCGATCAGCGGTAGCGAAGAGATTGTGCTGACGAAGAAGAGTGGCACGGTCGAGCATCCGCTGACGAAGGTGGCGATGCAGCCGCGGCCGTTGTTTGGGTCGGTGCCGAAGCCGGAGAAGGTGGGCACAGCGGAAGATGATCCGCGGGAGGAGCTGGCGGCGTGGATTACTGCGGAGGAGAATCCGTTTTTTGCGAAGGTGATTGTCAACCGCGTGTGGGCCGATCTGATGGGTCGCGGTTTAGTGGAGCCGATCGATGATTTGCGGGCGACGAACCCGCCGACGAATGGGCCGCTGCTCGATGCGCTGGCGGCTGAGTTTCGCGCCGGCAAGTGCGACCTCAAGCATATCATTCGCACGATCTGCACGTCGCACGTTTATGGTCTCA
>JANNTN010000748.1:0-2120 GCA_031394445.1 Anatilimnocola sp.
GTTTCGCACTGATTTTCAGGCTGCCACGGCCGCGAGTCGGCCGGCTCCGAAGCCTATATTTCGCAAAGACTTACTGCGAGTCGGGGTGATAGGATTTGAACCTACGACCTCTTGGTCCCGAACCAAGCGCTCTAGCCAGGCTGAGCCACACCCCGAAAATGTGAGCAGGACTGGGTGGGCCAGCGCTGCTGGGAAGTGACCTATCTTATCGCGCTGGGACGCGAGGTCAACGCCAGGGCAAACGCAACTTGAGTGGTCGAGAGGTTTGTTTGCGGATGATTTGCCAAAGTGAAGGCTAGCAGCGAAAGATCTTCGTGAGTGTTGATCAGGGGTCTTGTTTTGCTTGAGGGCTAGCGATGGCACGTTAGAAAATGGCGCTGGCCTGGAAGAAAGTGACCAGCGAAGCGTGAGATGCTGACAACTGTTTCATGCCTTCGCGGCGAACCGCACCAGCGTCTTTAAAGAAAAATCATTCGATCAGGATTTGTCGTTAGCCCGCGCATTGATGGCTCACGGAAAAAAAGAAGAATTTGGCCCAGTTTTTGTCGCTGATCGCAAGGGATATAAATGGATGGTGATTTTTGGCTTCGGCCCGCGCGTTGTCCATTCAGAAATGCACAATTGGCAGTTGAGAACAAACCCTTCATGACGGGAACGATCCACACTTTTGACTTTCTGGGACATCCGCCTGGTGGTGGGCTAGCTGGCGTCGTGGCTGTTTTTGGTGATGAGCCATTTTTGAAGCGGTTGGTGCTGAAGGAATTGCGGCAAGCTGTTGTCGGCGTTGACGACGATGTGCCGGTGACCACGTATGACTGCCAGGATCGGATGCCGGATTGGCGCGATGTGGCTGACGAACTGGCGACGAACTCTCTGTTTGGCGGTGGTAAGCCGCGGCTGGTGATTTTGGAGCGAGCGGATGCGTTTGTCTCGGCCAATCGGTCCAGACTCGAGGACTATGCCGCCAAGCCCCGGCCGACGGGCGTGCTGGTTTTGGAAGTCGATGAATGGGCGGCAAATACTCGGTTGTACAAGGCACTCGATCAAACGGGTTTGCAGATTGATTGCCGACCGCCTCAGAAGAAAGGCAAAAGCAAGGACATCGACGAAGCGGCGATGGGGAAGTGGATTGTCGCTTGGGGCAAGTCGCAACATGAGTTATCGCTGGGAAATGACGCGGCTGGGGTGTTGCTCGATTTGACTGGGCCGCTGTTCGGGATGCTCGATCAAAATCTGGCCAAGCTCGCGTTGCTGGTGCCGCCGGAAACCAAAGCGACAGCCGACCAGGTTCAGGAGATTGTCGGCGGCTGGCGAGCGAAAAGCATTTGGGATCTGGTCGATGCAGCGGCAAGTGGCGAGACGGCAGATGCACTCGCTCAATTGGATCATTTATTGCAAGCTGGCGAGCATCCATTGGCGCTGGTGGGCTCGCTGTCGTGGTCGCTCAGAAGATACGTGTCGGCGACGCGGATTTTTCAGCAGGCTGAACGCGGCGGACGCAAAATGCCGCTTCGCGAGGCGCTGACGGCAGCCGGCTTTCGCGACTGGCCCATTGGCAGCGTGGGGGCGGCAGAGAAACGGCTGATGCAGATTGGCCGAAATCGCGCAGGCCAACTCTATCGATGGCTGCTGGAGTTGGATTTGTCGCTTAAGGGCAGCCACTCTCAGGATGATCGAGCACGGTGGGCGATTGAACAACTCGTGTTCCGCCTAGCTAAGCAGCCCGCCAAGGCGGTTGCTGCTACGGCGCGCGGTTGACATGCGGCACATTCGCGGCCCGTGTGGGTGAGTAGGCCACTGGCACCGCTTCTTTCCAAGGAACCGTCAGCCAGACAATGGCGGTGCCGTCGCGGCTGCCCGTGAGCAGGCTGCCGCCGTCGGGCGATACGCTCACGGTGGTGATTTCTTCCGTGTGCCCGGTCAGCGTGAGGATTTCCTTGCCGGAACTCGGATCCCAGAGCTTGGCGGTGATGTCCTTGCTGCCTGTTAGCACTCGCAGGCCGTCGGGAGTAAAGGCGACGGACGTGACGCTGGCCGTGTGACCCGATAGGGTGATGCCGAGCGATTCGCCGGTTGTTGCGTCCCACAGCCGGGCTGTGGTGTCGTCGCTGCCGGTAATG
>JANNTN010000753.1:0-5966 GCA_031394445.1 Anatilimnocola sp.
ATCGAAATCTTTTACAACCGCGTCCGTCGACACTCTGCGCTGGGATACCTCTCCCCCGCACAGTTCGAACTGGCCGCATAACCCAAAAACCGCGCCCACGAAACGTGGGTAAGTCCAAATCATGCTCCTCATCAATTTGGAGCGTGCCGGTGAAGGTTGTCGCGGCCGGATTGCGGTTGCCAGAGTGATGTCTGTGATCGCAGGTCAAGCGGCAGGCTGGACAGTTAGAGATCACACACGTCGCATCAGCTCGTTTCTCGAATCGCAGGTCCTTTTTATTGGTCCGCCCGCTTCTTCTTCGCCGACTTGGCTCCCTTCGTGGTCTGTGGAGCCGGTTCCACAGGTGCGCCGGGGCCGTAATCGCCGCCGGCCAGGCTCTTTAATGCGGACGACTTCCACGTAGCGAGTTCTGCTTTCATCTTCGCCACACGTTCCGGCTGTTGCGCAGCGAGGTCGGTCGTTTCCTTTGGATCCTTGGAGACGTCATAGAGCAGCACGGGCGCGACGGGTTGATCGTTGCCCGCCTTTTTGCCCCTACCGCTCGCCGCGTCGGTGTGCAACTTGTATGGCCAGTCAAGCAAGGCGGCGTGTGAATTCTCCTGGTTGAGTCGGGCGACGAAGGGTATGGCCTTTCCTCGCTCGGTCATCTGCCGATCGAACAGCGGCAGCAGGTTAATGCCGTCGAGGGGTTGGATTTGCTTGGCCGCCTTCGCGCCCGTGGCGGCGAGGACGGTCTGGTAAATGTCCAACGTCGAACAGGGCACGTCGCTCACGAAGGGTTTCGGGATGCGCGCGGGCCACTCGACAAGGCCGGGGACGCGGAGGCCCCCTTCCCACAGCGTCCCCTTGCTGCCGCGCAGGCTGCCGGTGGACTTCGGCCCCGCCGCGCCACCATTGTCACTGCAGTACCACAGGAGCGTGTTGTCCGCCGCGTTCAGTTCGCGCAGTGCGGCGCGCAGCTTGCCGACGTTGCGGTCGATGCCCGTGAGTTCGCCGTAGTAGTTCTGATCGTTTTCCGGCAGCGCAGCATAGGCCGCTTTGTCCGCTGTCAGTGCTTCGTGGGGCGTGTGCGGATTGCCGAACCATATCACCGCGAGGAACGGCTTGCCGGCACTGGTCTGCTTTCGAATGAACTTCAGCGCTTCATCAGTAACGATATCAGAGCCGTCGCCGTGAAACTTCTCCGGCACGCCTTTGCGGCCGAGGACCGGATCGAGATCGAAGAAATTGTCAGCGGAGATCCATTCGTCGAAGCCCAGCTTTCCGGGCGAGAGCGGGTCATTGGCGAGGATTGCTCGGCCAGGCGGCGTCTTGGTGTCGCGATCGCCGTTCTTTCCGTTCAGATGCCACTTGCCGAAATGACCCGTCGCGTAGCCGGCCGACTGAAGCACTTTGGCGACGGTCACCTCCTGCGCGCGGATCGGCGAGCCAGGACTGAACGTGCCCATTCGATGCGGATGCCGGCCAGTCATCACGCTGGCTCGCGTGGGCGAACAGTTGTAATGCGCTGTGTAAAAACGATTCAGCCTCAGGCCGGCGGCAGCCAGCTCGTCGAGGTTGGGCGTCTTGAGTTCGGGATGGCCGTTGTAGCCAGTGTCACCCCAACCCTGGTCATCCGCCATGACAAGGACAACGTTCGTTCGCGTGGACGCGTCACCTAACGCGATCGACGGCGCGAGACAACACGCGATCAACTGCATAAGGACCATTAGTTTTGAATTTGGTCGCATAGGTTGCCTTTCATGGGCTGGCTGGTTGGCAGAGTCGGTAGAAACCAGTTCGCGCCGCTCCGACGAACTCGATCCTACCCTCATCCTTCAACGCTGTCAGGTCACGCCGGGCGGTCTTCACTGAGCAGGAAAACTGTTCGGCCACGTCGGGAGCCTTGAGCTGCCGCTCTTTGGTCAGCTCTTGAAGAATCCAAGCTCGGCGAGCGGTGGCGGCGTCATCGCGGACACCTGCAACCATGAGGTTGAGCCTTTGGGGTATCACACGATGGAACTACCCTCGGCGGACATTTATGGTTTCGGCCATCTCCCGGCCTATCCGCAGGCTCATTCTTTCAACACGCAATGAGCCAGAAAGTTACGGATGTCATCACAGAGCCTCACTCAATGGCACCAGCTTCACCCGTGTAGAGACGGCATGAAGGGCGATCAGATGCAGAATCTCGCTGACCGTGGTGCAGCAATCCGGCAAGATCGTGACGTTGTATTTCTCTGCGGCCTTTGAGATCGCCGTGTGAGCGACGCAGTTCTGGGTCATCATTCCGCAGTCCAGTAACTCCGTGACGCCCAGCTGGTTCAGAGTTTCTTCCAGCGTCGTCTTGCCTGGAGCGAGGATGCAACCGAGATCGTCGCTTCAACCCCAACAGGCCGGGCGACGATTGCCGCACTGAGAATGAATCGACCACAACTGGTGCGTCTCCGCCGGATGTCGACGGCGATGGGCGAGCATCCACCCAAAGTTGAATAGCCGCTTTTCTGCCTGCGGCACTTCCGGCAGCGGCGTGGTGTCTCAGATTCTCACCATGCCGCTGACCAGATGATGGCCGTCTGGGCTGAAGGCCAGATGTCGAAAACAAAACGGCGGCGGAGAGCGTGGGCCGCTTCCGCCGCCGGCATTGGTATTGGTTCGCCGCGTCGGTCGCTTGGCGGTCAAGGCTTCTCCGGCAGCGGCGTGGCCGAAGATCGTCCTGACGCTCCTGTGGCCCGCCGCGAATCAGGGGCCATGCGCCCGCAATTCCGCCAGAAGCGCATCGTCAGTGATGATCCGCACTCCATAGCTGGCAGCAATTTTCAGGACGTCCGGATGGAAAAAATGCTGATCGCGCGTCGCGAGCCGCTCGGCCTTACCACCAATCGCCGTAAGCAAGATGGCGTCATCTTTGGGATCGTGTGGCACAACGCGCGGCATAGGTCGTGGCACTTGCACAATCAGCGCGGCCTTGGCAGTATGGCCTTGTAAAGCGATTTGACGAAGCGACGAATTCCCTGTTCGTCGAGACCGTGCAACGCTTGAATCTTGGGCCGTCGCAATACTTGCAGGGCCTCCGCCAAGAGTGGCAGCGACGCCACGAGCAGATGGGAAGCCCGAATTCGTTTGAGCAATTCGCCCGCCAGACCGCTGTGGTTGACCGCCGCCCGAATCAATACGTTGGTGTCGCACACAATCTTCATGTGCGCAGATCATACCGCACGGCCTCGCACTCTGCGTCAATCAGAGCATCGATCTGCCCAGTGGACAGGCCCGAACTGGCGGCCTTCTGGTGCATTTGGGCGACGAGTGCATCAACTTCATCCCAAGCCGAATTACGCTCGGTCGGCGTCCCCTCCGCTTGGGCACCGAGCGACGCGATGTAAATGAACTCATCGCTTCCAAGTGGATGGCCAACAAGGCCCTCCACTGCGGAACGCGTGGCTTCGCCAAGATCGGCAACGTGATGGATCGATCCTTCCATGTTGGGATTATAACACGCGGCCATTCAAAAACGAATCGTATCAGGCCACAAGTTCGACCGTGGTGCGATTGAAACTTCGATTTTGGCAGAGCGAAAGCTTGTCAGGAACAGAACGACGGCGGAAAGCGTGGGCCGCTCCCGCCGCCGGCATTGGCAGCGGTTCGCTGCGTCGGTTCGCCTTTCGGCTACGGCTGCTCCGGCAGCGGCGTGGCGTCGATGATTTTTGGGAGAAGTGTCTCGTCAGACTTGCCTGCTCGCGGGCGACTAACCGTGTGGTTGGCGGTGACCCGTGACCGGTCCTGCGAGCAGATCGCTTACCAATACTCAGGCAGCTCGTCGAGTTTCGCAATCACCTCACACCCGCAGGAGTAGTACGGCCCCACCGGCTTTTTCCAGCGAACTTCACCGACGAGTATGGTCTCCTCGTCCGGCAATCCTAGCTGCATCGCGAGCAAGTCAAATAGGATGCGATCTTCGTGAACGAGTGCAATTCCGCGCGCAGTAACATCACGAGTCACCATGGCTATCGGCGCGTCGATAGCGCGGAATTGCCGGTCAATAGGCTGCACGATGGCAGGCACGATGATTGCCTGTCGGCATTCGTCCCGACGTTCCGGGCCGGCCAATAAAGCGGCATTCCGGATTTGCCGTTTGACAAAGGCGACGAGCTGGGGCGACAGCCGCAGCGGCGGGGCAGATTTTTCAAGCAGGAAGGACAAAGTCGCTATCTCCACTTCATGTAGATCAACAGCCGTGCAAACTTTGGTTACGCACTTGCGAACGTCAAGCTAATATCGCTCATGAAGCGGAAATTTCATCGACGCGGAGAAAAGCCAAGCCCAGGAGTGGCTGAAGGGTTGCGGCGGTATGCCGCGCGACTCGCTAGATTCGGCGGGATCCACAGAACAGTGATATTCGGCATTGTCTGAACCCACGCTCGCGCAAGGGGGGACTGATCGGCCGAAGGTGGTGCCGCTGGGGGGAGGCGTACGGCGCACAAAATTATTGAACAGCGAATCCGACTCTCGCAGATCCCACTCCGAAGCCGTTTGGTCGTTCGTAGGCCGACCATCTTTTCAAAGCCGAATCAACTTTTCAAAGCCGAATCAAATAGTCGCAACCCAACGACTGGCCGGACTGAATTTCTCCGTTCCAGCGGTCCTCGACGATCAGCACTTCGCAGCCGGCGTTCGGGGGCAGCAAAATCCGCAAAACATTTCCAGAAACGAAGTCCGACTCAAAAACACCCCGTCCCCGCAGCACCCGGTCTTGGCCGGCTATTTCAAGCTGCAGCGCAACCCGTCGCCGATGCAGAGCCGAAAGTGGGAGCTTGCTGGAATTTGCGTCGGGAAGTTCGTTGAGAGTCATGCTTTCATCCGCAAAGGTTGTCGGATTGGGCAGCCGACTCACGCAACATTCGGGAGTCGTCATCCGGCGCTGCCCTGAGCAGCGATGGGCACTTCCCACGTGCGACCCCCCTAGGTTTTTACCGCTCTCAACTTGATTGCTTTGTGCGTTCTGGTTTTTTACGCCGCACATATCAGGTATCAGCAGGCAGCTGGAATTTTGCATTGAATCAAGTAAACGAGAGTGCCCGGAGTGTTTCCCTGCAGCTTATGTGCCGGATAAGCCCTCAACATGACACTTTCATCAAAAATACGTCTAAATAGCTGGAGAGTACAGGCACTCGCTTGGTGTTTTATGCGGGGCTTTGGTGGGGGGACTTTCGGGATGAATTGCGACAACGGCGCGTATCGACCCGATGCTTCCGCCAACCAAATCTGACGACCCTGAACCGTTCCTACCCGGATTGGTTACAGCGGCAGTGCGACATTCCGAGGTCGGACGTTTGCAACAGGTTGGTGATCCTTTCAAGGGCAAGATTGGTTGGCGTAGGTTCAGATGTTTTAGGTGCCGTCGGGTGACGAGCGGCGGACGGTTTCTTCTGCCTGGCCACGTCAGGGTATCGAGCGCAGGGAGCTCTGATTGGGTTGTGATTGGGCGTTAAAGTTGGAGATTTTTTTCTGTGGGGGAGCTGTAGTGATTGTCGCAAGGTGTTGTGGGGGAAGTGTTTGTGGGATTGAGGGTAGAGGAGTCGGCTGTAAAGGTTAGCGTTTCTTTAACGGTGGTTTGTTCGGCGGTGGTTCTTTCAGCGGGGGATGGTGAATCTGCGGCTGGTTCGGGCGTGGTTCCCAGGAGGTTGTGGAGCGTGGTGGGTGACAAGGGCACCGATGTGATGTCGGGGACGGGCGGAACGCGGCCGGTGGCGGCGGCGTTATCGCCAGCGGCAGAGGAGGTCGTGGACGGCTGGGAACAGGCTTTTTTCTGTGGGGGTGGCTACGTCTGGTTCGGCGTCGTTCTGATTGTTGAGCATGTGGAGGGCTTCGGTGGCGCGAATCAGCAGGCGCACGGCGTATAGGTTGACGTCAGCCGGGTCGCGTGTGGTTTCTTCGCACCAGATTTCTGTGCTGTGGACGGTGCGTTTTCTGGTAGTGGTTTGGGAGCG
>JANNTN010000778.1:0-3438 GCA_031394445.1 Anatilimnocola sp.
GTCCAAGTCGCTGGGTGGTCGTCCCATCGCGTGTCTCCACAGGAGTGCCAGGCTGACGCACTCAATTTAGACGGCGTGACAACACGCGATCCGACGGACGCTTACCCGAATTGTGCCGCGGCTTTCGCGGTTAAACTCTGACGTGAAAGCTCGGCACGGTACGGCCACTCTGTTTTCAGTAACCAGTCAGAGGAGCCATCGTGTTATTGCCGCGCGTTCGAAACGAGCTACTTTGGTTCCTGCTTGGTCACGATGGGGACATATCCGATTTCCAATCCCAGAGGCGGCGTGACCACGAGGGCCGGGTCGAGGTCGGCAAGTGTGCCGCTCGTGGGCGGATCGAGGTAGTCGCAATCCTTGCTCCAGTGCCGGTGGAGCATTTCGACGCGCTGCTGCATGGCTTCCCGCTCGACGTCCGTCAGGCTGGCGTTGAGCAGCGCTGGCTGATCGGCGAAGCGATACCAGTAGTAGGTCACGACGCTGCCGTCGCCTGGATGCGCCTGAAATGGACCGGCCTTCGGGCCGGGCTTTTTCCAGCAACTTTCCGCATCCGCCGGAGTCTCGTAAGTCTTGGGCGGTCCGCTCCGCTTCCGGTCGAAACTCACATTGGCGAGGCCGGTTTCAGCGGGGACTTCAGCCGCAGGCACGGGCGACCAAAGGGTTTTCTGCTTGTCGTCCTTGCCTAGGCGAAAATACTCGGGCAGCATGACCAGATTGCCGCCGGCGGCCTGGTCCCGTTTCACCCATTGGGGATTCCAGCGATATCCGAAGGTGTTTCGATCCGGAGCGAAGGGCGTCGTAAACGAAGTCCAAGCCAATGCGATCTTTTCTTCCTTCGGGGTTCCGTCGGGATAGATCTTCCAGGTCGCTCCACCACGACCGCTGAATTCGTGCAGCACGGCGCCGTCCGAGTTGACCGCGCCGCTGGCGGCCGGGCCTCCCTCGAACCACGCATCCACTGCATCCCACAACGCTCGTTTGGTGTAAGACGTGATCCGATGCACTAGCGGCGAGTCGCCTCGGGCGTCGCTGGGGAACTGCGTAGGCGTGACACGCGCGTAAGTCACGCCCTTCGAGTCCGTTGCCTGCACGCTGGGGATGTGCTGAGTCTCCATCTGCAACGCCCGGTTCGGATTAGACGGTCGGCTGTCGAGTAGGTGTCCGGCGAAGCGCGGCTCCCGGACGGCGTTGCGAGACCAAAAGTACGGCGTAAAGAACGTCACCGGTCCCTTGAAGTTGCCCGTGCTCAAAAACAGCGTCCAACAATGATTCCCGGTCGGAATGTCTTGCCCGTCGGTCTTCGTCTTCGGCCGAGTGAGCGGTAGCGGCAGATAGCCATATCCAAACCATTCGCCGCGGGTCTCTTGCTTCACGTTCAAACCGTCCGGCGGCCACAGCACCCATGGGCTCAGTTGGGCGACGGCGTATTTGCCATTGGGTTTAGCCCAATCGCGTCCCTTGCCCGCGCCCGGGCCGTTGGCCCACTCGACAAAATTCGGAGCCACGCCACCCATGATGAACTTGGGAGTCTCGGTGGCGTATTCGGTGTCGCGCCACCAGCCGAGCCCGCCTTCAATGTCGGAATACCCTTTCTCCAGCGGCTTATCGACGGGCTGCGCGAACATCCAAGTTCCCGGCAAGCCCGACTGAAACCGCTGACCGGGATATTGCTTCAAGAGCGGCCACGCGGCGATGTACATCGAGAATCCGGCGTTGAACGTCTCAGGCACCTTCTCGTTGGGCACGAGCAGATATCCCGCCATTTCGCCCTTCTGCACTTCCTCAGCAGACAGGTTTCTCGAAATCGTGACAATCGCCAGCAGCAGGCAGATCCAGAGTTTGCATCGCATGTTGATTGCTCGTTTGTTTTTCTAGTTCTGAAGACGACTGCCTGTTTGATTCTCTCGGTGCTTCAAAATAGCCTCGGCGAACGCCTTTCCCATCAGAGCGAACGTCTTCGCGCAGCCGAGGTAGTGGTAACCGGCATTCGAGGCTCCGCGTTGCCACAGCGCGGCTTCCGCGGGTGAGATCAGCTTCGCTTCGAACTTCTTCAGGTAATCCCGTTTTTCCTCGTCCGTCATCTTGCCGTCGGCGTTCGCATGGTCTTTGTGTTTCGAGTTCAGGAAGTAGCTCAACTGACGCACTTGCTCATGCTTGTCGGCAATCTCGCCGAGTTCTTCTGACCAGAACGGCGAAGTCTCGACCGCTATGACGTTGCCGCGAAACTCGGGCAGTGCCGCGGGAGCGGCCATCGCCTTGCGGAATTCGATAGTTTGCGGATTGGCCTTCGCGCCACCGACTCCCAATACGCCGATCACAAACGGCATCTGCGGGGCGTTGAGATCATTGCGGACATCGCGGATGAAGTGAGCCAGTACCTCGCTGTAGGCATCGTAGCCGCCAGGCTGACTGCGATTCGGATACGCGCCGGAATCGACGAGGTCATTCCAGCCTTGCAACCAAACGAAGCCGGACATTTCAATTCCTTGGTTCTCGTCATAGACCGGACAGACGCGTTTGACGTCGCCCAGCACGTGTTTAACGTGCTCGATCATGAGCCGGTAGTATCGTCCAGTCTCCTTCACCCTCTCGACCCTGATGGCTTCAATATCCTTTCCTTGTTTCTGGAAGTGCGCGAGCTGCGTCTTGCTGAAGACATACGGCCCGACGCTCGGCGGACGAAAATCGGTATGCAGGCTCTTGCCACCCCACGCTGTCTTGATGAGGAGCACCGGTTCGTCGAACACCGCATCCATCGTGATGCCGAACGTGAACTCGGGGCCGATCTTGCCTTCATTCTGATCGGGTTGGCGTCGCGAGCCATATCCGGCTGTCAACTTACCACGCCCTTCGCCATTCTTGTCGCCGGTCCCGGTGAAATACGAAATCCACGCTCCCTCACAGACACGTGGCTGGCCGTCGTCGCCGCGCATTTGCTTTAGCAGCGGAGCTGTCGCGGGATCATCGCCGATGTAGTCGAATGTGTCGACTTTCGCGTGACCTTCCATGTTGGACTGTCCAGCGAGAATGAAGACTCGCAACGGCTTCGACTCGGCCGCCGCCGAGCCCGCCGAGACGCAGGAGATGGCCAACAGGGCGCAGGAAAGCATCGAGTTTTGTCGCATCGTGATTGATCGCTCCTGTTTTCGTATCGAAGTAGTGTACCTGCGTTTTGTTCTCTCTGCGTTGAAGGTCTGAAGATCTACGACGCCAGCCCGCTGCCGGAGCAGCCGTAGCCGAAAGCTGATCGCGGTTATTCCCGGAAACCCAACCGTATTCCGGTCAGAGCATCAAACGAGTAGAGTCGAGAGGTGGCGCGGTGGTTTAGGCGGGGCCTATCTGTTACCGGCTCTTTCGTTTGCCGGTGCCTCACTAGCCCAGCCATGCTCCGTTTCCACCTCCCGCTCATCAAACCGGACGTGCAGATTTCCCGCATCC
>JANNTN010000796.1:0-2671 GCA_031394445.1 Anatilimnocola sp.
CACGGCGGCCAGCGCCACCGGAATCGGCAAGCTTGGCAGTGCAATATCCATGACATTCCCTAATAGTTGTTTCGCGAACCGAACCCACGCATCGTGAGTAGGCCCAGCCCCAGGACCAGGAATGACACAATCACCCACTGCTGCCGATCGAGTTGGCCGGCGTGTCGAGTCACCGTGTCGATGAATCGCGTAATAAGATGTACCACCGTCGCCTCCACGCACCGCCTGGCGGAAAAACACAATCCACTAAAGCAACCTTAGCTCACAGTTGCTGCGAAGGCGTGTTAATGGTCTAACAACCCGCACCATAAGGATTTGCGGCCGAAAAAATGTCGCAGTTCACTGGTAGCTAACGCCCTTGCGACCCGCTAATTGCGCGTTAGAATTCAATACTTACTTTCCCTACTAAGGGGCCGTAGCTCAATTGGTTAGAGTACCGGACTGTCGATCCGGTGGTTGCGGGTTCGAGTCCCGTCGGCCTCGCTTGATTTTTGGTGCTGGGCGTTGTCCCGGCTTTAGCCGCAGAATAACGCGGCTTTTCTCTGGTGCGACATTCGTCCCTCCGGCGGTTTGTAACGCCGCATTCGCCCTGGTACGATCGTGGGTACCGGGACAGCTTTATCTACTATGGTTTTTATGTGGTATTTCGCTTTGGTCACCGTAGGGATGGCAAGCGTGCTTCCTGAGTGTGACTAAGGCCATTGCCCTGGCTGGCCGGGTTGGAACCTCTCAACTCTGGGACCGGGTCATGCCGTGCTTTTCCCGCAGCCTGCGTGCAACATTCAAACGGCATCGCGGGCTGTTCTTTGAGCAGTACGAGGAACGCCACCTGCTGGCGGCCACAATCCCGGTTAGTTCTGCACTCGACACGAATGAACGCGATGCGCTTATAACTCTGCGCGAGGCCATTCTGATCAGCAATCGATCACTGCCTATTGAAACATTGACCGCCGAAGAGCAGCTTCGCATAGATGGCGAGCCCACGGATTCGGATACCGACACCATCGTATTCAACATCGCGGGGGGCGGAATCCGCACGATCACACCGGCGTCGGCCCTGCCGACAATATCCGAACCGGTCATCATTGACGGTTACACGCAGCTGGGAGCGACACGCAACACGCTGCCGCTTTCTTCGGGAACCAATGCCCAACTGCGCATTGAGTTGAACGGATCGGCAGCCGGCGATGCGCATGGAATTACGCTCGGCCTGGGCAGCGCGGGTTCACGAGTTTCGGGACTGGTGATAAATCGGTTTGGCATCAACGGAATCCAGATCGATAGTGACAATACCACGATCGATGGCAACTTTATCGGCACGAGTGTCACCGGTGCTACGGATCTCGGCCATATCAACGTCGGCATTTTTACCAATCACGCATTCAACACAACCATCGGTGGAACTTCGCCAGGAGCGCGGAACCTGATTTCCGGCAATGAATTCGATGGCATTCGTCTGGTCGGCGGTGGCAACAATTTCGTGCGGGGCAATCTGATTGGCACCAATGTGACGGGAAAGCTCGATTTGGGTAACACCGACCACGGCATCTTTATCGGCGATTCGGCTAACAACACCATTGGTGGACTGGTGGCCGGTGCTGGAAACGTGATATCCGGCAATGGTCAAAGCGGCATCGGCATTTTCAGTTCACTCGCGACAGGCAACTTCATTCAGGGCAATTTGATCGGCACGGATGCCACGGGCTTGGTCGCCATAGGGAATGCCGTGGCTGGAATTGAGATCGTTAATGCGGGCTTGAACGTCATTGGCGGGACAGCCGTTGGAGCGCGCAACGTCATTTCGGGTAATGCTCAGGCTGGTGTCAAAATTGCTGGCAAAACGGCGACTGGAAATGCCATTCATGGCAATTACATCGGCACGAATACCGCTGGAACAGGCAATCTGGGAAACGGAGCGCGGGGCATCGAAATCATTGAGGGCCGCAACAACATCGTTGGCGGCAGCGCAGGGGGCGCTGGTAATGTGATTGCGTTCAATACGGACGAAGGAATCTACATTGACACCGGCGACGGCAACCGCATCCAGGGCAATTCGATTTATTCCAACGGACGATTAGGCATCAATCTGTTTTCAGAGGACGAAGAACCTAATGGGATTACTCCCAACGATACGCTCGATTTGGATACGGGCTCGAATCAAGTCCAGAACTCGCCTGTCATCACATCGGTGCTCATTAGTGAAGTTCCGGTCTTTAGCAGCAATATGCAAACAGCAGTGCGACGCATTCTGGAGATAAAAGGCACGCTTACTAGCAAAGTCGGCGAGACTGCCCGTGTCGAACTGTTTGCTAACGACGCGGCCGATCCTTCCGGCACGGGGGAAGGGCAGCGATATCTAGGCTTTGTTGAAACCGCCGATCTCAACCTCGATGGCACTAAGAATTTCACTTTCTCTGCCGAAGAGTTTCTCCCGCTCGCAAGTGTGGGGCAAATTGACAGCAACGATCTTGATTCAGTTGAAAGATTCTTGCCGCCCAGAATCGGCCGAAGCGTGACGCTTCCTCATGTGAACGCAAAGGTCCAACGATTGACCAAAATCAACACCAGTGATTCCTTCGTCGCCATGATCTCTGTCATTCGCATCTTGTTGGTCGCCTCAGTTCTTATCTTGGCCCCGCCAACCGCCCCGGCTGCGCAAGTAACTCTCACC
>JANNTN010000802.1:0-7459 GCA_031394445.1 Anatilimnocola sp.
CCACGGCACCGAAGGACACCCGACGCGGCACAAGACCTACAACGCGCCGCCACTCGGCAACGAGAAGCGGCTTTCCAATACCTACACCAAGCCGCAGCAAGAACTTATCCAACGGACGCTGAAGGCGATTCTGGCCAACGAAGAAGCTTACGAACGGCTCACGCGGCACGGCAAATGGGATTCCAGCGGCTCATTCGAGGGCTGCGGTGCTGTGCTCTTCGGCGAGCCCGACGGCAAATCGCCGTACTCCTGGGTTTTTGCCGGCCACCATCTTACGCTTCGCTGCGATGGCAATTCCGAACCGGGTACCGCCTGGGGCGGCCCCATCTATTACGGCCACAGCGAAGCCGGCTACAGCAAGAGCAACGTCTATTACTACCAGACCGAGCAGGTGCAGACGGTCTATGACATTCTGAATGAGAAGCAGCGTGCCAAGGCCCACGCCACCAACAACCCGGGCGACACGCATCCCAAGGGCTTCGCACCGACCAATCCCCGTCACGGCCTTCCCTATGCCGAGCTGAACGCCGAGCAGAAGGCCGCCGTCGATAAGACGATGCGGACGCTGCTCGATCCATTCCGCAAGGAAGACGCCGACGAAGTGCTGCAACTCGTCAAAGCCAACGGCGGCATGGACCACGTCAACATCGCCTTCTACAAAGACGAAGATGCCAACGACAAAGTCCGCTGGCACTTCTGGCGACTCGAAGGCCCCGGCTTCGTCTGGAACTTCCGCCCACTGCCACACGTGCATTGCTTTGTGAATATTTTGCAGGCGTAAATTAATTGGCAGCCGACAAAGCGATCGTCGCGGGAAGGGCAGGAACACTAATCTTCACTTATCACCACTGATTAGCGTTGATTAGTGTTCCAGCTCGTGGCTTGGAAAATTGAGTTGAAGAAATGACTGCTGCCGAAATTCTTGCCGAGCTGAAGCCGCTGGCTAAAGAGAGCTACAAGAACACTTTACTCAGGCACGGCATTCCCGAGCCCGTACTCGGCGTCAGCATTGAGGAGCTGAAGAAAATCCAAAAACGAGTCAAGCGCGACTATCAGCTCGCGCTCGACCTGTACGACACCGGTGTTTATGACGCGATGTATCTCGCTGGGTTGATTGCCGACGACGCGCGGATGACCAAGAAGGACCTCCAGCGCTGGGTCGAACGAGGGAGCAGCACTGTCTGTGGCTTTACCGTGCCCTGGGTCGCCGCCGGCAGTAAGCACGGCTGGGAGCTGGCCCTCAAGTGGATCGATTCAAAAAAAGAAAACATCGCCACCGCCGGCTGGACGACTCTGGTCAGCCTGATGTCCATCAAGGACGACGAAGAGCTGGACCTGACCAAGCTCAAGCAACTGCTCCTGCGTGTGGAAGAATCGATTCACGACGCGCCGAACGCTGTTCGGTACGCCATGAACACGTTCGTCATCGGCCTCGGCACTTATGTGAAGCCGCTGGCCGAGCCCGCCATGAAATCAGCCAAAAAAATCGGCCAAGTTACCGTCGATATGGGTAAGACCGCCTGCAAAGTGCCCTACGCGCCCGACTACATCAAAAAAGTTCGGCAGCGCGGCTCCGTTGGTAAAAAACGCAAATCGGCCAAGTGCTAGGCCGGCCTCGATCGTTTGCATCTACACTATGAAAACACTGCTGCTGTTGCGTCACGCCAAATCGAGTTGGAAAGACACGGACCTCGAAGACTACGACCGTCCCCTCAATAAACGCGGCAAGCGCGACGCCCCCAAAATGGGCCGGCTGCTTGTCGAGGAAAACCTGCTGCCCGGCCTGATCGTCTCGTCTTCGGCCAAGCGCTGCCGTAAAACAGCCGAGCATGTGCTGCATGCCAGCCACTTTCGCGGCGAAACTCGCTTCAGCAGCCAGCTTTATGAAGCCAAAGCCGATTCGCTCGTGCAATTTCTGGCCAGCATCGACGATTCCATTGAGCGATTGCTAATCATCGCGCACAACCCCGGCCTCGAAGAATTGCTCGAAGCGTTGACCGGAGTCTATACCCCGCTCACCACCGCCGCCCTGGCCCAACTCGACTTGCCCATCGACGCTTGGTCGAAAATCGGCAGCGTCACCACCGCCACGCTCGTCAAGGTTTGGCAGCCGCGAGAGCTGGAAGATTGAGGCGGCTTGGCGGAAACATTCGACCCGCTATTCAGTGCTCAGCAACACCGACAGCCACTGGGCAAGCTGCTCGTCTTCGCTCGGAATGCCCGTGACGGTTTCGTTTTTGCTGCGCTTTTCAGACCGCAACAAACCGAGCACCTGGCGATATCTCTGCCGCTCGGTCGCTCGATCTCCTCGCGAGTGTGCTTGCTGCGCCTCCCGCAATAAAATCTGGTAAGGGCGCAATGTTGTCGTGTCGTTGCCAAAGAACTGAGCAAGCTGCTCGCGTGCTTCCGCATGTCGCGACACAATGCTTTGCTTCACCGGGCCATCACCCACGAGGAGCAACAACGAAAGCAGCGTGCTCCCCACAATTGCCACGCAAGCCAACCACAACGGCACACCCTTCTCACCCGCTTGGCCACCGGCCGCAACGGTTTCTCCGTCCGCTAGCAGCAAACCCGGCAGCTTGCCATCCGCTGCGGGAACGATCGTCGCTGTGGTAGTCGCAGCCGTCTTGAACCGCGCGGTATTGGCCGGCGCTGGGGCCGTGGTCGCGGCCGACACGGCTGGCGGCGCGGATGCGGCTTTCCCCACCGCTATTGGCCCCGCGGCAGATTCACGTCCAGGCGGTATTAACGGTGGTAACGGCGGATGGGGTGCCTTAACCGCGGTTGAACGTACATTCTGCCTCGCCGTGGTAGTGGCTGGAAGCGCGCTGGGCTCGCTAGCCACTCCAACGCTTTCTAGCTGCAATTTGGCCGGCCCGGCCGCCACCAGTTCACCACTTGGTGCCGCGGAAGTGGCCGACAGAGGCACCACTGCCGGAGGTTGATACACAAATTCCCGCCGGCAATTGGGACAGGCGATGGTTTGCCCGGCAAAGGCCGCCGATGTCGCCAGCGGTCGCTTGCAAAACGGACAATTCACCGCCACACGCATCGCTATTGCTCCTACTTGCCCCAGGCCACCGCCGGTTGCAGGCCGATGACGAGATTGTCGCCGCTCTTCAGTTCGCCTGAAACCAATTCCGCGTATTGGCTATCGGAAAGCCCCGTTTGCACGGCCACCGCCCTCAGTTTAATGCCGTCCTGAATCCACACGTGCCGCTGATTGCGTTTTCGTCGCGTGGTGGCGCGTTCCGAGGCGGAAACAGTCGCCTGATTGACCTGCTCTTCTTCCGTCTTGGTATCCTGCCGGCCGACGAGCAGTTCCTTATCCGCCTCGCGCACATGCTGGGCCTGCGGGAAAAATCGCAAAGCCGCGTTCGGAATCTTGATGATGTCGGTTTGCCGATTGACCTCAAACGAGATGCTCGCGGTCATTCCCGGGAGCAGCTTCAGATCAGGATTGGGCGCGCCGACGATGACAGGATAAGTCACCACATTTTGCGTCACGGTGCTGCTGAGTCGGATTTCCTCGATATGTCCCTCGAACAGATCATCGGGATAGGCATCGACGGTAAACGAAACGGGCAGCGACTTCTGCTGGGCGGCATGAATGAGGCCGATGTCCGCTTCGTCCACCGAAGCATGCACGAGCATTTTCCTGCGCATATCCGGTGCGACGACGAACAACTCCGGCGTTTGAAATTGAGCCGCCAGCGTCTGCCCTGGATCGATTTTGCGATTGATGATGATGCCATCGACGGGCGCTTTGATATTCGTGTATTCGAGTTGCAGCTCGGAAAATACGAGCTGCGCTCTGGCCTGCGCGACGGAGGCCTTGGTCAGGTCAAGTTGAGCTTCCAGTTGCATTCGGTTGAACCGCACGCGGTCGAGGTCGGCTTGGGAAATGAAGGCCGCATCTTCCGCTCGCAACGCATAACTGCGCTTCTCGTCGTTTTTGGCCTGATAGAGCAGTGCCTCGACGCGGGCCACATCGGCCCGCTTGATATCGACGGAGGCCTGATCCCGATCGACGTTGGCCTTGTAAATCCGCGGATCGACCTTGGCCAGCAATTCCCCTTTTTTTACTTCCTGGTTGAAGTCGGCGATTGTCTTCGGCCTGCCTTCGGAGTCGAACTGCGCTTTACCATCCTCATCGTGCAATTGAAATTCCGGGTCGATGGGCCCCGACACGAACGAGCCGACGGGAATTTGCAACACAGGTTTGATCGTGCCCGTTGCCGTCACCACCGAAATGATCTCTCCTTCCACAACCTCGACCGTGCGCCACTTGGGCGCATTTTGGCGTTGCCAATAGTCCATCGCCGGTCCATAGGCCGCCGCCCCGACCCCCACCAAGGTCAACACCACGACCACGGCAATAATCAACGTCCGCATGGATGCAAAAAAGCGAGTGGCAAGAAACAATCCGGCCTGTCCGAGATTACGGTTCAGTGTAACCTGAGAAACGTCCAATAGTCAGTCGCTCCTGCCCCTACTCCCGACTCGCTATTCGCTACTCCTTCTTCCATGTCCCTCATCGAGCTACGCGACGTCTGGAAGGTTTACGATCTGGGCGAGGTCCAGGTCGAAGCCTTGCGTTCCGCATCGCTCGACATCGACCAAGGGGAGTATTTGGCGTTGGTCGGTCCCTCGGGGTCGGGCAAATCGACGTTGATGAACACGCTGGGCTGCCTCGATCGGCCGACCCGCGGCAGTTACCGCCTGGCTGGCGACGAAGTCGCTACCATGACCCGTGACCAGCGGGCCCGCATTCGCAACCAGCGCCTCGGCTTCGTCTTTCAGAATTTCAATCTGCTCGCCCGCACCTCGGCCCTGGAAAACGTTGAATTGCCGCTCCTCTATTCGCAGGGTGTTTCGGCCCGCGAACGTCGGCAGCGAGCGACCGATAAACTCGCTCTGGTTGGGCTGGCCGACCGCATGCATCACCATCCCAGTCAACTTTCGGGCGGGCAGCAGCAGCGCGTGGCCATCGCTCGCGCGCTGGTCAATGAGCCATCGATCCTGATGGGGGATGAGCCCACGGGAAACCTTGACAGCCGTACCAGCGGCGAGATTATCAATCTCTTCTGGAAGCTCAATCAGGAGCAGCAACTCACCGTGATTCTGGTCACTCACGACCAGGACGTCGCCCGCCACGCCCGCCGCACCGTCGTCTTGCGCGACGGTCAAATCGTGGCCGACACCACCACTTTTGCCCAAGCCATCGCCGCCCTCCATAATTCACCGGTTTAAGGGTGGGACACCGCGGAGGGCGCATTTTTCTAGTAATTTTACGCCTGGAGCAGACTTTCTTGAACTTTTTTTGACCGCCCCAATCGCAAACCGTTGACTTGCTCGGAACGACCCCGAACAATCGTTTGGCAGCAGGGAATAAAGTGGATTACGCTCGCTCCCACGATTGGCCTCCCTTCAGTACATCACCCATCGTTTATCCATTCCCGGCTGCATGTCTGCTTATCTAAATTCATCTTTGCTAAATCAGATGAAAATCACCTCGCTGAGGTTGCGATGAGGCATCTGCCACGCTTCGCTTTGGGAACCATACAGGCATCCGCGTCACGCCACGCAGCCGCCTGTGCTTTGCTGGCCGCCTTGAAACAGAGTGGGAAATCGCCCGTGCGGTTTCATTCCTCGCTGGCGGTGGACGACCATGACGTCGCCCAAGCCATGTTGGGCCGTGCCAGCCGGCATTTAGACAGTTGGGCCATGTCGCGGGCCGATGCCACCTCCAACCTCGCCCGGGCCACGGGCAAGCACGATACGGCCATTGTCGAAGGTACTTTTACCGACAATTCGTCGGATGGCAACGCTAGCAGTCTGGAGCGGTTGTCAAAGTGGCTCGATCTGCCGCGAATTGCCATCGTCGATGTCCGCGAACTTGCTACTGCCGGCATTCGGCGGCTTCCCGCGAAATTGGACGGCTTATTGCTCGATCGCGTGACCGATTTGCGCGACGCCGCTTATTGGCAAACGACACTCGAAGCACTGTGGAAGACCCCCGTCGTCGGTTGGCTGGATGAAGCTCCCGCCTTGCGTCAACGCTGTTCGGCATCCACGGGAACTGCCGAACAGTCCAGCGAAATCGGCGAGGCGCTGGGCCGCAGATTGGTGCCCTCCTTACGGCTGGATCGTCTCAGCCAAATTGCGGAGCGAGCGGCCGACTTGGCGTACGAGCCTGAGCCTTGGCTGCACTCCACAAATCATCAATTCCGCATCGCCGTGGCGATGGATGAGGCGTTTAACGGCTATTACCCCGAAACACTCGACCTTCTGGAAGATGCGGGAGCCGAACTGTGCGATTTCTCGCCACTCCGCAGTGAGCAAATTCCCGCACACGTTGAACTCGTTTATTTCGGCCAGGCGAACCTACAATTCGACCCAGTTCGCCTGGCCGCCAATCATTGTCTGAAGCAGTCCCTCCGCAATTTCGCCGCGGAGGGTGGCCGGGTTTATGCCGAAGGGACCGGTCTGGCCTATCTTTGCCGGGACATTTCACTCCCCACGGGCCAGGCGGTCGCCATGACCGGATTGTTGCCCGCAACGGCCCGCTTGGTCGATCAGCCGGCCACGTTCACCCCCACCGAGCTAACCTTTGGCGTCGGTTCGTGGCTCTCCCCCGAACAAGTCTCCATCCGTGGATACCGCCACAGCGCCCTGCAAATCGAGTCGCGCGGTCCGGTAATTCCTTATGCCCTCAGCCAGCAGAATGAGTTCGACATTTTGGGCCGCGGTAACGTCATTGGCAGCCGCGTGCTGATCAATCTGGCCGCTAACCGGCATTTGCTGCGTCGCTTTTTCGAGCCCTACTCTCCCGTCTTGTCATCCGTCCGCCGCCGCGATCTCTAAACAGCAGCAAATTCCTAGCACGCGTCCCCTCTTTCGGCGCTGCTCGCCTTTGACAGACCCACGATTTCGCTCAATACTCAAGGCATACGCAATCTCTTGCGCCGCCCCGCCAGAATTCTGCCCGCCGTCACCCTTCGCGCTTTGGCATCATGGTCAACACGCTGTTCTTGCCCGAACTGCGCGAAATGCTGGCTGAGAACAACGCGTTCGAGCTGCAAGAGTTCTGCACCGCCCTCCATCCGGCCCGCACCGCCGAGTTCATGGAAGGGCTCGAATCGGCCGATTCCTGGCGCGTCTTGCGGCATGCCGATTTGAAGCTCCGCGAAGAAATTTTCGGCTATTTTCCTCACGAAAAGCAGCTCGACATCCTCGAATCGCAGGACCGGGCCGAGGTGGCCGAGCTACTCGCCGACCTCCCGGCTGACGATCGCGTCGATCTGTTGCACGACGTGAAGCCAGAAGTCGTCGAAGAGCTGCTGCCGCTGCTTCCCGCCCACGAACGCCGCGAGCTCCTGCGCCTCCGCGAATATCCCGAAGATTCGGCCGGCGGCATGATGACGACCGAAGTCGCGATGATCGACGAGAACCT
>JANNTN010000816.1:0-16509 GCA_031394445.1 Anatilimnocola sp.
CAATCGCAAATCGGCCAGCAATTCCGCCCGCTCGGCATGCTCGATAAACCGATCGGGAATCCCTAATCGTTTCACGCGGCTGCTATCCAAGCTCATCTCGCTCGCCGCCTCCAGCACCGCGCTGCCAAAACCGCCCATCAAGCAGCCTTCTTCTACCGTCAGCACAAAGCCGCACTCCCGCAGCGCCCGCTCCACCACGTAGCTATCAATCGGCTTCGCAAACCGCATATTCACCACACCCACCGCTAGGCCATCCGCCGCCAACAAATCCGCCCCCTTCAAGCACTCCCCCAGCAAGCTTCCAAAACACAAAATCGCCCCGTCTTCTCCCCACCTCACCACTTCGGCCCGCCCCAACTCCACCGGCTGCCGTTCCCCTTCGCACACATTCACCGCATTCGCCTTGGGATACCGCAGCGAAACCGGCCCGTTCTGGTTCAGCGCGAAATCGAGCATCGGCGCCACATCCCACGCATCCCCCGGTGCCATCACCACGATATTCGGCAAGCACCGCATGTAAGCAATGTCAAACGCCCCATGATGCGTCGGCCCATCCGGCCCCGTCAGCCCCGCGCGATCCAGGGTGAACACCACCGGCAAGTTCTGCAGCGCCACCTCCTGAAAAATCTGGTCGAAGCTCCGCTGCAAAAACGTGCTGTAAATATCGACAATCGGCTTCAAACCCGTCTTCGCCTGCCCCGCCGCAAACGCCACCGCGTGCGATTCGCAAATCCCCGTATCGAAAAACCTCGCGGGAATCTCATCCCGAATCTGCTCCAGCTTATTCCCCTGACACATGGCCGCCGTCAGCACCGTCACCCGCTCATCCTTCCGCATCAAATTCAAAATCGCGTCGCTCACCACATTCGTAAACGCCGGGTGGCTCGCCCCCTTCTTCGGCACGGGCGTCCCGTTCTCATCGCAAAACGCCGGCGGCGTATGAAAAAACACCGGGTCTTCCGCCGCCGGCTTAAACCCATGACCCTTCTCGGTCACCACATGCAGCAGCGTCGGCCCCTCTAAATCCTTCACCATCTTCAAATACTTGCGCAGCAAACCAATATCGTGTCCATCGATCGGCCCCAGATACCGCATCCCCAGCTCTTCAAACAACATCCCGCCGTGCAGCCCCGCCTTCACCCCTTCCTTGATCTGGGCCAAAAACCGCTCCACCGGATCGCCCAAGAGCGGCACATTCTCCAAAATCCGCACCACCTCCTGCTTCAGCCCCGAATAAAACGGACTCGTCCGCAACCGGTCGAGATAACTGGCCACGCCCCCCACGCGCGGGCAAATCGACATCTTGTTGTCGTTCAAAATGATCAACACGTTCTGGTTGAGGCCGCTGATATTGTTCAGCGCCTCGAACACAATCCCGCTGGGAAACGCCCCATCCCCAATCACCGCCACCGCCCGCCGTTTCTTATCTCCCTGCAACTTATCCTCCTGCAAGGCGTCTCCGCTCCGTAAGCCCGATAGCGTCGCCACGCTGCTCCCCGCGTGCCCCGTCATGAACAGGTCGTATTCGCTCTCGTGCGGGTTGGGATATCCCATCAACCCGCCCTTCGTCCGTATCGTCGGAAAATCGTCGTACCGCCCCGTGATCAGCTTGTGCGGATAGATCTGATGCCCCGTATCCCAAATCAGTCGGTCGCGGCGAAAGTCATACGTGCTGTGCAGCGCCAGCGTCAGCTCCACCACGCCCAAATTCGACGCGAAATGAGCCGTCCGCTCGTGCAACAAATTGCACAGCACATAGCGAATCTCGTCCGCCACCTGACCGAGCTGCTTCACCGACATCCGGTGCAGTTCCTCAGCCGAACCAAGCTGCGATAACAATGGATGCTTCGACATTCGATTCCTATCGTAGTGCAAGCTGCCAGCCTGCCAGACTAATGATCCCGTTCTAAAACATAATCCGCCAGCGCCGCCAGTCCAGACGCTCGCGAACCAAACACCGCCAGCGCCCCCTTCGCTCCCTCAATCAATTCCCACGCCCGCCGTCGGCTTTCCTCCACTCCCAGTACCGCCGGAAACGTCAGCTTCCCGTGCTCCGCGTCCTTCTGTGTCCGCTTGCCCAGTTTCGCCGCGTCGCCGCCAAAATCGAGCAAGTCATCCACAATCTGAAACGCCAGTCCCAGCTTACCACCGTAGGTATCCAGCGCCGCCAGCTCCGCATCGCTCGCCTCAGCCACAATCCCGCCCAGCCGCAAGCTCACGCTCAACATCGCGCCCGTCTTCCGCCGATGGATCCGCTCCAAATGGTCTAATCCGCCACTTTCATGCTCCGCCGCCAGGTCATCCTCCTGCCCCCCCACTAAATTGCACGCCCCAGCCGCCCGGCCCAGTTCGGCGCAACACCGTGCCGCCGCCTCTCCCGGCTGAATATCATTCGCCAGCACCTCAAAGGCCTGAGCGAGCAATGCATCCCCGGCCAAAATCGCCGTCGCCTCGCCAAACTTGGCATGACAGCTCGGCCGCCCCCGCCGCATGTCGTCGTCATCCATCGCCGGCAGATCGTCGTGAATCAGCGAATAGGTATGCACCATCTCCACGGCGCAAGCCGCTGGCAGCGCCACCCGAAAATCACAACCGCAAGCCTGGCAAGACATTAACACCAGCATCGGCCGCAGCCGCTTCGCCGGTGCCAGCAAACTATGCCGAATCGCCTCCGCCAGCTTCACCGGGCAATCGCCGTCATACTCCGTATAGCCCGCCAGCGCATCATCGACCGACTGCCGCAACGCGCGCGAAATCTCCACAAACCCAGCGATCTCCGTATCAGCAGCCATATCCCAAATTGTAAGTTCACTCCCCATCAGCGCCTATGTCGCCATTGGTCATTGGTGCTTGGTCATTCCACCTTCCGACTCCTCCTTCTCCTCCCCGTCGATTCACCCAACGCTTCGCTGCTCTCATCAAACGCCTCAGTCTTCGCCGTTCCATCCTCCCCCACACCCGTCAGCAACTCAATCTTCCGCTCTGCCGCTTCCAGCATCTGATAGCACTGCTTCAAATGCTTCACACCAGCCTCATAACGACCCAAAGACTCGCTCAACCCCAAGTCCCCATCTTCCAAGTCATGCACAACCACTTCCAGCGCCTCCAACGACTCCTCAAAACTGCACTCTGCCTCCGATGCCTTCTCCTGGCCGCCTTCCATAATCTCATTGCTCATGACTAACTCCTTTCTGTATTGCACTTCACCAACAGCTTGTTTTTGCAGCAATTATTATCTGTGAAAATCAGTGTTTCATCCGTGGCTTTTTCCCTCTCTGTTTCCTCTGTTGACTCCTGTTCAAATCCTTTGCTTCTCACTTCGCCGGACTGTCCGTTTTGTGGTTCACTTAGCTACTGGTTGCGGCCACCGGCAGTGCGGTGCCTTCTTCGACCGTTTCCACTCGACTAACCAGCGATCCCGACTTCAGCCGCGTTCGAATCTGCTTCCCCGCTAACGAATCATCCGCCGCACTCAGTACCTGCCCGGTTTCCTCGTCGGTTGTCACACTATAACCGCGCCCCAGCACAGCCAGCGGGCTCAGCGCGTCCACGCGGCTGGCAATCCCGTTCAGCCGCTCGCGCATTCCACGCACTCCGCGTCGCACCGCGCGTGCCGCTTGCAGATCCAACTCATCTAGCCGGTAAAACAAATCGTCAATCAGCGCCCGTGGATTCCGCATCACCCGCGTTGCCGCCAACTGCTCCAGGTGCCGCCGCGCCGCCGTCGCCTTCCCCCGCAACACAGCCCCCATCCGCCGTTGCTGCGCGGCCAATTGCGATTTCAGATTTTCCCCCGACGGTATCACCCGTTCCGCCGCTTCGCTCGGCGTCAGCGCCCGCACATCGGCCACCAAATCCGCCAGCGTCACATCAATCTCGTGCCCCACGGCCGAAACCACCGGCACGCGCGAAGCAAAAATCGCCCGCACCACCGCCTCTTCGTTGAAGCACCACAAATCCTCTGGGCTCCCACCGCCGCGCCCCACCACCAGCACATCCAGCGCCGGCCGCACGCGGTTGGCCAATTCGATCCCACGCACAATTTCCTTCGCTGCTCCTGCGCCCTGCACCTTCGCCGGAATCACCAGCACATCCACGCCACGAAACCGCCGCGCCGCCACTTCCAAGAAATCTCGGATCGCCGCCCCCGTCGGGCTCGTCACAAATCCCACTCGCCGCGGAAACGCCGGCAACGGCCGCTTTCTCCCCGCTTCGAACAATCCCTCCGCCGCCAATCGCTGCTGAAGCTGCTTCAGCGCCAGTTGCAGCGCCCCCAATCCCTGCGGCTCAATCTGCTGCACAACCAGTTGATAAGTACCCCGCGGCGGATAGACGTCCAATCCACCCTGGCAAATCACCTGCTGCCCTTCTTCCGGACGAAACTTCAGCCGCGCGGCCGCACTCCGCCAGATCACCGCCCGAATCTGCGCCGTGTCATCGCGCAGCGTGAAATAGATATGCCCCGACTGCGGCCGCGTCACCTCCGTCACCTCGCCGCTAACCCACAGCGACGGAAACATCGTCTCCAGCGTCGCCTCCACCAGCAGCGACAACTGCCCCACCGTCAGCACCTTCGGCCCGCGCACTTCCTCCTCCGCCGCAAACAGCGGATACGCCTCCCCCGCGTCACTTTCCCTCACGCTTGCCATTGGTACATTTGAACACATCCCCACCAATTCGTCCACCGCCGTCAGCAATGCCTTCTTTCCCCTCTCTGCGACTTTGCGACTTTGCGTTGAAATCGGTTGGGGCTACCGACCAAACTGCATGTGATTCGGCAACTCACACCCGCTCAAAGACCGTCGCAATTCCTTGGCCCAATCCAATACACATCGTCGCTAGCCCCAACTTGGCCCCGCGATCGACCATCGTGTTAATCAGCGTCGTCGCGATCCGCGCTCCGCTCGCCCCCAGCGGATGCCCAATCGCAATCGCCCCGCCCCGCACATTCACCTTTTCCTCATCCATTTCTAGCATCCGCATACACGCCAGCGCCTGCGAAGCGAACGCTTCGTTCAATTCGATCAAATCAATATCCGCCAATGTGAGCCCCGCCCGCTTCAAAGCCTTTTTCACCGCCGGAACCGGCCCCGCCCCCATCACGCACGGCTCCACCCCCGCCACCGCCGTCGCCCGCACCCGCACCAGCGGCTTAAGCCCCAACTCCTTCGCTTTCTCTTCCGACATAACAAGCAGCGCCGCTGCCCCGTCATTTAGCGGCGAGCTATTCCCAGCCGTCACCGTTCCCACTTTCGGCATGAACGCCGGCTCCAGCGCCGCCAAACTCTCCAGCGTCGCATCCGGCCGCACGCATTGATCGCCGCTCGCCAAAAATCGCCTTCCCTCTTCATCGCGGCCATACATCGGTACGATTTCGCGCTTAAATTCCCCCGCCGCATGCGCCGCCGCCGCCCGCCAATGGCTCCGCAGCGCAAACGCATCCTGATCCTGCCGCGAAATATCCTGCGTCTGCGCCAAAAACTCCGCCGTCACCCCCATCAACAGCGCACCCTTGCTCGTCCGCTGAAACAGTTTTGGATTCAAATCGATGCCATGATCCATCGGCAAATGCTGCATATGCTCGAACCCGCCGACGATCTGCACATCCTCAAAACCGGCCGCGATCGCATGCGCCGCCTGATTCAGCGCCTGCAAGCTGCTCCCGCACAGCCGATTCACCGTCGCGCCGCCGCTTTCGATCGGCAAGCCCGCCATCAATCCAATCGTTCGCGCCGCGTTCAGCCCCTGCTCGCCCGTCTGCTGCGTATTCCCCAGCACCACATCCTCAATCACCGCCGGATCGATCCCCGTCCGCTCCACAAGCGCCTTTATGCACGCCACCGTCAAATCGTCGCTCCGCACATCGCGAAACCAACCCCTATCCTTATTCGCCCGCCCAATCGGCGTCCGCACGCAATCAATCACAACTGCCGTTTTCACTGGGCACCTCCCTGCGGATAAAACTTCCGCCCACTCGCCGCCATCTCTTTAAGCAACTCCGTCGGCTGAAACCGCGCCCCCAGCGGCTCAAACGGCTTAATCATCTCCAAGAGCTTCGCCGCACCAATCGTGTCGGCCCAATACAAGAGCCCGCCTTTAAACGGCGGAAAGCCAAGCCCAAAAATCAAACCCAGATCGACATCCCGCACATCGCGCACGATTCCTTCCGCCAACATCCGCGTCGCCTCCAGCAGCATCGGCAAAAACAACCGCTGCATCAGTTCGTCGCGACTAAACTTCTTCTCCGCCTTCCGATACGGAGCAATAAACTTCATCAGCTCCGGGTCCTCTTCCGCTCGCCCCTTCTTGTTCTGATACGAAAAGAACCCGCGGCCCGATTTCTGCCCCAACCGCCCCTGCTTCACCATCGCCGGCACCAGCGGCGAAGCCACGACCCGTTCGGGAAACGCCTGATAAATAACCATCCCCGCATAAACCGAAGTATCCAGACCCACCAGGTCGTACAGCGTGATCGGCCCCATCGGCATCCCAAACGTCGTCGCTGCCCGATCGATCTCCTTCAGCGACGCCCCCTCGCAAATCAACTCGATCGCCTCGTTCATATACGGAAACAGCAGCCGATTGACGAGAAAACCCGGCCCGTCATTCACCACCACCGGCATCTTGCCGATCCGCTTCGCAAAAGCCACCGCCGTCGCCACCGTCTCGTCGCTAGTCTTCGCCCCGCGAATCACCTCCACCAGCTTCATCCGCCGCACCGGATTGAAAAAATGCAATCCACAAAACCGCTCCGGCCGTTTCAGCCCCGCCGCCAGCCGCGTGATCGGAATCGTCGAAGTGTTGCTCGTCAAAATCGCGTCCGGCCGCAATTGCGGCTCCAACCGGGCGAACAACTCCTTCTTCGCATCTTCCTTCTCAATAATCGCCTCAATCACCAGATCCGCCGCCGCAATCTCCTCCTCCCGATGCGTCACCGAAAGCAGCGGCGCGAGCTTCAACGTCTTCGCCAGCTCCGGCCCCTTCGCCTTCCGGTTGTAAGCCGCCTCCTCCAGCACCAACTTCGCCCCCTTCGCCAGCGACTCCCGATTCGCATCCGTCAGCGCCAGTGGAATCTCACTCTTCAGCGTCGCCCCCGCGATTCCGCTACCCATAATCCCGCTGCCAATCACACCCACCGATTTCACGGTGCCCGGTGTAATCCCCGGCTTATCCAACCCCGTATCCCGCTTGTTCCGATCCGTCAGGAAAAACACATTGATCAGCGCCGCGTTCACTGGCGAGCCAAACAGCTCCGCCATCCCCTCCGCTTCGCGCTGCAAAGCTTCCTCAGCCCCGAGCTGGCTCGTCTCCAGCATCAATTCCAGTGCCGCCACCGGCGCGGGATAGTTCCCCTTCGTCTCCTGCTGAATCATCGCCGAAGCCGTGGCACCCAAAAAACCCAACTCCGTCGGCTCCGCCTGAATCGGCCCGCTCCACCGCTCGCGATCCTTCAAATACTGCCCGCTTGTCTTCTCAGCCCGAATCAATCGAATCGCCGCCTCCACGATCCTTTCTGCCGGCACCACATCGCTCGCCAGCCCCATCGTCAGCGCCGTTTTGGCATCGACGTTCTCCGCGCCGGTGATCATCTCCAGCGCATTCGCCAGCCCCACAATCCGCGGCGCGCGCACCGTCCCGCCCCAGCCGGGATACAGCCCCAGCTTCACCTCGGGAAACCCAATCTCCGACTTTGAATTGTCCGACATCACCCGCCGATCGCACCACACGGCCAGCTCGGCCCCGCCGCCCACGCAAATCCCGTCGATCGCCGCCACGCTCACAAACGGCCCGCGCGACAGCCGCTGAAACAGCGTCTGCCCCCGCCGGCACATCCCCACCACTTCGCTCTTCGGTGCCCCCAGCGACGCCAAAAACTCCCGAATATCCGCCCCCGCAATGAAAATCCCCGGCTTACCCGACCGGATCACCAACCCCGCCAAATCCTTCCGCTTTTCCAGCTCATCCAAAATCGCGGCCAGCTCATTGAGCACCGCCACCGACAAGATATTCGCCCCCTTGCCCGGCAAATCGAACGTAGCCACCGCCACATCCGGCTCAGTAAAATCCACCGCCCATGCATTCGCCATCGTTGCATCCCCACGCGCAAGAACTGTGCGCTACGCAGTCTAACCGACCTGCGCCGCAATTGCTGCGTACACCCAAGCTTCGACTACTTCCCCACCGGCTTGCTCGAAATCAGCGTGCCGATTTTTTCGCCGCGGACGGCGCGGAGAATGTTGCCGTCTTTGCGGAAGTTGAAGACGAGAATGGGCATGTTGTGTTCCATGCAGTGGGCAATGGCCGTGCTGTCCATCACGCGGAGGTTCCGCTCGCGAACGGTGGCATAGTCGAGCTCGCTGTAGAGCACGGCGTGCGGGTTCCGCTCCGGGTCGTCGCTATAAACGCCATCGACTCGGGTGGCCTTCATCAGAATCTGGGCGTCGAGTTCCATCGCTCGCTGGGCCGCGGCTGTGTCGGTCGTGACGAACGGGCTGCCGGTGCCGGCGGCGAGAATGACGATTCGCTTCTTCTCCAAATGCCGCCGCGCACGCCGGCGAATGTACGGCTCGGCCACGCCGTGCATATGAATCGCCGTCATCGCCCGCGTTTCGCAGCCGAGCGATTCGAGCGCGTCCTGCAAGGCCAAAGCATTGATCACCGTGGCCAGCATCCCCATGTAATGGGCCGTCGCCTCTTGAATCGCCGCGTGCGTTCCTTTGAATTGGGCCCCGCGGAGGATATTGCCGCCGCCAATCACCACGCCAATCTCGCAGCCGCTATCCGCCGCCTGCTTCACCTGCCGCGCGATCTGCGTCACTTCCTCCATGCCAATCCCGCGCTCCCCCGCATGGCTGAAGCTCTCTCCGGAGAGTTTGAGAATGATTCGCTTGAACATGTCCGTTGCCATAAAACTCTCAAGAATGGATATTACGGTGCGGTCACCGTATCGAGAACCTGACGAATCCGTGCCACTGTCGCGTCCGATACTTTGCCAAAGCGCTTCACGATAATCGATTGTGCCAGCGTGAAGATCTTGTCGCAGCGCACCGTGCTCGGGCGATGCAACGTACCCCGCGTCAGATCCGCCGTTGTAATCTGGAAACGATACGGCCCGCTGGCTGGATGGGAGGTCATCGCCACAACCACAATGTCCGCGGACGAACGATTGCAGGCGTTGCTCGAAATAACGATGACCGGCCGGCGTTTTTGAGCCGACAAATCCGTGAAGGGAACTGGAATCAGCACGATTTCGCCCTGTTCAGGCGTCATTCCAGTCCTCGTCGTCTTCGGGGTTGTCCCAAAAATCGGTGCTGCTGGCGGAGGCCGCTACCAAATCGTCGAACCTCTCTTCACCCTGCTCCACCACATACACCGTCACCTGCGACCCAGCCGGAAAAGGCACTTGCACCTCGATCCGGCCGCTCGCCGACACTTCCGTATCGTAACGCAATGTTGGATCAAACGATGACATGGTCCAGCTCACCTCATGGAATCGATAACCAATTATACGCTATCGATCCCCTAACTTGAAACCTGGAACCTGCAACTTGAAACTAGGCCTTCCCCAGCTCCCAATGCACGAACTTCTTCACCTTCATGCCGTGACCTTCGGCGTGCTTCCCGACCGTGATGCTGTTTTCCTTTACGAACGGCTGTTCCAGCAGGGCCTTCTCGGCGTAGAAGTTCTTCAGGCGGCCTTCCACCATCTTATCGACGATGTTCGCCGGCTTCCCTTCTGCCAGGGCCGCTTCGCGAAGAATCTCGCGCTCCTTGGCGATGAGGGCGGGGTCGATTTCGTCCTTGCTGGTGGCCAGCGGACGCATCGCGGCGACGTGCATGCTCACATCCTTGGCCGCGTCGTCGTTGCCACCTTCCACGTGCACCAGCACGCCGCTCACGGTGCCGGCGTTGTGGCTATAGCCGCCCGTTTGGCCTTCGATCTTCGCCATGCGGCCGACATTGAACACCTCGCGGATGCGGTTGAACATGTCGTCCTTCACTTCCCGCAGCGTCTTGCCCGGCTGGCTCGGCGACGGCTGATCGAGCAGCTCGTCCGCCGTGGTCGCACCCGGCCCGGTGGCCAGTTGCTGGGCCAAATCGTTGGCCAACTGAATGAACTCCGCGCTGCCGGCGACCGGCGCGCTCTCACACTTCAGCTCGACGATCGCGCCCGCCTTCTTATCGAGGCCGGCATAAATGCCGAAGCGGCCAAAAGCCGTGTCGCGTCCGCCGCGAGACTCTTGCAGCTTGACACCCTTCTTCCGCAGCTCGTCCTTGGCCTTGTCCTTGTCGCCGCCAGACGCCGTCAGCGCCTGTTTGCAATCCATCATCGGCAAACCCGTCTCATCGCGCAACTCGCGAACCAACGCCGCAGTGATCTCAGCCATTATCAATACTCCTCGAAAGGCAAATCTGCTTGTGAATTCAAATTCTCGTTCCCACGCTCTGCGTGGTAACGCACTTGTTCGACGCTCTGCGTCGTTCTTACCGCAGGACGCAGAGCGTCCCACCCTTGTGGTTCCACGCGGAGCGTGGGACCAAGATGTACGGCACACGGAGTGTGCCTACTACACGTTCCCATCTTTCGCTTCACCCGCTGCGGCTGTCGCCATCTCCGCCGGGGCGGCTGGCTTGTCACCTTTCATCTTCGCCGCGGCTGAACTCTGCGAACCGACGAGCACGGCTTCAGCCAGGTGCCGCATGATCAGCTCGATCGAGCGAATGCCGTCGTCGTTGCCTGGAATCGGCAGATCGACCAAATCCGGATCGCAATCGGTATCGATCAGCGCCAACGTCGTGATGCCCAGCGTGCGGGCTTCCTTGATCGCGTTCTTCTCTTTGTTCGGATCGATGATCACCAGGCACTCGGGCATGCGGTTCAGCGTGCGAATGCCGTTCAAGTTCCGATACATCTTGCGATATTCGCGGGCCAGGGCCGATTGGGCCTTCTTCGAATAGGTCGCAATCTGGTCGCCACCGCGAATCTTCTCGACCTCTTCCAGCCGGCCCAAGCGGCTGCGGATCGTGCGGAAATTCGTGAGACAGCCACCCAGCCACCGCTCGGCAACAAACGGCATGTGGCAACGGCTCGACTCGCGCTCGACAGCCGGGCCGGCTTGCTTCTTCGTGCCGACAAACAAAATCAGCGAGCCCTGCGCCGCCACTTGGGCCAGGTACTTCTTGGCTCGCAACAGGCCGCGAATCGTTTCGCGGACATCAATGATATGAATGCCGTTTTTGCGGGCGTAGATATACGGTGCCATTTTCGGGTTCCACCGGCTCGCCCGGTGTCCGAAATGCACCCCCGCCTCCACCAACTCACTAACCAACGTCGATTCAGCCACGCGCAGATACTCCTCGCCCCGCGACAGCAAATGGCAGTTAGCCACAGGTTCTAGGAACCTTCGCCGAAAATGCGGAACACAAAACAGGATAGGGACTTACATTCGCCGATGAATTCGGCGGATGAAATGGAATCCCCTAGATTATCGGGCTGTTTGGGAGCGGTCAACGGCAGGGTTAGGGAGGAAGTGAGGTCAGTATTCGCGGGTCCAGGGATGGAAGAGGGCGTTGTATTGGGCGGGGTCGATGAGGGAGATGGTGGGGCCGAGTTGAGGGAAGGAAGTTGAGGGTTGAGGGGAGTGTGGGGTGGGTTTTTTGCGGCGGGGCTTGGGGGATGGGAGAGAGTCGGAAGTGGTTGTGGGGTTGGGAGTTAGGGCGGATTCGTCGGGGGAGGGGGCGGCGCTCATGTTTAGGGTTTGGTCGGAATGAAGATTGGGGATTTCAGATTGCAGATTGGGGGAGGGAGAGTCGTTTGGTGGGTCGGATGGCGTTGGAGTGGGGGCGTCGGTTGGTAGTACAGGTGCCGCCGGGCCGGCGGTACCTACTAGGTCGGAGAGGAGTTGGGTGGGTTCGGGGTTTGGGGGAGTGATGGGGAGGGGGGAGATGAGGAAGGTTTTGAGAAATTGGCGGATGGAGTCGTCGAGGTGGTGGAAGCCGCCACCGTAGGTGCCTGGGGACTGGCCGAGGAAGGAGTGGAGGAGATTTTTGACGAGGAGATAGAGGTTGTCGCTTTTGGGGACGAAGCCGTCGTCTTCGGCCTGTTGGCGGAGGAGGTAGAGGGCGTCTTGGAGGGAGGAGAGAGATTTTAGATTGGGGATTTCAGATTGCAGATTTGAGGAGGAGGTGTTGGTAGCGCTGGCGGTGTTGGTGTGGGAGGCGGGTTGGTCCTCGCTGGCGCGTCGGGTTGGTGTGTCGGAGCAATGCGGGTTAAGCAGGTTGTGTTCGAGTTGGTAGAGACGGCGGAGTTCGAGGAGGGTGCGGTGGGCGGCTTTGAGGCATTGGACGGCGAGGGGGGAGGAGGAAGGGGGACAGGGAACGGGGGACGGGGGCAGAGGGGGCATGACGGAAGGCGCGAGGTCGATGGAGGGACTGGGAGAGGGGGAGACAAGGGGAGGGGGAGATGAGGAAGGGTCGGTTGGTGGCAGTGCGTGGTGAGAGTATTCGCGCATGAGGAGGGTGTGGAGGTGTTCTTCGCGAGTGATGAGGGTGGAGAGGCGGAGGAGGAAGGGAGAAGCGGAGGGAGTGGGGAGTAGCGAGTCGGGAGTAGGGGAGGGAGAGGCGTTTGGTGGTGGGAGGGGTTGTTGGATGCTGATCCCCTCGCTGGCGCTTCGGGCTTGTATGTACGCGCGGACGTTGCGGAGGATTTGGGAGATGCGGGAGGGGGTGAGGTGGAACTCGGCGGCGATTTTGGTTTGGGGTTCGCAGTTGGCGATGACGCGGTTGTAGATTTCGAGATTACGCTCGCTCGGCTGGCGCGGGATGGAGCGCTGTTGTTGCTGCTTCTGACGCTTGGCGACGGCACGACGAATTGATTTTACGACGGACATAGGTGGCTCCTTTCAGGAACACGAGAAAATGAACAGAAGGAAACAAAGGGAACGAAGAAGGCAGCGAGAGGCTGCTGCGATTCGCCCTGTATTCTTCTTGGCGAGCGTTTGAACTGGCTGCGGATGGCGTAGAGGCACGGCCGCTTATGTGTTCAAATGAACACTAATTTGAGCAAATGGACTGGGCGCTGTCAAGGATGTTGTTGAAAGATTTTTTGGCTGTTTTTGCGGGGTTTTTGTCGGTTTTGGAGAATTTTTGGGGATGGAGGCGGGGTTGGCGGGGAAGGGGCTTGGTGTTTAACGCAAAGGCGCGGAGGGAGCAAAGGGCGCAAAGGAGAGCGAGGAGCGGGTAGGATGAAGGGATGGCTGCTCGGCCCGATGAATTTGTTTCGGTGTATGACTTGCTGGTTACGCATCTTTGGTGGGAATATCAGCCTGGTAGTCTGCTCAGCGAGGTTTATCACTTCTGGAACATCGTCGAGGGGGTTGCTTGGTTCGTTTTCGCTGGTCTCGTCGCAGCTCGATGGTTTCGTTTTCGTAAATCGTGGTTGGAGGTTGCTTACGCGGTTGCGTTTGTAGCGTTTGGCGTGAGCGATTTTCGTGAGGCCTATCGGCTGGAGTCGTGGTTACTGCTGGTTAAGGGAGCCAACCTGTTCGTGTTGCTGTGGCTGAGGAGCATGGCCATTCGGCGCTGGTATCCGGGCAGTAAAGTTTATTGATTCACCGTCATGCGATTCCGAATTCGAGAACTGTTGATTCTGCTGGTCATCATTGCATGGGTTGCGCTGATGAAGCTGTTTCCGGGCGTAAACACGGCAGGTCACCAACGTCGAACTCGGATCATTGAATCAGTTCCAAGCGTGGAAGAATCGGCCAAGTGAGTTTTGCGATGGCTCTTACGATTTCATCACGAAGGATGATCGAGTTGATTGCCGTGGCGGCAATGTGTGTTGTGTTGTTTTTGATGCTGATGGGCGTTGAAACGGGTTATTACGACCGATATACGTGCGTGCTGTGCCGGGTAAATCGGATCGACAACGTTTTTCTGGGGCGGCTGTGGGAGTCATCTTGCACGGACACGGTTTGCACACCGTGGTATCGCGAACATGTTGAGCCAAGTCATGAGCATGTGTGGGTACGTGGCCGCGCGATGGCACTGCGAAATGTTTTTGGCTGGCCGGTGAGTGTGATTGACCGTGACGAATCGGGAAAGGCGATTTGGTGGCTGAGTCCGGAAGATCAAGTGGCGATCTACGAACATTTGCCGCCGGAAGATCGCAAAAGGATTTTTCTGGGGATGGTCGAGAAGACGAAGGTCGATAACAGATACGACTATGTCGTCATGCATTCATTGCGGGAATGGAAGGAGTCGGGGTTTGTGGGAGAGGTGCCGAAGGGGGTGGAGGAGTGAAGGTGCGGGGGTGCGAGATATTTGTGGGTCGTTGAACGGTCGTAAATGGCTGCGAAATCGTGGTATAATTGGGTTGGAGAGGCTGGCTATGACGATCACGATTGATGCGACGTATGAAGATGGCGTACTGAAGCCGGTGCGGCCGCTGCCGTTGGCGGAGCATGAGAAGGTGAGCGTGACGATTGCGTCGGCAAGGAGTTGGGTGGAACGGACGGCGGGGATGCTGAAGTGGACTGGTGATCCTGAGGTTCTGCGGCGGGTTGCGGAGGATGATGAGTTCAGCAGTGTGGAGTCGCCATGATTTTTGCCGAGATTGGCACTGGCGCGGCGGTATTTTTGGACGCCAATACTCTGATTTATCATTTCACGGGGGAGCCGCAGTTTGGCGCGGCATGCACGGGCTTGATCCAGCGAATTGCCGACGGTCAGGTGCAAGGGCTGATCTCAACCCATGTGCTGGGTGATGTGGCTCATCGGTTGATGACACTTGAAGCGATGGAGCTGATGAATTGGCCGGCCGCGGCGCTCGCTTCCCGGCTGCGAAAGCATCGACAACAAATTCCGGCGTTGAAGATTTATCGTGAAGCCATTACCGCTGTTCCAAACCTGGGAATTCGTATTCTGCCTGTGACTCAACAGTTGATCGAGTCGGCAGTCGCAGTGAGTGGGCAGCACGAATTGTTGATGGGAGATGCGTTGATTGTCGCCTTGATGCAGGCACATGGTTTGACGGACCTTGCCAGCCGCGATGCGGACTTTGATCAAGTGCCTTGGATTCGGCGGTATGGTCCGGTGTGACGTGGGGATGAGGAAAAAACTGGGTAGAGCAACATGAAGATCGCTGATGTCGAAGTCGCGAAGGCAGTCATCGCCCATGAAGCCGTCGATTGCTTCTTGGGAAAGGAGGAAACGGCATCGAAGCAGCCGGCGAAATTGACTTCCTGTACGGGTGGAGTCTTTTGGGGAAAGCCTGGCGAGGAATGGCCAAAGAATTCGAATGGAGCACCTCTCATCCCGTGGTTGCAGATTGTCTGCACAGAGATGAAGGGGCTTTACGGACCTTTCTACGGTCGCCAAGCCGTGTGTTTTTACATTGATGGGGAATTCATTGAGGCTGAGGCCCTGTCAACTCAGGAGAGCGGGGACTTCGTAGTTCGCGAATACTTGCTGGATGAAAAGCTGACACCTTTGGTTCGTCCTGCTGGACTGGAACGCCATAAGTTCCACCAAGTGAAGTGGCAGAAAACGTCAGACTACCCATCGATAAGCAAGTACTACAAACTGTTCGAAGACTCGGTCTATTCCGCGTTATGCGACGACAAGCGGCGCAAATACGTGAATCGATCTGGCATCAAGATCGGTGGTTGGCCAACGCCGGTACAGACAGATCAGCGATATCCAGGAGCATTCGATCTGCAGATCGATATCACTGAGAACTATATGTATGGTGACAGTGGAGTTGGCTACTTGAGGTCGAGCGGCGGCGTCTGGTATGTGATGTTTGAATGCTGTTGAAGGCGATCGACAAATCGCGACGCGCCCGACGTAAGCGACCAGGAATTGAGGTTGGTGTGGCTCTGCGGAATCGGTAGCGCAGGGCTCAGCCCGTGTCGCTAGGGAGAGCACTGGCGAGTACGCCAGTGGCACCCAAGCCAGTGCCCCCAAGCACTCTTTCCCGGAGCGAAGGGCGACTATTAGCGGCTGTCGCCTTTTTCTTGGACGACGAGGCTGATGCCGGAGAGGTTGGTGGCGGCGGCGGCGTCGAAGATGCGGACGGCGGTGCCGTGGGAGGCGTCGGCGTCGCCGATGACGAGGAGGCTGCGGGGGGAATCGCTTTCTTGGCGGGCGGCGCGGAGCCTCTGCACGAGCTCCTGGTCGTTGAAGACTTGCGTGTTCTCGACCCAGATCGAATCGTCGTCTTCGATGCGGACGGTGATGTAGTTGGGATCGTTTTCGAGATCGGCGACCGACTTGCCCGTGCTGACGCCGGCTTCGCCCGCTTGGGGCGTGGGCATGTTCATCACGGCTTCGAGCGCTTGCAGCGAAGTGACGAGAAAGAAGATGAGGAGGAAGAAGACGATATCGACCATCGCCGTCATGTCGATGAGGTCTTCGGGATGGGCAGGGCGAGGAGGGAAGAGGGGAGGGTCGGGGGCGGAGGATGAAGGAGGAGGGATGAAGGATGAAGGAGGGGAGGCGGATTGAAGA
>JANNTN010000818.1:0-2432 GCA_031394445.1 Anatilimnocola sp.
ATCTTCGGCGCGTCGGCGAACGAGTGATGCGGGACGACTCCGTGGCACAACGACCCCGTCTCCGACACGAGCGGCGAAGCCATCTATCTGCGCGATGAGGAGACGGGACAGTTCTGGTCCCCTTCGCCGCTGCCTGCCCGCGGGCAAAACACCTACATCGTGCGTCACGGATTCGGCTACACCATTTTCGATTACACGGAAGGTGGCCTGACGACCGAGCTGTGTGTTTACGTGGCGACAGACGCGCCGGTGAAGTTTTACAAGCTCAAGATCACCAACCACTCCGGGCGTCCGCGACAGGTGTCGGCCACTGCCTACTGGGAATTGGTTCTCGGCGATTCGCGAAGCAAATCGCTGTTGCACGTGGCAACGGAAACCGATCCGGCGAGTGGGGCCATTCTCGCCCGCAATGTTTATAACCCGGAATTCGGGGATCGAGTGGCGTTCGTCAACTGTAGCGAGGCGAACCGCACATTCACCGGCGACCGCACCGAGTTTTTGGGCCGCAACGGCAAGCCGGCCAGTCCCTCGGCCATGCGACGTGTACGGCTGTCGAACCGCGTGGGAGCGGGATACGACCCCTGCGCCGCGTTTCAATTGCCGCTGACGCTCGAAGACGGACAAGAGCGGACCATCACCTTCACGATCGGTGCCGCGCGCGGGGCAGCGGAGGCCAAGGCTCTTGCGCAGCGCTTCCGCAGTGTCGATAGCGCCAATCAGGCGATCGAGGGAGTCTGGCATTACTGGAGTCGGATGCTCGGTGTGGTTTATGTGGAAACGCCCGACGCATCCGTCAATTTTCTAGCGAATGGCTGGCTCGTCTATCAAACGCTGGCCTGCCGCATGTGGGCCCGCTCGGGATTTTATCAATCGGGAGGCGCGTTCGGGTTCCGCGACCAATTGCAGGATGCGATGGCCCTGGTGCATGCCCAGCCGCAGTTGCTCCGTGAGCATCTCTTGCGGGCCGCTGCCCGTCAATTTCGCGAAGGGGACGTGCAGCACTGGTGGCATCCGCCGGTGGGGCGCGGCGTGCGGACGCATTTCTCGGACGATTATCTGTGGCTGCCGTTAGCTATATGCCGCTATGTCGGCACGACTGGGGATACCGGCGTGTTGGACCAGCGTGTTCCCTTTTTGACTTCGCGTCCCTTGCGCGACGACGAGGAATCCAACTACGACCTGCCACAAATTTCGGACGACATCGGCACGCTCTATGAGCACGGAGTTCGCGCGCTCGACCACGGTTTGCGATTTGGAAATCATGGCCTGCCATTGATGGGTTGCGGCGACTGGAACGACGGCATGAATCTCGTCGGCCAGCACGGCCAGGGTGAGAGTGTGTGGCTTGCGTTTTTCCTGTTTCAGGTGCTCACCCAGTTTGCCGATATAGCGCAGCAACGAGGCGACCTGGCACTCGCCGACCGATACACGGTCGAAGCCGGCCGCCTACGAGGCAATATTGAGGAGCACGGCTGGGATGGCGAGTGGTATCGTCGAGCATACTTTGACGACGGCACACCGCTGGGATCTGCGGCGAACGAAGAATGCCAGATTGATGCAATCTCGCAAAGCTGGGCGGTTCTCTCTGGCGCGGGCACGCAAGAGCGGACGAACGTGGCCCTAGAATGCGTCGGTCGTCGCCTCGTCCGGCGGGACGAAGGCATCATCCTGCTGCTCGATCCGCCGTTCGACAAGTCGAACCTCAACCCTGGTTACATCAAAGGTTACGTGCCGGGGGTCCGTGAAAATGGCGGTCAGTACACCCACAGCGCCATTTGGACCGTGATGGCAGAGGCTGCCAGGGGAGATGGCGTGCGTGCGTGGGAGCTGTTCTCACTTATCAACCCTATCTCGCATGCCACGACGCCAGCCGATGTCGCCACCTACCGCGTCGAGCCGTATGTGGTGGCCGCTGACGTGTACGGCGTCGCACCGCACACCGGCCGCGGTGGCTGGACGTGGTACACCGGCTCAGCCGGCTGGATGTACCGCCTGATCGTGGAGTCTTTGCTCGGCTTACGCCTCGAGGTGGACAAGCTACGTTTTGCGCCCTGTCTCCCGGCAGAATGGGACCAGTTCCAGATTCACTATCGCTATCGGGAAACCTTTTATCACATCACCATTCACAATGGCGGCACAAACGCGATCGCCAGTCGCCTGACGTTGGATGGAGCCGCTTTGATCGACGACTTCGTCACGCTGATTGACGATGGTCAAAACCATAAAGTCGACGTCGAGATGTTGCAGAGTGAAGTTGCAAAACTACCGGCTTAAATTGGCAATCTCTGAACAAGATTTCATGTAATCGTTAGTCTCCGAGCCCAATCGTCACAAAACACACGGCAATCGCATCTAATCTTCCGGCACTATTGCAAGGGTCTGGTCTTAGGCAAGGGCCGTTGCTTTGATTCCTTCGTGGAGCACCAAACTCA
>JANNTN010000852.1:0-11196 GCA_031394445.1 Anatilimnocola sp.
CGCTGCGGCCAGAGAAGAACCAAGAGCCAAAAGCCAAGTGCCAAGTGCAGCAAAGTGCCAAACGCGGATTTTTGTCATCACTTCACCTGCAGTTTATCGCGGCCAACGGTGGTGATGGTGAAGTGGCTGGGGCGATGGGCGGCGAGGTAGGCGTTGATGCTGTCGGCGGTGAGGTTGTCGATAATCTGGCTCAGCTCTGGCATGGTGCGAACGCGGCTGAGGTAGTACCAGTCGAGGGCGATGGAGCCGGCGCGTGAGGGGCTGCTTTCTTGTTGGATGATGAGGGCCCGCTTGATGCGGCCTTTGAGGCGATCGATTTCGTCGGCGGTGATGCCGTCGTAGAGGCGGTTGAGCTCGGCGAGCATGACGTCGAGCGTTTCCTGGGCGCGCTCGGCGGTGGTGCCGGCGTAGGCCATGATGGAGCCGCGTTCGCGGAGCGAATGGAGCGAGGCGAAAACGGTATAGACGAGGCCCCGTTTTTCGCGGACTTCAGTGAAGAGCCGCGAACTCATGCCGTCGCTGAGGACGCCGATGGCACCGCGGATTTGGAAATAGTCGGGATGCGTGTAGGGGACGGCGTCGGTGGCGATGCCGATGTGTGTTTGGCTCGAATCGGTGGGTAGATGGCAATATTCGCGCGTGGGGGGGGCGGGGGTGAGCGGCGCTTGCGGCTTGGCGGCCCAATTTCCGAAGAGCTTTTCGACATCAGCCTTTAGCTTGGGCCAGTCGATCTTGCCGGCGACGCTGAGAATGGCGTCGCGCGGCGAATAGAGCTGCTGGAAATATTGTTTGACGTCTTTGATGGTGACGCTGCTCAGCGTGGCTTCGGTGCCTTGGGTGTTGCGGCCCCAGGGATCGGGGTAATGCGAACGGCGGAGCTGCTGCATCGTTTTTTGGGCCAGGTCGTCTTCGATGGCTTTGACTTCTTGCAGGCAGCCGAGGCGGGCGTCTTCGAGTTGGTCGGCGGGGAGGTGGGGCCGCTGGACGAGATCGGCAAAGATCGAGAGGACTTGCGGCAGGCTCTCGGCGGGCATCGCGCCGCCGACGGATGTATGTGCAATGGAAACCGAGGCGGAGCTGTCGGCACCGAGATTTTCCAGATCGGCCAGGAACTGCCGGCTATCGCGATCTCCCGCGCCGCGCTGGGACATTTCGCATGTCAGCGATGCCAGACCGAGCTTTTTTGCCGGTTCATAGACGCAGCCGGCGGGCATGAGGAGGGCGAAGGCGGCCGATTCGAGCCAGGGCATTTCCTCGGCAACGAGGGTGAGGCCATTATCGAACGAATGGTTGAAGATTTTTTGAGTCACGGAACAAGCGGGACGGCTGGGGTACGGAAAACAAATGACAAATGGTTAACGACAACTGGGTGACGGTCCTTTGTCACTTGTCATTAGTCATTTGCAGGTCGCAGCCGACTCTACTGTTAGGCTTGCGCGTGTGCAACCTCGGAAGCTTTATAGACGACTTTGGTGCGGCGGAAGCCGAGGCGTTCGTAGAGACTGCAGGCGCGGCTGTTTTGGGCGGTGACTTCGAGAAAGACGCGTTCGACGCCGGCGGATTTGAAGCCGGCGAGCGAATGCCACATCAGGACCGTTCCGAGCCCGTGGCCGCGATGTTCGGGCAAAATGCCGACATTTTGGATCGCGCCGACTTTATCTTCTGCAACGCCTTGCACGGTACCACAGGGGGTGGGACGGCGGGCGTTGGCCGGCCAATGCTCCAAGAGCCAGGTGGCGGCGGGTACAAATCCGTTGCGGCGGCTGATGTCGTCCATCAGGCGGTGACAGCCGTCGCGGGTGCTGAGCGAGGGGAAGACATTGGCGTCCATTTCCCAATGGAAACACTGAAATTTGGTGTCCGCGTGGGCTTCGAGGAGAGTGTCGTTCCAGGGGGCCAGGCGGTATTCTGGGGGAAGCTGGGGCTGGGCGAATAGGGGCTGTGCCAAGTCGATTTCCATGCGAAAGCGGCGGAAATAGACGATGCCCATGGGCTAGAAGTCAGGGGTCAGGAATCAGGTGTCAGAGGCTCCTGTAATCTACGCGGTGGATTGGGGGTGGGCAAGTTTCAGGACTATAGAACCGCGACCAATGGTCGCGGCTTTGTGCGTAGCGGCAGCTTGGACTTGCGAGACGCGAGGAAGAGTGTCCAAGCTGCCGCGGATTAGTTCCGTGTGAGGGGATCGGGAATTATCGCTTTTTCAAGCCAGCGAGGCCGGCTTCGAATTCGCGCAAGGAGAGGAGACTGCTGGAGTCGGTGTCCCAGCCGGCGAATAGCTCGTCGATGGCGGTGGTGACGCCGGGGGGCAGGCGAAAGGCTGCGAATTCTTCCGCGGAGAGGGAGCTGTCGGTGTCGGCATCGAGATGCTCGAAAACATCGGCGGGTGCTGGTGGGGCACCGCGCGGCGGTTTGTGGTTACCGACGGGTGGTTTTTCTGAGCCGAGTTCTGACGATTCATCGCCGTCACCTTCTACGGGTTTAGGCGGAAGGAGGGCGAGGAACTCGGCGAGCGAGAGCGAGCCATCGGCGTCAGCGTCGAGTTTGGTGAAGACAGCCTCGGGCGTTGCGACGGCGTCCTTGAGTGGCTTCAGGGTGGAGAATTCTTCGAGGGTAAGCGAGCCACTGGTATCGGCGTCGAGTTTGGCGAAGAGCTCTGCTGGCGGCAGACGGCGCGGCGGTGGGAGGGCGCTGTCGGTGTCGATCGCTTGGAGGCAGTAACCGCCGGTGACGTCTTCGCCTCCGGAGACGACGATGAAATACGTTGCGCCGACTTCGAGCGTGGCGTTGAGTACTGCGGGTTGGCGAGGACCGGTTGCAGCTTCGGCTGTGGCTACGACATCGCCCGCTTCGTCAACGAGGGAGACGGTGAGGCCGCTTTCGCGTGAAAATAGGGCGATGTTGAGGTCGGTGGTGGCGGCGGTGACACGATAGACATCGACATCGCCGGCAACATTTAAGGCTGAGCGGACGCGAGCGAAACCATCGGTTAGCGTTAGCTCGGGTACGTCGGGGCCGATTTCGTCGGGTTGCTCATCAGTGGTTGGCAACTCGTTTTCAGCTTCGGCGGAGGCGCTGGCGCGGCCGCCGTTGACGGCGTTGATTACGGAGATGACGTCGGAAGCCGAGATGGAGGAATCGCCGTCGGCGTCGAGGTATTTTTTGGCTCCGCCGGCGAGAGTGGGAGCGGTCATGCGCTCGGACAAATTGCCCGAGCCGGTGGCGTTGATGGCGTTGATGGCGACCAGGGCGTCCCCCGCGCTGATCGAGCCATCGTCGTCGAGGTCGTTACAGGCCAGCGGATTTTGCCAGGGGCTGCCGCTAAGCAGATTTCGCGATTCCAGGCTTTCCAGGGCCAAAAAGTGACGGCGTTGACTGCGTTGACGTTGTCGAGAATTCGATTTTCGTCCGAACATGTGTGCCTCTCCCCGCTGAAGATGAGATTTGCGATCGTTCCGGCGGGGCAACCTTGATGGGGGTTACCTCCGCTAGGGAGTGAGTCACCGGGGAGCGAGAAAACCATCGCGAGAATTTGGGGATTTGTGGATTTCGCGGAAAAACGGGACCTTGGCGGAGCGGGTCAATAAAAAAAGCCCGGCCTGACCGCTTTTGCGGAAAGGCCGGGCCCAAGGTAGCTCGATCACAGGTGATCTGTGAGCGAGGGGTTTTTGGTGGCTGCCGAATCGCAGCCCGCCGGCTCGATTAGCTGGCGCCACCTCGGCTGGTACAGACAGGAATCACTAGACCACCTCCTTTCCACTAGAAGTTACCCCGGTTCCGCCGCGATGCCGAAAGATGCGGCGTACTACGAGCTGCTAGTAAAGTCGCGCCGCGTGAGGCACGACACGTCTCTTCAATGATTGTATTGAAGGGTCAAAAAATCAAGAGCGAAAAATGGGGGGCGAGGTTCGCGTGATTTTTTACGGGAAATTAACGGAAGTCCGCTATTCGTGGCGGAGGGCTTCGATGGGGTCCATCTGGGCGGCGCGGTAGGCGGGGTAGAGGCCGAAGACGACGCCGACGATGACGGAGATGCCGAAGGCGAGCGGGAGGGAGAGAAGCACGATTTGCGGCTCAACGCGCTGGACGACTTCGGGCAGGTCGGCCATCAGATTCGGGGCGTACCAATAGGCGAAATCGCGCGCGCCAGTGATGATGACCGGGCAGAGGAGGCCGGCGAGGATGCCGGTGAGGCCACCGACGACGGAGAGGGAGATTGTTTCGACAAGGAACTGCATGATGATGTGCATGCGCGTCGCGCCGAGGGCGCGGCGGATGCCGATTTCGCGGGTGCGCTCGGTGACGGTGGCGAGCATGATGTTCATGATGCCGATGCCGCCGACGACGAGCGAGATGGCGGCGATCATGCCCATGAGGACCATGAACATGAGGCGCGTGACGCGGGCTTGCTCCAAAAGCTCTTCGGGCACGATCACGGCGACATCGAGCCGCGGGGGCGATTCCGCATAGGTTCCGTCCATGACGGCCTTGCCGCCCTTTACGGAAGCGAGCGTGAGCCGAGGGTCTTTGGATTTTGATTCTTCGGGGACGCGGAGCGTTTTGCGGACGAGATCAGCCGTGGCGCGGACGTCCTTGACGGATTTGACGCGGAGGGTGATTTGGTTGAGCTCGACGATTTCGGAGGTGCGGGAGCTGCCGCGGCGGGTGTAAACAAAGTCGCCGATGCGCTGGCGGAGCGTGGAGATGGGGATGTAGATGTCGGTATTGAAGTCTTGAGCTTCGAGCGAGCCGCCGATGGCCGCGGTGGGAGTGCGATACTCGAGGACGCCGATCACTTCGTAGTAGTCTTTGTTTTCGGAGAGGAAAACTCGTCTGCCGATGGGATCTTGATAGGGGAAGAGGCGTTCGGCGATGCCGCTGGAGAGGACGCAGAAATTGTGGCGATTGTCCACATCGGAATCGGTGAGGAGGCGGCCGCGCTCCAGTTTGAGCCGGGTCACATCGAAATAATCGGGGGTGCAGCCGACGAGGCGGCCATCTTCATTGCGGCCGTCGAAGGTAAAGGTGCGGCGGACTTCACGAATGGGAAGGGCGGATTTGATCGTGGGGATGGTCTGCACGAGCATATCGAACTCTTCGCGCTTCAGGCCGTAGGGAATCGGCGCGTCGGAGCTGCCCATGACTTCGGCAGGCGGTTTGATGGAGCGGACGATGATATTTTCCGCGCCGAGGCCTTCGATCTGCCGTTGGGCTTCCTGGCTGATGCCTTCGCCGATGGCGAGAAGCCAGATAACGCTGGCGACGCCGATGAAGATACCCAAGACGGTGAGCAGCGACCGCATGGGGTGCAGCAGCAGGCTTTTCATGCCGAGTTGGAAGGTGCGGAGGAGGAACATGGTGGCGGTTGTTAGCCGGGTGGGTGAGTAGGTGAGTGGTTAGGCTACTTCGGCGACGACGGGGACGTGAGCGTGGGGTTCGGGTGTGGGGAGGGAGACGCCGGGGGCGGAGGATTTTTTGTGGGCGCGGATGCGGTTGTCGTTGAGCTTGTCGCTTTGTAGCAGGCCGTCGCGGAGGCGGACGATGCGTTTGGCGTGGGCGGCGACGTCGTCTTCGTGGGTGACCATGATGATCGTGCGGCCTTCGTCGTTCAGCCGCTCGAACATGCCGAGGATTTCCTCGCTGGTGACGGAGTCGAGGTTACCCGTGGCTTCGTCCGTGAGCATGAAATAGGGATCGTTGACGAGGCTGCGGGCGATGGCGACGCGCTGTTGCTGACCTCCAGAGAGCTGCGTGGGGCGGTGGCCCAGGCGATCCCCCAGTCCGACCATGTCGGCAAGATGACGGCACCGCGCGCGTCCCTTCGCAGACAGGGCACCCTGATAGAGCAAGGGAACTTCGATGTTTTCGAGAACGGTGTATTGCTGGATGAGGTTGTACGACTGAAAGACGAAGCCGATTCGCGTAGCGCGGATGTACGCCAGTTGATCGTCGGTCATTTGAGCCACGTCGTCGTCGCCCAAATAGAACTCGCCGGCGGTGGGCTTATCGAGGCAGCCGAGCAAATTGAGCAGGGTGCTTTTTCCGGAGCCGGAAGGGCCCATGATGGCGACATAGTCGCCGGCGGGAACCTCGAACGTGACGCCGCGGAGGGCGCGGACGGTTTCGCTTTTGAGGACGTAGTCCTTGGTGATGTTGATAAGTCGGGCGGCGGCGGTCATTCAGTGCGGTCCTGAGTTAGTTTCCTGTCGAGAGGTTTGTTTCGCCGCTACGCGGCTAGAACGTTATTATCGCATGCTATCCGGGGGGTTCCGCTGCGCTTCACCCCCGGCTATTCATAGGTCGCGGCTACGCGGCTTTCGTGGGAAAGGGACGTTTCTTTCGCAGAGCGAAAGACGACAATTACGACAATTATTGTTGGCCGCCGGCGGGACCGCCGCCTCCCGGGGGACCGCCTTCGCCACCACCACGGCGTCCGCCACCTTGGCCACCGCCTTTCGATTTCATTTTCTGAATGGCGCTAGTCGCGACGCTCAACAGCTCGCGGTTTTCCAGAAAGCCGTCGTTGTTGGTGTCAGCCGTGGCAAATCGCTGCTGGGCACGTTCGTCCATTTTCGTGACTTCGTCCTTCAGGGAAAGCTTGCCGTCTTTGTCGAGGTCGGCTTCCATGTAGCGGGCGACCATGTCGCGTGGCGTCATGTCGGCAGCGCCCTTCTTGGCGGCGGCAGCGGCTAACAGTTTGGCTTCGTTGGGATCGGTGCGTTTGATTTCATCGTGGACGACGGTGGAGACGTCGGGGAGGGTGGGAAGCTTGAGAAGTGCGCCGGCCGAACGGGGATTCATCACGACTTCGTCGCCCTCTTTCAAGCCGCTTTCGATGGTGGCAACTTTGTCGTTGGTGGAGCCGATTTTGACTTCGCGGGTTTCGTACGTGTCGCCGACCTTAGCCAGCGTGAAATAGTGTCCCTTCAATTCGGCCAGAGCCTGCACGGGAACTTGCAGGGCGTTGGGCTTGCGCTCGACGTGGATGCGGACTTCGGCGTTCATGCCGACGCGCAGCTCTGGGGGCGGGTTCTTGATTTTGATGATGGTGGAATAACGCTTGATGTTGCCAGTAGAAAAACCACCCGGTTCGGCATATTGGTTGACCTTGGTGACTTCGCCTTCGACCACTTCGTCCTTGAGGGCATCGACGCGGATCGAAACGGGGAGGCCGGCGCGAATCAGCGTGACGCGTGCTTCATTGACGGTGGCCTTGACCTGCATGTCGTTGGCATTGGGGAGGCGGATGATGACCTGCCGTTCGCGGACCATGGCACCCGGAGTGACAACGAACTGCGAGGATGAGCTGGAGCGGAACATGTCGGTCTCATTGGCATAGACGACCTGCCCCGAAGCGGTGGCTTTGATCGTGCATTTGGCGATCTGATCTTGGATGTCCTTGAGCTTGTCTTGCTCGAGCTGCAGGCTGGCTAGCTGGGTTTTATAATTGGCCTCGGCTGAAGCGATGTTGGCATCAAGGACGGTGACCTCCTTTTGCTTGGTCAGATTGCGGAGCGTGTTGAGCTTGGTGGTGGCGTTGTCGAGCTGATTTTTGGCATTGGCCTGGCCCACCTCGGCCGATTCTAGCTGGAGCGCGGTGATGATGTTCTTTTCCAACAGGGACTTGGCCGACTTCACGGCCTGCTCCGAGGTGCGATAGGCTTGCTCCGCCATGAATAGCTCGCTGAAAACCAGCTTTTCGTTGGAAACATAGAGACCTTCGAGGTATTCGGTCTTGCCGATCTCGGCGGCCTTCAAGGCGTTTTGAGCTTGGGCCAAAAGGGACTCGCGGTTGCTCACCTGAATCTTTTGCGAATTTTCTTCGAGCAACAGGCCGCTGGAATCGAGCTCGACCACAATGTCGCCTTCCTTGACGATCGTGCCTTCGGGCACGACATCCATAATAGTGGTGCTGCTGCCGCCGAGGCTGCTGCCACCACCGCCTCCGCCACCACCGCTACCGCGGGAACGGACCTGGCAACGCAATTCGGTATTGGTGGCGCTTTCCACCGTGCCTTGCTCGATGACGACGTAGTCGTAGGGACCGTAAGAAACTTCGGTGGTCAACAGGTCGAGCAGTTCATCGTTGCTGCCGCCGCCAAACATCCACCAGCCGGTGAGCAAAAGCATGGCTACGACGGCGATGCTGCCCACGGCGAATAGCAAAGTATTGCCGCGACGGCGGCGCGAACTTGAATTGGGAGAGGCTGACATTGAACTAACTCCAGCGGACTGCTGCAGGCATTTGGTGGGACCGACACGTCGCACAATTCGCGCAGGATCAGGCGGGAAGGATTCCTGCGCTATCAAACAATCGGACAAGTCAACAATCGGAAAAGCTAGCTAGCCGACCAACACCAACAATCACCCAGGTTCGTTGAATTGTAACCGGGCCAAAAACGGCTGTCACGCGCTTTTCCCATCGTCTTGGGACCGATTTACCCTCCAAGCGAGCCATCGGACCAAAGATATTTAACCCCGCATTCGGCCACGGGTTGCGGCCGGTGCGGAGGGAGTAAGCCGGGAGGATTGTGAGGTGTCGGAAAGGATGTGAATTCTCACGAATTCAGCTACGGGAGGTTGGTGACAGGCGCGCAATGCTGGCGTCGATTTTATGTGGGGGGATGTGAGGAAGAATCGGCTGGTAGCGGGCGTAGGGATGAATCGGGTTATTAGGAAATTGACAAAGGAAGGGGAAATTTCGGCAATGAGCGACCGTTGGAGGCCACTTTTTTTCCTAAATCGCGGTTGAACAGCCCGCGAGGCGTTGCTGAAAGCTAGTTTTGCGGACATCCGTACCCCGGTGGGGGTGAATTCCCTTTGAGGCCAGCACAATCGTGTCAACCGCAGTGGCACATCACGGTTACCTGCCGATCGCGACGGCGTCGATCAGCCGGGCGTCGATCCTGGAGTTCGATTTGTATCTGCGGCGGGCGGGGAGCACGCATACGGAACTGTATCGCAGCGCGAGCTATCCGCTGAAGTCGGAAGATGTAGAGCGATTGAAGGAGGATGGAGTCGATCGGCTGTATATCAAGTGTGAGTATGCGGACGCGTACAAACATTATATGTGCACGCAGGTGTTGAGCGACCCGGAGGCACCGGCGACGGCGCGCGTGGAAGCGCTGCGGGAAGCCACAAGAGCGGCGTTTCAAGAGGCATTGGGCGCAAGCGACCACGACCAGATGGTGGCGGTGGCGATGGACTTTGGCGGCCAGATGGCGCAGGTCGTAGCCAACGAAGCGATGCCGTTTCGCGAGTTGTTCACGACGCTGGAGCACGACTATTACACGTTCACGCATGTTTGCAACGTGAGCGTGTATAGCGTGATGCTGGCTGGTCGGTTGGGCATTGTCGATGCGAAGGAAATTTCGCAGATCGCAGCGGGAGGGCTGCTGCACGACATTGGCAAGCGGCACATTCCGCTGAGCATTTTGAACAAGGCGGGCAAACTGACGGACGAGGAATGGGAGATTATTCGGGAACATCCGGTGAGCGGTTTTCGCGAACTGGTGGAACGCGAGGATCTTTCTTGGTCGCAGTTGATGATGGTGTATCAACATCACGAGAAAATGGACGGGACGGGATATCCGACGGGGATTTATGGCGCGGAGATCCATCCGTGGGCGCGGCTTTGCGGTGTAGCGGACGTATTTGACGCGCTGACTTGCCAACGGCCGTATCGTAAGCCGATGCCGCGGGCGGAAGTGTGCGAACATTTAGAGAAACATGCTGGTGCTTGGTTCGATGCGGAGATGGTGACCTGCTGGACCAGCCATGTACGGAGTGCAAGATGAGCGACACGTTGCAAGTGGACAACGAGGAAGTATCACTGGCTGAGACGGACGCGCTGGTTGAGTCGGACGCCGAATTTTTCGCGAAGACCGGCCCGCTGCCGCTGCATTGGAACGATGAGCGGCGATTTCCGCGGTTTTACTACCGATCGCGGATGAAGGCGGTGATCTATCCGTCGAAGGATCAGCCGGAGCGGCAGCCGACGGCGTGTGAGGTGCTGCTGCGGGACTTATCTCGAGGCGGAATTAGCTTGCTACACACGCAGCAGCTCTATCCCAACCAGCGGCTGGATGTGACGCTGGCGGATGGTGTTACCCGGGCCGTGAAGGTGGTGTGGTGCCGACGGATGACGGAGCGTTGTTATGCCGTCGGCGCGGAATTCTTTAAGGAGGGAAGCAAAGGCACCGCAGCGGACGGGGCGGGGGGCGGGGTCACTTCAGCTTCGTAATGAGAAACTTCGTGACTGTTTCGCCGTATGAAGTAGCAAAGGAATTTGGAACCGCGGATGACGCGGAATTTCGCGGATGAAATGCAGGCAGATAACGCCATGCGAAGCATTCGTTCCATCCGCGCCCATCCGCGAAATCAGCGGTTTTCCCTGGTTCGCTCCATTCGGCAAGATAGTTACGCAATGAGAAGCTTCGCGATCGGGGCAAAGATGCGTATCGCGAATGGCATGTTCACAACGCGTCACTTGAGCTTCGCAATTAAAAACTTGGTGATCGAGCCATATTTCTGATCTTCGTGGCTGGGATAGGCAACGACGACCTCGACGCCGGCCGATTGCAGCTTCTCCGCGAGCTTGACGCCGTACATGGCCGAGTGCGTGGGGTCGGATTCTTTTTGGCCGACCGCGGGTGGTGCCTTTTGATTCGGGTAGTCGAGGTAGATAGCCGGATCGTCGGAAGAGACGTGCTCGATGGGGGAGTATTCTTTGATCCAGGGCAGGACTTTCTCGCGGTTGGCGATGAGCAGGTCGAATTCTTCAGGACGGGCGCGGCCTTTTTGTGCGAAGCCGAAGGCGTGACCGCCGTAGATGGCATTGGGAATCCACTCGCGGAGCTCTTTGGGGTCGAGCGAGGTTTGGGCTCCGCCGACGGCGGCACAGGTGAGCCGCGATGATTCGCGGGCGATTGGATCGCTGCTGTTGGGATCGGCAATGTCGTCGTGAAGGGCGAGCCAGAGGGAGGTGCAAGCGCCGGCCGAACCGCCAGTGGCACCGACCCGCTTGGGATCGACGTTCCATTCTTTGGCTTTGGAGCGAATGGTTTGGAGGGCTCGCGCGGCGTCGTGCAGGCAGCCTTTTACGGGCGGCTCGACCTTTTGCTCCATGGTTTGCAGGATGTAGCGATAGTTGATGGCGGCGACGGAGATGCCTTCCTTCAGGAAATCATTGATTGTGGA
>JANNTN010000859.1:0-9970 GCA_031394445.1 Anatilimnocola sp.
CGACCGCTGCCACCACCGTCCTGCGCATCTTCCGCTCCGATCCGCACGAACCCCTCCGCGCCCAAGCCGACCAAATTCAGTGGGGCCCCGCCCAAGGGCTAGCAATCCTCTTCAAAACCTGACTTTGCAGTCCTCCTGACGGGTTTGCCACGGACTTTTTATGAGGATTGCCGATTTTCAAGGACCGCATCGCTAAGTTTTCGATAATGAGCAGTCTGATTAACCACAATTCTCGCGTCAGATCAAACCTACCTACTGCGCATGGCGCTGCTCACTGTAGGCACTCGTCTGCATTTCCACCATTTGCCGGTATCGACCGCTGACGGCCATTAACTCGGTATGGGTACCAGTTTCAACGATTCGGCCCTGGTCCATCACTACAATCTTGTCGGCACGCACAATGGTGCTTAGCCGATGGGCGATAACGAACGAAGTGCGCCCGAGCATGAGCCGCTCCAGGCTCTGGTGGATGAGCCGCTCGCTCTCGCTATCCAAATTGCTCGTCGCCTCGTCGAGAATCAGAATCCGCGGGTTGGCCAGGAGAGCGCGAGCAATCGCCAGCCGCTGTCGCTGACCGCCACTGAGCCGCACCCCGCGTTCTCCGATCAGCGTGTCGTAGCCCCGTTCGAGCCCGTGGATGAATTCGTGGGCATTGGCCGCGATCGCCGCTTGCTCGATCGCCTGAAGACTGGCGTTCCGCAGCCCATAGCCGATGTTCTCGGCAATTGTCCCGTCAAATAAGAATACGTCCTGCTCGACAATGCCGAGGAGTCTGCGGTAGGCATCCACCGGCAGGTCGCGCAGATCAACGCCATCCAGGCAAATGCTGCCGGCCGTGGGGTCGTAAAACCGAGCCACCAGATTGCACAGCGTGGTCTTACCCGCCCCACTGCGACCAACGAGCGCCACGGTTTGTCCTGGCTCGACGTCTAAGTGGATGTCGTGCAGGACGGATTGTTGCGAACCGGGGTACTGGAAGTTGACGCCCGAGAATGCGATTCGCCCCTGGACCCTGTCGATGGCGAGGGACTTCGTGGGCGGAGTGTGCGCGGTCTCCAGCGGCTCTTCGAGCAGGTCGAGCACGCGGTCGAGCCCTGCCAAGTTGTTTTGAAATGTGGTGGCGCTATTGGCCAACGTCGCCAGCGGACCGAGGAGCATGGTGAGGTACACGAGAAACATCGTCACGTCGCCAATCGTCAGCCGCCCCTGGAGCACTTGCGTGCCGCCGTAGATTAACAGGCTAATGGAAGCGCCCGGGATGAGCACCTCCCAGGTCAGCTCGACCACACGGGTCCACCACCACACGAATAGCTGTTGCCTGGCCATGAGGTGGTTGCCAACCACAAAGCGCGTCGTTTCGCTACGCTCGCGGCCGTAGGTTCGCACGACGCGCATGCCACCGAAGGCTTCAGTGGTCTGGCTATCGACTTTTTGCCGCTGCGAGCGGATGTCGCGATACAACGGGCGGATGCGATTGATCCAGGTCCGATGTGTAGCGTAAACCGCTGGCACGAGCACGATCCCGCCCAGCATCATGCGCCAATCGACCCAAGCCAGCACGATCAAGCTGCCGCAGAGCTGGATAATTGCCCGCCACGGGTTGTAGAGCAAACTGAAGACGAGATCGGAGATGCCGCCGGCGTCTTCGCGGAGCAGGCTCGTGGCCCCGCCCGACTTGAGTTGATACACCCGGTGCAGCGGCAGACGCACGGCGTGGGCGAAGACGCGGTGGCGAATGGCTACTTGCAGCTTGTTCACGGCTTTGGTGGCGTACCAGCGGCCGCTCAAATGGATTGCAGTCGCGAGCAAGGAGACGATGCCGACTGCTCCGCCGACCCAGTACAACAACTGGTAGCGGTCGGTGGGCAAGCCGTACTGCTCAGCCCACCAGTTCGGCAAGGGGCGGTCGTTGAGCACGTTATCGACTACCAGTTTGATCGCCAGCGGCGGGACCAGCCGCAGCAGCGTCGCGAGCGTGAGCGTGGCCAGCGCAAAGCCGATCGCCCAGCGGTGACCGCGGAGCAGTCGCAAAAACTCACGAAGCAATTGGCCGAATCCTCTGGCATGCGGGCTGTTTGCCTTGAAAGACGCTGCTGGATTTGATTTGGCGGAATGGTCACGAAGCTGGTGACGGTAATCCCGGTAAAGCTGGCCACTGCTGGGAGCGATCATTGCGCTGCTTAAGAGTGTTCGCTGCAAAGCGACAGGAGCTTGCAGACATCTCTATCATTGGCGGTGACAGCCGGGCGACAAGCCCTGGTTGTACTGCTTGAGGTCTTGCAGGCAGCCACAGGGAGCCTTTTCCAGCAAGGTAGGCCGAATTAGCGGGTGGAACTTCGTTAGAACCGGCCTGAGTATGGACGATGTACGTCTTCTTCAAGGTTGACGCCCCTTACCGAGGGGCATAGAGTTTTAATAGCCCGTCGGGCAAGGTCGTTTGTCTCTTTTGGAGATCGCCGTGAGCTATCCGTCCCAAAATTCTTATCAGAATCCCTACCAAGCGCCATCCTTCGGTGCCGTGCCGGCAATTCTGGCCGAGGAGCAGGAGCGATCCACGTTCATCCGGCGAACGTACGTGCATCTTTTCGGAGCGATCCTGCTGTTTGTGGCTTTTGAGGCGGCCGTGTTTACGCTGGTTCCCGTAGCCACGCTGGACGGCCTAATGCGGCAGATTTTCGCCAGCCGCTTTGGCTGGCTGGCGGTCATGTTTGGCTTCATGGGCATTAGCTGGCTCGCAAATTCGTGGGCCACGTCCGAGGTGTCGCGCGGGATGCAGTATGCGGGCCTGGGGCTCTATGTCATCGCGCAAGGCGTGATCTTCGTGCCGCTGCTGTATATTGCGAATCAGGTTGCGCCGATGGCGATTCCAACCGCGGGCGTGCTGACGCTGCTCATGTTTGGCGGGCTGACGACACTCGTACTCGTCACCGGGTCCGATCTCACGTCGTGGGGCAAATACCTGTGGTTGGCCGGCCTGGGATCAATCGGCGTCATCATTTGCGCCGTCCTGTTCAATTTTCAGCTCGGCGTTTGGTTTTCGGGCGCGATGGTGGTTTTGGCAGCGGGTTATATTCTGTACGACACGTCCAATGTTTTGCACCGCTATCGCACCGAGCAATACGTCGCTGCTTCGCTGGCCTTGTTTGCTTCCGTGGCCCTGCTGTTCTGGTACATCCTGCAGCTCATGATGTCGCTGCGCCGCAACTAGTTTTGGTTGATGCCGCTTAGCGACGCGGTGATTTTGGCGGCGGGGTGATACTGATCTCGCCATGCCGTTGGCATGCGCGAGGGGGAAGTGCGTACTACTCCTGCAACGCCTTTTTCAGTGGACAATCTTTGCTTCCGGATTCTCCTCGACGATACCGGCCCAGCAACTCTGTGGAGCGCTGGGCCAGCATTCTTCGCACTTCGCGCCGCTGGCCTTTGATTCGAGGGATCGACAACGAGTCGTAGCCGGTGGTCTGGTGCCTCATCCACGCGATGACGGCGGCTTCGGCCCGCTGTTCAACGGGAATTCGTTTCGTTCGAGCCACGGTTCCGCTGCCGACCGGCGTGGCATGATCGGCCACGGCACGAGCCATTCGCCGGGCAAGCGCGGCGTGATCCGGGTGAAATGCGAGGAAGGCCACAACCGCCCCGGTAAAATCCTCAACGTAAACGGCTTGTGCTTTTCCCCGGCGTTTGGAGTCAGCCTCTTTTCGTTTGGCAAAGCTCTCTGTGGAACGTTCCGCTTCAAGATCGGCCTGAATCTGGTCAATCGTCGCGGCCGGTGCCCACACGCCCCTGGAGAAGAGTTTCCGGCCCTTCTTCTCCTGCACGACCCAATGATCGCCAGCCGCCTTCACACGACGCGTCAGTGCCGCATCACCGGGTGAAAGGAGAACCCAGCCAGCCGGTGCGCTCAGGATTTTTCCATCTGAGGCGCGAACGGTGTTCGGTGTCGGACCGGGAGTGAAAGTTGTCGCGTCGTCTGCAGTCACCATAGATCTCCGTAATGGGCTAGCCCGATTGCCACCGGCTTGGTCGCGCTCCTGCGCGGCAGCTTGTAGCCAACGATGGTGGGCAGTGCGGTCAGTCAGGTTAGAGCGTCTTGAGATACTCGATCAATGCCGATTTTTCGGTGGGCGAAAGATCGATGCCGAAGGCGTGGCCTTGGTTCGAGTGGCCGATGCGGGAGGTGTCATATACATCGCGGGCACCTTCGGCGGCGAGGGTGCGCAGTTCGGTGTCTTTGCCCGAATCGGACGGCGGAACGGTCAATCCGCCACGCTCGGCGTCATATCGGTTGGCTTCGCCGGCATTGGTCAGTTCAAAATATTTGGGCCGCCGATCGGACGCGGTCAGCAGTGCGTTTAAATTGGGAACAGAACCGTTGTGTAAGTAAGGAAAGCGGGCCCAGATGCCTTCCAGCCGCGGAGCGAAATAACCGCTGACGTAGTTTGGGTTCGGGCGAATTTTTTCGCCCAGGGACGTTTGATTGACGAGCTTGAGGAAATCGGGAGTGACGAGATTCAGCCGGTCGGAATCGGTTTCGATTTCGGCAATTGGCAAATGCAGCGGCGGTTGATAGACGGGCCAGCCTGCGGCATCTCGCTCATAGGCTCCGTGACACTGCTGGCAATGCTGCTCGAACGTGAGTTTGCCTTGCCGGGCCCGCGCTTGATCGATGGCGAGGGGATAAGCCGGCGGCAGCAGATCTCCAAATAGCTCCTCGACAACCTCAATGCGATCGAATTGCTGGCGGATGTTTTCGGTGGTGTTGCCTGCCGTCAGTTCGACTACCGCGGCCCAGGCGCTGTTATGGCCGTGGCCCATGCCATCGCAAAACAGGCCGACTTCGATTTTCCTTCCATAACCCCAGAGGGTGGGCACCTTGACGGCCGCGGGCGTCGTGCCGGCAGGAATTTTCTGGCCATTTTGTTCGTAGAACCAGCGGCCAACATTCGACACCGCCACCATGCCTTGCGTCAGGTTGCAAATTTCGGGTTCCTGCAGTCGCTCGGCCATCACCAGGCTGCGGCGGCGCAGGTCGCGAGCCGCGACACTCGTCGCTGCGGACGGGCGGGACAAAGCCGTGTCGGCAAATTCGATCCAGCGGCCCAGAGCATAGGGATCGATGTTTTTATTTCCCAAGCCGGCAACCTCACGGCCGAGCACGCGGCCCGAATGACAGGTCGCGCAGCCGGTGACGACGACTTTTACCCCTTCGTACACCTGGTCGTGATATCCCAAGGGATTCTCAGCCTCGGAGTAAAGTCCGATGGCACCGCGCGACAAGTTGCGGACGATACGGCCTTTCCAGCTTGGATCGCGCGAGTAGCCGAAGAAGAATTTGGAGACGACGGGCGTGGCAAACATGCCGATGCCGTCGCCATAGAGCGAAAGATTTTCGAGTGCCAGAGCGGCCGACTGGTGGGCGAGGAAGCGGTCGCTGGTGGGGAGCGAGGGAGAGCCTGCGGGGAAGACGGAAGCGTAATCGCGGGAGCGGGGTTTGGGCGGCGCGGGAGCGGCCGGGAGGTCCGTCGCGTCATCGACTTGCGAACGCGCCGGAGATACGAGAAGCAAACTCGCGGCGGAAAGGCAGACGACGAAGGCCGCACTCACCCATGAAGAGCGATGAAGCCAGCCGGGCAGCAATAGTGATAGGCAGCGAAACATGGCAGCCAGAATCGTGGCCGAAGACCGTGTTTTTTACAAGACTGTTGTGGACGCGCTGTATTGCGAGTGCGCGGTCGATAGAATGGGGTCCGTTGTTAATTAACTGTTTAGCCGCAAGCGGGTGGTGTGGGCCGATGAAAATTCAATTGTTGGTTGTGATTGCGTTGGTCGCCGGTTGGAGTTGCATGTTGAACCCATTGGCTCAGGCCCAGTCACCTTTGTCAACGCCGATCTCGTTCAAGCGAGCGGTGCTCGACACCGTGTTTCGCAGCGAAGGGGTGGCTGTCGGCGATTTCAACCACGATGGCAAGAAGGATATTGCCGCCGGCACGGTGTGGTATGCGGCACCGGATTGGAAAATGCAGCTCGCCGCCGACAAGGCACCGGTGTACGACCCGTTGAACTACAGCCATGCGTTTCAGACCTTTACCGACGACCTGAACGGCGATGGCTGGGCTGACTTGATCGTGGTCGATTGGCCGGGTGCGATGACGTGGTGGCTGGAGAATCCGAAAAAAGCCGACACGCCGTGGAAGCAGCACATTCTGACGCCGGTGACGAACACCGAGAGTCCGCAAATGGTGGATATCGATGGCGACGGCAAGCTCGATCTGCTCGCGGCGTTTTCTCCCGATCCGAAGAATTTTGACGGGCCGGCGCGGCGAATGGGTTTCATGACCCGCACGAGCGATCCGTATGCATTGTGGAAGGTTCACGCGGTTTCGGCTGCCGGCGCGCCTTCCACCAAGCGCTATTCGCACGGCATCGGCGCGGGGGACATCAATAAGGACGGCCGCCAGGATATTTTGTGCCGAGAGGGTTGGTGGGAGGCGCCGGCCCAGCAATCCGATGCGGAGTGGAAATTTCACGCAGCGCCGCTCGGTGAGGACTGTGCCCAGATGTTCGCTTTCGACATCGACGGCGACGGTGACAATGACGTGCTCTCCACCGCAGCTCACAAAGTCGGCATGTGGTGGCACGAGCAACAGGCTGGTGGCAAATGGCAGACGCACTTGATCGATGACAGCTTCACACAGACTCACGCGCTGTGCATGGCCGATATGAACGGCGATGGCCAACTCGATTTCGTCACGGGCAAGCGATTTTGGGCGCACGGTCCCAAGGGTGACATCAACCCTGGTGACCCGGCGGTGCTGTTCTGGTTCGAACTAAACCGTGCCGGCGGCAAGCCGAGTTGGAAGCCGCACGAAATCGACCACGACAGCGGCGTGGGGACGCAATTCGAAGTCGCCGACGTCAACGGCGATGGGCTGCTGGATGTGGCCACGTCGAACAAGAAGGGCGTGCATTACTTCGAGCAGGTGCGGAAGTGAGGGGGGGTCGGGGTTCAGGCTTTTGATATCAGACGTCGCGCTTCGGCGAAGACGGCGTCGAACATCGGCTCGGTGAGTTTGCCAGTGAAGGTGTTTTGTTGGCTGGGGTGATAAGAGCCTAAAAGCCATCTGCCGTCTGTTAATGCCACCTTAGCTCCGTGCCCGAATTTCGGCACGGCTCCCGCATACCACTCGCGCCGCCGGCATTCGGCGATCGCGATTTTCCAGGCAATTTGGCCCAGGGCGAGCAGCACGTGGGGCCGCGTTATGTCGATTGTCTTCGTCAGCCACTCTCGACAATTGACGATTTCGTCGGGCAAGGGCTTGTTATCAGGTGGGGCGCAGTGGCAAACGGCTGTGATTGCACAATCAATGAGCGATAGCCCGTCATCGGCCCGCTCAAACGTCGCTTGATTGGCAAAGCCCGCTTTGTGGAGCGCGCGATAGAGCCACTCGCCGCTGCGATCGCCGGTGAACATCCGCCCGGTGCGATTGGCCCCATGAGCCGCCGGTGCGAGGCCGACGATGAGTAGCTTCGCTGGCGCGACGCCAAAATTCGGCACGGGCCGACCCCAGTATTCCCAGTCGGCGTAAGCACGTCGCTTCGTCTGGGCGATCTCGCGGCAATATTCGCGCAAACGCGGGCACCGCTCGCAGGCGATGATTTGTGAATTGAGCGATGCGGCGGGCTTCATGCCAACGCATCGTACAGCACGCGCAGCAGATCGTCTTCTGTGATTAGGCCAAGGAGGCGATTCGATTGGTTCACGACCGTGACGGCCGGCAAGCTGTGATCGATCATCACTGCCGCAGCCTCGCACAGCCGTTGGCCGCTGCGAATGGGGGGCGAATTTCTGGCCACTTTCAACAGCGGTTTGCTCGCACGCGTGCCGGGCGAAGGCTCCGACGGATCCTCGGACCCGTATTTTTCGCGAACGATATCGCGCTGCGTCACAACCCCAATCGGGCAATCGCCTTGAGCGACGACCAATGTGGAAACGCCGGCTTCCTGCATGGCGAGCAGGGCTTCGTCCAAATTCATGTCGGGAGTCAACGATTCCAGAGGCTTGGCGGAGAGCAGGCTCGAAACGGGCTCGCGCGACCCAGGCAACTCGCCATAGGAAAATTCTCGGAGAAAATCGCGGCTGCTGATCATGCCGACCAGACGTTCTTCTTGCACAGCAGGTAGCGCGTGAATCTGCCGCTGCAGTAGGAGGCCCAGTGCGTCGCGAAAATTTGCATTGCGGTCGATCGTCAGCACGTCGCGCGACATCGCATCGCGAGCAAACACGGCTGGCGACTCCTTTGAATCGCCACCGCCCGCCAGGGCCGGGGTAATGCGCTGCGCTTGCCGCGCTCGGATCAAATCGGTCTCGGAAATCATGCCCAGCACATGCCGCTCGTCATCGACGACCGCCACATGATGAACCCGCAAGTCCTCGAACCGCATAGCGATTTCGTCGAGCAACACCGTGGGCCCGATCGACCACGGGTTGTACGTCACCAACGTGCCCAGGCTTGTTCCCGACATTCGGCAATTCCCTACTTTGCGGCATCGCCCGCACGATTGGCCCAAACGGCCAAAATTCCGAGAGACAATGCTTGGCGCAAGTGTAGGTTGCGATTCAGGGAGTTGCCGGCCAGGTTTTTACCTCGCGAACGTAGCGAATCAGTGGCTCTTCGACCCGCCGACCGAGAAAGCGACTATCCGCCGATTGGCCCAGGTTGAATAGAACCGCGAGGTTCACACCATCCGGAAAGTGCATGAGCGAAGCGGCCGTGCAAGGAAGCGCGCCGCCATGCCGGGCTACGATTCGCTTGTTGCCGTCGGCATCGGTTTCTTCATTGAGCATCCAGCCGTAGCCATAGTGGCCCGTGACCTTTGTCTTGTCGTCGGCCGCGACCATGTCGGCATGCGGAGCGAACATTTGCCGCACGCTGGCGGGTGTGAGCAGGTTGCTACGAACGGAATCGTTGCCAACTAAATCGAACGCCGCCGCGAACTTTGCCAAATCGGGCGTCGAGGCGATCCAGCCGCCGTGCGAATCGAGCGTTTCTTGACGCCAGACACCATACGAGATCGGTACTTTCGCCTCACCCGCGCCGGGGCCGGTGGTCGCGTTTCCCGTGCCATCCTTTACCACGTAGTACTTCACTTCCCCGTCCATGCGCTCGCTCTCTAGCGAGCCGCCAATTCGTGCCTTCTCGATTCCCAGCGGTCGCAGCACTTCCTTCCGCACATAATCTTCGTACGGTTGGCCGGTCACCTTTTCGATGATGCGCCCGAGAATCGAATAGCCAAAATTCGAATACGCATAGCGCTCGCCGGGGTCGAAATCGAGCGCCTGGCCAAGCTGATAGCGAATGATCTGCGGTGGCGTGATCGGCAGGTCTGTCTTCAACGACTTCGTCATCCGCACCGCTTGGAACATCGGGTCATACGACTTGCCCCGGTCCCAGCCGCCCGTATGCGCCAGGCATTGGGCGATTGTGATTTGCCGCCAGCGCTCGTCGAATTTCTCCTCGCCCTCGAAATGCGGATCGAAGGGCAAATAATCGAGCACTTTGTCGTCGAGTTTCAGCCGTTTCTCTTCCGCCAGCTTCATGATGGCCACCGCCGTGAGCGGCTTGCTGACGCTGGCAATGCGAAACAGCGAATCGGGCTGCACCGGCGTCTTCGCTTCGCGATCGGCCAGGCCAAAGCCGCGGGTATAAACCAGCTTGCCGTCCTTCACGATCGCCAGCGAGCCGCCAGGAATTTCGTGCTCCGACATGAACGACTTCATCCAGTCGTCGAAGGCGGTTAGCTCGGGAACCTCCGCGCCAGTCACTTGAACACCATCGGCGGCGGTGGCGCTCAACGTCAGGCAGCACAACAGGAGAAAAATCGCACGCATCGAGTTCATTTCAACCTCTTCAGAAACCTTAATCTCGTTTGAATTAACACAGAGGCACAGAGCCGCGGAGGCACAGAGCGG
>JANNTN010000563.1:0-8470 GCA_031394445.1 Anatilimnocola sp.
GCTCGCCGCGCCGGAATGATCGCCGCCACCAGCACGATCAGTAACGCCCCAATCAGCGTCCCCAAGAGCATCTTTGGATACAGGTTAAAATCCACCGGATGACCAAATGACGGCATCATCGCCAAGTTGATGACGTAAGCCACGCCCACCCCCAGCAAAATGCCCGGCGGCAATCCAACGCCGCCAATTATTAGGGCCTGCATCACAATCGTCCGCCGCACCTGCTTCTTGGTCATCGCCACAATCCGCAACAGTCCCAGCTCCCGCGTCTGCTCCAGCACGTTCATCGTCAGCGTATTCACCACGCCAAACGCACCCACGATAAATCCCGTTAGCACGAGCAGCCATAAGCTCCATTCCGTCCCGCTCACAAACTGATCCACCGATTTTCGCACATCCCCCTGCGACAGCAAAATCACGTCGTACTTCTTCGCCAGTGCTTCCAACTCCGGCTTAAGCTGCTCGCGCTCCCCTTCTGCCGCTCTGATGCCATAGCCGTCCACTCCCTCTGCTCCCAGCCATTTCTTCGCGAAATCGCGCGATGTATGCACGGCCAGTCCGCCCACCATGTACTCGTTGGCCACGCCGCAAATCCGCACCTGCTGCTCCCCATCCTTGGTTTCCAGGGGCAACTTATCTCCCAGTTTCAAATTCAGTTTCTGTGATAGTACGCTGCCAATCACCACCTGGCCCGACAACAACTCGCCTCGAAGTTTCGTAGGATCGCCCGAAACCAAATCGAACGATGGCGGCCGGTCCGGATCGTTGTATTCCCGCGCCACCACGATCACGTTCAACGCATCCGCGGGGTCCGTTCCCTTGGGAATCTTCGCTTCCACGAACGCCGCCGCCTCGAGATTGAACCGCTTCTTGTCTCCGGCAGTGGCCAATGCCGCCAACTCCTCGCCCAACCCTTCCGGCAAATCGGCCGCCGTGCCCGTTGCCATGTCCGGCATCATCGCGCGAATAAAATAGTCCCCAGTAATCGCCTGATTGAACCAGTCATGCACGTCACGCACGCAGTCGAGGATCGAACTGGCCATTCCCACACCCGTGCTCCCCGCAATAAACAGCACCGCCACCGTCAGCCCCGACCGCATCGGGTTCCGCAGCACCTGCCGCAGAGCCATCCCCGCCTCCACCGGCGAAAACCACTTCAGGATCATCGCGACAAAAGCGGCTTGCGGAGCCAAAATCGTCATGTCCAAAAGCACGACTCCGATGAGCAGCGTGACCGCAAAATAAGTCGCCCCCTCAATCGGCAGCCGCCCCAGAATGCAGAGATAAATCAAAATCATGCTGCCAATAGTGAAGAGGCCTCCCACCACGAGAAATAGTCGTGTGAAGTTCCATTTGCGAACCGTCGTTACCCGGTTCATTCCCTCCAGCGGCGACACCTGTCCCGCCAAATACGCCGGCACCACCGCACCCACCACCGCCATCAACAAGCCAAACACAGTCCCAATGATGAACGGCTGCGGTGTCATCACGTCCCGCAACGCCGGCAACTGCACCTCGAACGCCCGCCCGATGAAAAATGTTCCCAAAAACGCCAGCGCCACTCCCAAACCCAACCCAATGATTGTTCCCACCACGCCTAAGAGCAGCGCCTCCCCTAGCAGCATGTACGAAATTTCGTCCCGCTTCGCGCCAATCGCCCGCAAGATCGAAAGCTGCCGCCGCCGCTCGCTCACGTTCATCAAAAACGTGTTCAAAATGATGAACGCCGCCATCAACAGCGAAAACGACGTCGTCAACGTCAGCCCCTGCTCGGTCGAAAGCAACGTCTCTTGCATTAACTGCGTGCTTGCCGAAGGCCGATGCACCTGCACCCCTTCCGGCAATAGCGCCGCCACGCTCGGCTGAATCTTCGCCGGGTCGGCTTTTGCTGCCGTGACAATTTGTATTTTGTCGATGGCCGTGGCAGACACGCCAGAACGGCGGTTGTTGAAGTAGGCCTGTGCGCGAGAGAGCGGCACAAAACCCATCGACATCTGAGCCACCGCCGCCCCCTGTTGCGAGCCAAACAGCCCCACAACCGTCACTTCCTTTCCCCGCACATTAGTTCCCGTGACGCGAACCGTGTCCCCTACTTTAATTCCGATGTATTCAGCAAAGCCCTGCTCCATTACCAGTTCGTCCCCATCCTGAACCTGCCGGCCCTCAACAATCTTATAGTCCCGCACCTTCTGGTCGCGCTCGGGATCGATCCCCAGCAATTGCACGCGCAGCGCTTTATCTTCGCCCACGGTCATCCGCGCCGGCCGTTCGATAATCGGCGTAGCCGCCTCAACACCCTCGATCTTTTCAATCGCAGACAAAATCTCGCTGTCAAACGCCGTTCCGCCCTTGCCATTTACCTCCAGCGTCGCCCGCCCCGTCACGAGCGCAAACATCTGCTTATAAGCGTTCCGCGTGGTCGCCGTGCCCAGGCCCACCGCCACCGCCGCCGTCACGCCGATCACGATGCTCAGCATCGTCAACACCGACCGTCCCGGCCGCTGCTGCATCGCCCGATAGGTATAAAGCCGAAGACTCAAGGCACTATCCTCGAATGACTTGTGACAAATGAATATTGACGAGCATGGTGCAGTTGCGGGCGAGACTTACGCCGTCTCTCCCGCTGGCACACGCCGCGGCCGTACCGGCGCAACACGATTCGTCTGCTCACGCTCCACCTGACCATCGAGCAAATACACCACGCGGTCTGCCTGCTCGGCAACCGCTGAATCGTGCGTCACCATCACAATCGTTTGCCCGTGTTGATCGACCAAGTCGCGCAGTGCTTGCGTGATCCGCTTGCTGTTGGCGCTGTCCAAATTGCCCGTCGGTTCGTCCGCCAGCAAAATCGCCGGCTCAATGACCAGTGCCCGGGCAATCGCCACTCGTTGCTGCTCACCGCCCGACATCTTCCCCGGCAGGTGCGTGCGGCGTCCCGCCAGACCAACCAACTCCAGCATCTTCATCGCGCGCTCGCGGGCAACCTTGGGCTGCACACCGTCCAGTTCCAGCGGCAGTGCCACATTTTCTTCCGCGGTCAAAATTGGCAGCAGGTTGAACGCTTGAAAGACAAACCCAATCCGCCGGCGGCGAATCAACGTCCGCCCATCATCGTCCAGACTGGCCAAATCGACCCCCTCCAGCAGCACTTGCCCCGACGTCGGCACATCCACGCCGCCCAGCATCGTCAGCATCGTGCTTTTGCCGGATCCGGAGCGGCCCATAATCGCCAGCATCTCGCCGGCCTGAGCCCCCAAGTTCACGCCACGCAAGGCCTCCACCGCCGCCTCGCCCTCGCCAAACGATTTCCGAAGCTCGCGGGCTTCCAATACGTACATTGAGTCCTCGCCTTGATCCACGCGCATCTGGGGCCGTTCCATGGTCTGTGGCATTTCTTTTGCTTCCCGCTGCCGGCTTTGTTATCCGTCATTGCCCAGCCCCTGAAAAGGGGCTTTCTGCCAAACGCATCTTGCCCATTTTCACATCAGGAGCCAAACACAACTCGCAATAAAGCAACGGCTATACCAAATCGGCTTGCTAGCCCCTCGGCTCACAGGTGCGTTACCATGCCTAACACGACCGCAAAGACCCGATTTCTCTGACATCATCATCAAAGCGTAACAAACGACCGCGCGTTACACCCGCGAGCAATTTTCATGGATGCCGAACTGCCCGCCGAACTGGCCGATCACCCCTTCGTCATGTCCTGGCCCGTCCAGTGGGGCGATCAAGATGCCTTCAACCACGTCAACAACGTCGTCTATTTCCGCTGGATGGAATCCGCCCGCATCGAATACTTCCGCCGGGCAGATCTTGGCACCGCCGACAATCGCCACGGCATCGGCCCCATCCTCGCCTCCCTCAAATGTGACTTTCGCCGCCAACTCACCTTCCCCGACACGCTGCTCATCTCCGCCAGCGTCCTCTCCATCGGCCGCACCAGCCTGAAAATGGCGCATCGCATCTACAGCACCACGCAGCGCGTCATCGCCGCCGAGGGAGATTCCGTACTCGTCATGTTCGATTACCACGCCCAACGCCCAATCGAAGTCCCTCACGACATTCGCGCCAAAATCGACGCCCTCGAACGCCGCCAGCCCCTGCCTTCCTAACGCAGCCTATTGTCGTAGCTGAATTCGTGAGAATTCACTCCTCTTCCTTACGCTCGACCCAGCGCAAATCGCCTCCGCTCCTACTATCATCAACAGGCGAATCCATTCCCCCTCTGCTGCCTTCCGTGGAGCGCCTCCATGTCCCGCCGGCTTGCTGTCCTCCTACTCCTACTACTCGTCGCTCATCCCGCATCCGCCCAATCCCTCTCCGAGCGGCTCACTCCGCTCATCTCGGCCCACGAGGGGGATGTTGCCGTCGCCGTCAAGCATCTGACCAAAGGCGAGTCCTTCAACCACAAAGCCGACGAGCCGATGCCCACAGCCAGCCTCATTAAGCTGCCGATCATGCTCGAAGCCTATCGCCAAGCCTCGGAAGGAAAATTCAGCCTCGACGATCGCGTCACCTTCACCGACGACGACAAAACGCCCGGCAGCGGCATCCTGTCAACACATTTCTCCAACGGTGCCAGCTTCACCGTCCGCGATGCCATCCGCCTCATGATCGCCTACTCCGACAACACCGCCACCAATCTCGTCCTCGCCAAAATCGGCCTCCCCGCAACCAACCAAACCATGGAGGGCCTCGGCTTTCCCAGCACCAAGGTCCACGCTTTCGTGTTTCGCCCGGCATCCTCGATCGCTCCCGAGCGCAGCAAAGAATTCGGCCTCGGCAGCACCACCGCCAGCGACATGATCGCCCTCGTCGAAATGCTCAACGCCAAAAAAGTCGTCAACCCCGCGGCTTGCGACGCCATGCTCGATCATCTCCGCCGCTGCGAAGACAAACGCCTCTCGCGCCTCTTGCCCACCGGCATCAAAGTCGCTCACAAAACCGGTTCCGTCGCCGCCGTCCGTACCGATGCCGGCATCATCGAAGCCAAGAGTGGCCCCATCGCCATCTGCGTGCTCACCAAGAACAACAAAGACCAACGCTGGTCCGACGAGAACGCCGGCGAAGTCCTCACCTCAAAAATTGCCCGCGAGGTCTATGACTATTTCGAAGCCGGCCAGCCCTCCGCCGCGTCCGATTCGCCAGAAATCAAGCTCAATGCCACCGGCGACATCGTTCAAGCCCTCCAGCGGACTCTCAACTCCCGTCTGACGCCCAGCCCGAACCTCACCGTCGATGGCGATTTCGGCACGATCACGGAAGCCGCGGTGAAGGAGTTCCAGAGTTCCAAACAACTAAAAGTCACCGGCATCGCCAACGCCGAAACCTTCAAAGCCCTCGGCCCACTCATCTTCGACCCCCTGCAAGTTGTCAACGCCAAGCAACCCGCCCCCGCCGAAATCAACGCTGCCCAGCTCACCCGCGAACCCCGCGAATCCCTCGACGGCCCTCCCCTCACAACCTGCAAGGCCTGGGCCATTGCCGACGCCAAAACCGGTAAGCTGCTCTGGGGCTTTCACGAAGCCGAAAAACGGGACATCGCCAGCACCACCAAAATGATGACGGCTTACATCGCCTGCCAGCTCGCCAAAGACGACCCCAAAATCCTGGCCGAAACGATCACCTTCTCCGAAACTGCCGACAAAACCCCCGGCACCACCTCCGATGTCCGCGCCGGCGAAAAAGTCACCGTCGGCGAACTACTCTACGGCCTCATGCTCCCCTCCGGCAACGACGCCGCCACCGCCCTCGCCGAACATTTTGGTCCTCGAATGGCGAGCGAGGGCCGTCAGGCCCCCGGTAACTCTCCACCCGCAACAGGCTTCATCGCCGAAATGAACCGCCAGGCCGCCCTCCTCAACATGACCGACACCCACTACGAAAACCCGCACGGCTTAACCGCCACCGGCCACCAAGCCTCCGCCCGCGACCTCGTCAAGCTCGCCCACGCCGCCATGCAGAACCCGCTCTACCGCCAATATGTAAACACCCGCCAGCACGGCACCACCGTCACCGGCGAAGGGGGCTACGAGCGCAATATCATCTGGAAGAACACCAACAAGCTGCTCGCCATCGACGGCTACTCCGGCGTAAAGACCGGCACCACCAACGCCGCCGGTGCTTGCTTGGTTTCCTGGGGAGAGCGCGACGGCCGCGAGTTCATCGTCGTCGTCCTCGGTGCCACCCACACCGACGCCCGCTACGTCGATGCCCGCAACCTCTACCGCTGGGCCTGGCAACAAAAGTAGCGTGGGGTAGGCTTCCAGCCTGCCTCGGCCCACCACTCCGCGTTCCGCACTCCGCCTAATCCACCGCCCGCATCACCATCACCCCCACCCAAACCGCCGCCAGCGACAACACCACGTTCGCCGCCACATTACCGAGCGACACCCACGGCCTCCCGCCATCAAGCTCGTGCAGCGTATCCGCTCCAAACGACGAAAACGTCGTCAGCGCGCCCAAGAAACCAATCGCCACGCCTTGCCGCCACAGGCTCAATTGCAATTTCACGGCTGGGGTCATCGCCTCCGCCGGTCGCGCGTCCAGATCGCGCAAGATTTCCAGAACGACTCCCATCACAAAGCACCCGGCCACATTCACCGCCAGCGTGCCCCACGGGAATCCACGTCCCAGATATTTCCCCGCCGCCAACCCCACGCCATACCGCGTCAGCGCACCTAAAGAACCGCCAACGGCAACCAGCAAGACATCGCGGATTGTATGAACCACTGCTCGGTACTCAGTACTTAGTACTCAGTACCGAGTACTTGGACCTCACCCACTGACTTCTGAACCCTGAACCCTAGAAGTTAGCACTCGTCCCACTATTCACCGGGCCCACCATGTGGAAGTGGTTGTGATCGATGTAGATGACTTCTTGCGAGTCTTCGTCCACCAAGGTGTGCGGCACTGGCCAGCCCACGCGAGTAATCTCGGTGTAATAGACCGTGCATTTATAGTGGGCATGGTGCAGTTGCACCGGCCCCAGCAGCGGCACCACGCGCGGCGGATCGACATAGTCGGCAATCTTGTCCTTCACGATCCGCACGTTATTCCGTTGCCGCTCATGCAAAAACGGATATCCACCTTGAATCGGATTCGCCTTCTCCCAGGCTCGCATCACTTCGTCGTCGCTCGGCGGATCGAGGGCCACCATCGGGCCACCGGGAATGATCGGGCCCAAAATCGGAGCTCGCTCGTAGCGCTCGTGGTTCCAGAATTTGTCTTCCTGCATTTTCTGGAAATACGGACTCACCGGAATCGGAATCGAAAAGATGCCCAGTGCCGGGCCCGCTTTCAGGCCGATGCAGCCGGTGCTCGTCAGCGACAATGCTGCCGCGAGTACGCTGATTGCCGCCGTTGCCGTCCTGTAAGTCATGGCTGAACCTCGGTGTCGCTACCGGCTTCGATGCTCAGAGAACAAGCCTCTTGCTTGCTCCCAAAATCCACATTCTTCCGTCGGTTGGGCAATCGAGAACGATCGCCCTACGACGGCAGTCACTGCTATCCGTCGTTCCAGACCTAATTATCGTGTCAACCTTTGCCGAACTTGCGGATTTTTCCGGTTACGCAAGAATTTCCAGATATACCCTCCCGCGCCAGCACCGCTAGCAATTCATCTCCTCCTCCTCTCTCCGCTCACGTCTCAAGCCTCAAAAAACGAAAAAACCCCGCGAAGCTTTCTGTAGCAGGTGCTGGTGGCGATGAGGCCAGCCTTTTTGCTGAAGAACTCTTTAGCGGCTATATGCATTACGCCAGTCGCTATAACTGGAAAGTCGAAGTGCTGTCGGTTTCTTATGGCAATGTGGGCGGATACAAAGAAGTGATCGCAATGATTTCTGGAGAAAAAGTTTTTAGTCGCCTCAAGTTTGAAAGTGGCGTTCATCGAGTTCAACGAGTACCAAAAACGGAAAATCAAGGAAGAATACATACCTCAACGATCACCGTTGCCGTATTGCCAGAGGCTGAAGATGTCGACATCAAAATCGATCCAAAAGATATTCGCATAGATGTCTTTCGCTCAAGCGGTAAAGGTGGGCAAAGCGTAAATACTACAGATTCAGCAGTGCGAATTACTTTTTTACCCACAGGGATGATTGTGAGCTGCCAAGACGAAAAGTCTCAGCTCAAAAATAAAAATAAGGCCATGAAGGTTTTACGTTCACGCCTCTTAGACAAAATGCGCACCGAGCAACAAAATGCGATTTCGGCCGAGAGACGGTCGCAAGTAGGTGGAGTATTTCGTAATGAACGCATTCGCACTTATAATTTTCCGCAAGGTCGCGTGACTGACCATCGCATTGGTAAAACTGTTTACAATGTAGACGAGATTGTTGCCGGAAAAATTCAAGAATTTATTGACGCACTTTCGCATCACTACCAGCTTGTAGCTCTTAAAGGCGAGTCGGCAGTAAAAGTTGCACCCACACAAGACGATTAAAATATGGCTCAAAAAAACTACGCCGAG
>JANNTN010000021.1:0-5111 GCA_031394445.1 Anatilimnocola sp.
CTTTCGACTGCTTGGTCAAGTGAACTTGTGTTAAAGCCGGCAAAACCGGCATAAATTCGCGCCTTGGCGTTCACACGGTTTCCCCTATCTGACGTTTCACATTTTAGCGATTCTGATCCTCGAAATCATTTGCAATCCTATTGCATTAGCAGATCAATCGTGTAAGATCGGACCCCTACAGCCAATGGGATCCGAATCATGCATTCAACTTTCCAAAAGCGCAGTCGGCGTGGTTTTACACTCGTCGAGTTGCTCGTGGTGATCGCCATTATTGGGACGCTGGTGGCATTGCTCTTGCCGGCGGTGCAGATGGCGCGGGAGGCGGCGCGAGCGTCGCAGTGTAAGAATCAGCTCAAACAGGTGGGCCTGGCGACGCACCAATATCACGACAGCATGGGACGGCTGCCGGCGGGTTGGATGGCCAATCAGCCGGAAGGGGTGCCGGGCTGGGGTTGGGCTTCGGCTTTGCTGCCGTATTTGGAACAAGCGGGACTAGAGAGCTCGATTCAGCGGCAGTTGGCGATTTCGCATGATGCCAATCAACGGGCCCGTGAAAGCGTGATTCCCGTGTTGATCTGCCCCTCGGACGCCAATCCCAAGGTGTTCACGATTTTTAGCGGCGGCAGCGAGGGGGACGAGGATGAGGCGTTTGCCACGAACATCGATTCTGGCACGGCCATGTTTCGGATCGCCCGGGCGAACTATGTGGGTGTGTTCGGCACGTTAGAAATCGAAGACGCCCCCGCCGCTGGCGACGGCGTTTTCTATTTTCTCAGTCGGACTCGGTTTGCGGAAATCACCGACGGGCTTTCCAACACGGCGCTAGTGGGAGAGCGTGGCACTCGCCAGGGGAACTCGGTTTGGGCCGGCGTTGTCGAAGGTGCCAACGAAGCAATGGTCCGCGTGGTCGGCGTTGCCGATCATGCCCCCAACGATCCGCACCACCACTTCGACGATTTCGCCAGCTTTCATCCGGGCGGCGTGCATTTTGTGTTTGGCGATGGCAGCGTGCAGCGCCTCAACAATCAAATTGACGTCGCCGTCTATCAAGCCCTCTGCACGCGGGGAGGCGGTGAAACGGCTATTTCACCGTGATGCCGGTCCGTCGCTGGCGGCTGGCCGATCGCTGATCCGAATGAGTCCGCGGCCGGTGCGCACGATCCATGTTCCTTCGACGGCAGCCACACCATAGACGACGTCGGTCGTGGAAACCTGGCTTTCGGCAACCTCGACCAGTTCGGGACCGCCTTGCAGTGTCACTACCTGGCCGTGCTTGCAGAAGAATGTGATCTGCGCGTTGTTCGCAATTGGCGAAGCCCAGACTTCGCCGGGCAGACGATGTTGCCAATGCACCTCGCCGCTGGCCAGGTCCACGCACTGCACGGCTCCCACGCGGTTGACGAAATAAGCCAGGCCATTCACCACGACGGGCGAAGCGTAGCCCGATGAAACTTTGGTCGATTTCCAAGCGACGGTGGGTGCCGTCCGCCAATCGGCAGCAGGCCAACGCCTCGCCATGCTGCCGGTTGCCGGCTTGGTTTTGGCTGTTTCGCGATCGGCACCACCTTTCCCAGCGCCGCTTGTTCCAGAGCCGCCTCTTCCTCCGCCCGATTCGGCGCTGGCTCCGATCACCAGATACTCGCCAGCGATCGTGGGGGATGCCGTGCTGTTGCCTTGGATTTCGGTATCCATCCACACCTCCGCGCCGGTGCGGGCATCGAGCGCGCGTACGCTGCCCGAAGTGGAAACGATGATTTGCGAGGCGTTTTTGTCGCGCCGCACGGCCGGAGTGCTCCAACCCGTTTGCGATGGATGCTCGGTTCGCCAACGCTCTTTCCCGGTTGCCTTATCGAGAGCCAGAACATACGACGGACCGCTGTGTGCCACTTGAATCACGCAGAGGTCATCGACCAAAACCGGCGAACTGGCAAAGCCGTGAGGCCCTTTGATTTCGCCATATTCCTTCACGAACGACCGCTGCCATTGCAACTCTCCAGCGTGGTTGAAGGCAAATACATCGCCGCTTTCGAACACCGCATAGAGCCTTTCTGCATCGACGGCCGGTGTTGGGGCTCCCCGGCTGACGGTGTCGCTATCTTTCACCTGTTGCGTGCCGGAAAAATCCCGCTGCCAAAGTGTCTTGCCGTCTTCCAGCGAAACAGCGATCACATGCAGTTGCTCTTTTTCTTCGCCGGAGACCGAAGTAACGAAGACGCGATCGTGCCAGACGACCGGGCTCGATTGGCCGTAGCCGGGAAGCCGAATGGTCCAGTTCCCTGCGGTTCGGCCGCGCAATTCCCACGACTTTGGTAAGTGTTGTGCGGTTGTGTGGCTGTCACCCTGGCCGCGAAACGCGGGCCAGATGGTCGCCTCTTGGGCGAAGGCCGGAAAATGCGTGGCGACGAAGAAGACGAACAGGCCAGCCAAGATGCGCGTAATCATGGATTTTTAACGTACTGAGTTTGGAAGTGCGGGACAGGCCAAATTTACCGCCACGGAAATGTATTTGCAATACTATTGCATTTGCATAACGCCTCTGTATGATCTTGTCTCTCGTTTGCAACTTTTGCACGAAGGACAAAATCATGAAGCGCAATTTTCGCCGGATCCCTGCTCGTGGGTTTACGCTCGTCGAGCTTCTCGTTGTCATAGCGATCATCGGCGTGCTGGTGTCGCTGCTGTTGCCGGCCGTTCAGGCGGCACGCGAAGCGGCCCGCCGCACGCAATGCCTCAATCAGATGCGGCAGATCGCTCTGGCCGTGCATCAATACGAAGGCGTGAATGGTGCTTTGCCGCCGCATGCGGGCAGCAGCAGCTTTTCGGCCCAAGCCCGCATCTTGCCCTATCTCGAGCAAGCGGGACTATTCAATCAAATCGACTTTTCCACGCCGTTGTTGTCGGGAAGTGTCACCGCCCGCGTCATCGATCCCCGCTACGTCGCAATCGCTGGCCAGCCACTGCCGATTTTGCTTTGTCCCAGCGATGCCGGCCCGCGTGTCTATCGCGTGCCGCTCGGCGGTCCTGAGCCGTCTGCCCTGGGAGCGAATAACTACATGTTCAACATGGGGAGCGGCACGGGTACCAATTATGACGATCGCCATCCGACCGATGGCTGGCTATGGCAGAACTCGCGCGTTCGCATGGCGGAATGCACCGACGGCACATCGAACACGGTGTTGATTGGCGAGGCAGTGCGAGCCGATGGGCAAGACATCGTGCTCGCGACCGGCGAGAAAGACCGGTTTCCTTATCGGAAGGCGGTGAGCATGACGAGCGGAGTGACCAGCAATCCGGCCGGGCCGGGATATCAGGGAGCGGGTGCCTGGGGCAGTGGCATTATTGCCGATCCAAATCTGGATACGGTTTTGCTGGCCGGCACCGACTGGCGCGGGGGAGGCACGGGATCTGGCCGCGGCGTCGGTTGGATTCGCAGCCTGAATATCTCCGTGCATTTCAATGGCTACATCCCGCCCAACAGCCGTACGCCGGATGTGTTCATGCACGGTGTCGGGTTTTTTGCCGCGCGCAGCGGTCATGCCGGCGGCGTAAACGCGGCCTTTGCCGACGGATCGCTTCGGTGGCTGTCCGACAGCATCGATCTGACAGCGTATCGGGCGCTGCACACCCGCAACGGCGATGAAACGATTGGGAGTTTTTGATTTCTGAGCAGGAAGTCCGGTTGGCACATTCATTCTTTTGTGGAGAAACCTGATATGACTCTGTTTTCGCTGACAATGCGAGCTTGGTTGACGGTTGGCTGTTTTACGATTGCTCTGTGGAGCGGGGCGGCGACGCGAGTGGCTGCGGCTGATGCTCCGCGAATTTTGACGCGAGTCTTCTTTCAAGACGATGGGGACGGCGTGGTCAAATGGGCCGATGTTCATTGGGCGCATCCGGCCAAGCTGGGGCCGGTTCAGCCCGTTGCCGGATTTCCCAAACTGGATGCGGAGCGGCAGACGCTGGTGCAGATGCGATCCAGCGGCGGCATGTTGCTGGTGGGAGTTCGCGACGAGAGCGGCGGGTCGTTTCAAAGCGGCTGGGTGCTGATCGACAGCGGAGTGCGGCAAGAATCGCACGGCGATCATTCCCATTGGTCGTATCCTCATTCGCCGCGCGTGCGAGCCGCCGTGCTGGACGCGAAGCAAGGCAATCCAGCTCACGTCTATGCCTACGACAACGTCTTCTATGTCGCCAATGACAAACTCAACGGATACACGCGGCTCGATCCCACGGCCATCAAGGACCAAGACCCGGCTGACAAAATCATGCGTATGGCTGCATTTCACCAAGGCGGCGGCAATCACATTACGCTGGCGGCCAGCAACGGCTTTGGTTTTTCGACATGGATCGACCGAGAGGGGGAAAGCAATGGCCGCGTCGATGTGACATTATTGAAGCCGGCGGGGAATCCGCAGATAACTGCATCTTTTCAGTTGCCAACAGGCGGAATTCACGGCGCGACCGCCAACCAAGGCAAAGTTTTCTTTGCGCCTTCCGATGGAATCTACTGGCTCGCGGCCAGCGAAGCGCCACACATTAAGCCCACCGCCATTCACCATCTGTCGTTGGGAATGCACGGTGAAACGCCTCGTCGGACGGGCGCGTTCACGACGTTGGGAAGTTACGTGGGGTTTGTATCCGGGACTGGCGATGATGCCACGCTCGGGCTGTTGGATGCGGGCAGCAAGCAACCTGCAATTACTCAACTGCCGCTCCAGATGTCCGAGGGCAATCGGCCTACGGGCCTGACGATGGCCATTGTGCGCGGCGGCAAGCCGACGGCTTTTGTGTTTCATGACCACAGCCAAGATGTCGATGCGCCCGACAACCTTTCGATCGTCGAGCTTGACCCCAACAGCGATAAGAACTACTCCGATGCCAAGATCGCAGCCGTCATTCCCGTTGGCCGGGCGCGCGTTGAAGGACACGGCGGCCATCACAGCATGGATTTTGATGCTGATCGCCGCCGCACGATTCTGGTCAATCCGGGCGACGGAGCACTTGCCGTTCTGTCGCTGGAGGAGAAGAAAATCGAGGCCGAATTCCAGGTTGGAGGCACGCCGTCCTCGATTGTTTGCGTGGGAGGACGCCAGGAAGCCAGTCACTAGCGC
>JANNTN010000047.1:0-1833 GCA_031394445.1 Anatilimnocola sp.
TTAGCTTCTGTTCATTCTTGTCGCTATTCCGCCGTCCGTTGTTGCTCGAAATAATACACTCCGTGCTTGTTGGCGACGATGACGTCGAGGAGGCCGTCGGCGTTCATGTCGTGGACTTCAAAGGCGGTGCCGACCCCGCTGTCGCCATCGAAAACGTGTTTGGTCCAGGCGGGCTTGCCGCCGTCGCGTTTTAGCTCATACCAGGCGATTTCGGGGGCTTCGTCTTCGCCGGGGTCGCTGCCGTTGTGGGCATAGTAGCGCTTGCCAGTGACCAGATCGGGAAGGCCGTCGCCGTTCATGTCGGCCAGGATGAGGGCGTGGGTTTGGGCGATGGATTCGTCGATCGGGTGTGTTTTCCAGTTTTCGCCATCTTGCTCATACCACCAGATGCCGCGGCGGTGGGCGGAGGAGCCGACGACGTCGTTGTCACCGTCTCCATCGAAGTCATAGACGTACATGTGGGCCTGCGGCTGACCGAACGGGGCGACGTGGAAGGTCCAGGGATCGGATGTTGTCTCCGAAGGGCCTTGCCACCAGCCGTTGGGGACGAGGATGTCGTTGGTACCGTCTTTGTTGATGTCGCCGATGCCGAGGCCGTGATAGAAGTTGACCATGTTCACGTCGCCGGGGGCGGCGACGTGGGTGGCTTTCCATTCGACGAGTGGGTTGGCTTGCGGTCGGGCAAGGGCGAGGCGTTTGGAGGCATCGCCAAAGATCAGCTCGCGGCGGCCGTCGCCATCGACATCGATGTATTGCGGGCTCTCGTTGTTCGTGACGGGAACGATGGCGTGCTTTTTCCAGGGTTCTTTCGACGCGTGGCCCGGATTCTGAAACCACCAAGTCTGCTTGCCGGGAAAATCGACAACGACGATGTCTTGGCGGCCGTCGTGATCTAAATCCTCGGCCCAGTTCATGAACGTGTCGCCGTAGGTTTTGATGTCGTAGGAGTCAGCCTTCTCGCCGAGGACGTGCATCGTCCAATCGCCGTCCGGTTTGCTCGGCGCTTCGTACCAAACCGAGCCAGCGGAGATGTCGAGGAGGCCGTCGTTGTTGAAGTCGCCCATGCCGCCCCCTTCGCTGCGGAAGGCCCCGTCGAGCTTGGTCTTCTTGAACGTCACCTTCGCTGACTTGCCCTCACCCGCAGCCTTAGACGCTGGGTAGGGACGGGCGGGGACTGGTGGTTGGATCAAGCTGAGCTTGAGGTTTTTGAAGCGCACCTCGGTTTCACCGCCGGAGTGGAGTTGCAGGCCGATGAGGCCAGTGCGGGCGGCGACGGGGTCGTCGCGATCGACGCAGAGGTTGCCGTTGATCCAGGTGCGGACGCGGCTGCCGACGGCGACGATTTCGTAGTGGTTCCAGTCGCCTTTCTTTACGAATTGCTCGCCCCCTTTGGATTCCAGGAGGGCCCGGCCATGCTCTTCGTACAGTTTGCCCCACCAGCCGGGGCCGGCGTCGCATTGATAGCCGCGCATGAGGCCGTTTTCGATAGGCACACTGCGGATTTGGATGCCGGTGTTGCCTTTATCGTCTATCAGTTTGATGTCGAGCTCCAAGCGGAAATCGCCGGAGGATAGTTCACTCATCAGGAACTCGTTTTTCTTCAGGCCGGTCGTTTTGCCGACGATCTCGCCGTTTTCGACGGACCAGAGCTTGTCGTCGCCGCGCCAGCCGGTGAGGTCTTTGCCATTGAAGAAGCTGCCGACGTTGTCGGGCGTGGCTGTCATCGGCGATTGCGTTTCGGAGGCGAGGTAGGCCACGAGCGAGCGGACTTCCAGGGGGGAGAGCGGTTTTAAGAGGTCGTCGGGCATCATCGATTTGTCGCTGATTTTCGAC
>JANNTN010000070.1:0-6242 GCA_031394445.1 Anatilimnocola sp.
GGGCGGGCAAATTTCATCACCGGCCAACTTCCCATCCGCACCGGCATGACCACCGTCGGCCAAGCCGGCTCACCCGTTGGACTCCCCGCACAGGCACCCACGATTGCGACGGCGCTCAAGGCGATGGGCTATGCGACCGGCCAGTTTGGCAAAAATCACCTCGGCGATTTGAACGAGTTCCTGCCGACGGTCCACGGCTTCGACGAATTTTTTGGCTATCTGTATCACCTCGACGCAATGGAAGACCCGGCGCACCCCGGCTATCCGCAGGAATTGTTAGCAACCGTCGGCCCGCGGAATATGGTTCACTCGTGGGCCACAACGACCGACGATCCGACGGTGCAGCCGCGGTGGGGCAAAATCGGCAAGCAAAAGATCGAAGACGCCGGCACGCTCTATCCCAAGCGGATGGAAACCGTGGATGACGAAATTCGCGATCTCTCGTTCAAGTTCGTCGATAAGGCCAAGGCCGAAGGCAAGCCGTTTTTTCTCTGGCTCAACCCGACGCGGATGCACATCGTCACACATCTCTCGGACAAGTACAACGGCCTGCGCAACTCGAAAAATGGCTGGTCCATTCAAGAAGCCGGCATGGCTCAACTCGACGACATCGTCGGCGAAACCCTGCAGAAGCTCAAAGATATGGGCGTGGACGACAACACGATCGTCGTCTTCACCACCGACAACGGCACGGAAAACTTCACCTGGCCCGATGGCGGGCAGACGCCGTTCGCGATGGGCAAGGGAACCGTGCTAGAGGGCGGCTTCCGCGCACCAGCAATCATCCGCTGGCCGGGCAAGGTTCCCGCCGGCAAGGTCGAAAACGGCACCATCTCCGGCATGGACTGGTTTCCGACCTTCGTCGCCGCCGCCGGCAATCCGAACATCATTCAGGAGCTCAAGAAGGGAAAATATCTCGGCGGCACCACGTTCAAGGTCCATCTCGATGGCTACGACCAGACGGCCATGATCACAGGCAAGGGGCCATCGAATCGCCACGAGGTTTTCTACTTTGGCGAGAGCGCGCTCGGGGCCGTGCGCATCGACGACTTCAAGTATCGTTTCATCGACCAGCCAGGCGGCTGGCTGGGAGAAAAGACTCACCCAGATGTGCCCTACTTGATCAACCTGCGTCTCGATCCATTCGAACGCACCGGCTGGCCGGAAAATCAGACCAAAAATGGATCCCAAAACTACTTCAGTTGGTTCCAATACGAGTTCTGGCGGTTTGTTTTTGTCCAGCAGCAAGTCGCCAAGCTGGCCGAGACGGCCATTGAGTTCCCGCCGATGCAAAAAGGCGCCAGCTTCAACCTCGACGCCGTGAAAGCGAAGATCGAGGCCGCTCGAGCGGCGATGGGCAAGTAAGTGGGTGAATTAAGCAGTTGAACACGATGGCGGGCGGTACTAGGATGCCGCCGTCGTCGCGCGAGTGTCGGTGAGGGGGAAAAGTGCAGCCGTGAATGACGAAACCACGAATCGCGGCGATCCTCGCGTCGAGTTAGCCGGTCAGCGCACGAGCATGGCGAGCTTCCGAACGTCGCTTGCGCTTGACCGCACAACGCTGGCCTGGATTCGCACGACGCTGACGATGGCCAGCTTTGGCTTTGGCATGGTTGCTTTCTTCCGCTCGTTGCGGGAAAGCTCGCCGAATGAAGAGACGCAACGAATGCACGCGGGGGCAATCGCCTTCGGCGTCGCGCTCATCGTGCTAGGATTGGTCGCGACGGTACTGGCTGGACTCTCGCATTGGTTTACGCTGCGGAGATTGCTGCGCGGCCATACCCCAGTCTTGACCCAGTGGCCGCTCAGCATCACGGTGGCGATGTTTTTTGTCGTCATCGGCCTCGCCGGTCTGTGGGCTTTGTTTGTGTGACAATGCACGCTGTAATCAAAAACTCTTATCGATCCCGGCATCGGAGAAGTGGCAATGAAAAATATCAAGCTCCTACTCGGCCTGACATGGAGTGTCGCTCTCATCGCGATTGTGCTTCCGGCGCTGGCAATGGCACAGCCGCCGTTGGATCGCACCACCTTGCCGATCCCGGAACCCAAAATCCCGCACAGCACCGTGTTTGATGCCCGCAACGCCACGCCCCCGCCGCGATTCCAGGTGAAGGCACCGGCCGGCGCGCCGAATGTGCTCATCGTGCTCATCGACGACATGGGATTTGGCATGTCGAGTGCCTTCGGCGGACCCATCAACATGCCGACGCTCGATCGCCTGGCCAAAGGCGGCTTGCGCTACAACCATTTCCACACCACGGCGCTCTGCTCGCCGACCCGTGCCGCGCTTCTCTCCGGTCGCAACCATCACATGGGCAACATGGGATCGATCACGGAAACGGCTACTGCGTTTCCCGGCCAAACCGGGCAGCGCCCCAACAGCGTTGCGCCGCTGGCCCAGATGCTGCGGCTCAACGGCTACAGCACCGCCGCCTTCGGCAAGTCACACGAGACCGCGGCCTGGGAAGTCAGCCCCTCCGGCCCCACGGATCGCTGGCCAACTCGTTCGGGGTTCGACAAGTTCTACGGCTTCATCGGCGGCGAAACCAACCAGTGGGCGCCGATGCTGTATGACGGCCTGAACCAGATCGAGTTGCCGAAGACACCGAATTATCACCTGATGACGGACATGACCAATCAGGCGATCGGTTGGATGAATTTTGAAAAGGCGCTCACACCGGATAAGCCGTTCTTCATGTACTTCGCACCGGGCGCAACGCATGCCCCGCATCACGTGCCCAAAGACTGGATCGCCAAATACAAGGGAAAGTTTGATGCCGGCTGGGACAAAATGCGAGAGGAGACGCTCGCCCGGCAGATCAAGCTCGGTGTCGTTCCCGCGGGCACCAAGCTCGCGCCCAAGCCGCAGGCCATCAAAGACTGGGACAAACTATCGGCCGACGAAAAAAAGCTGTTCGCTCATCAAATGGAGATTTACGCCGGCTTCGGCGAGTACGCCGATAGCGAGATCAACCGGCTGACCCAAGCCCTCGAAGACATCGGCCAGTTGGACAACACGCTGGTCTTTTACATCGTCGGCGACAACGGAACGAGCGCTGAAGGGGGCATGAACGGTCTATTCATGAATACAGCTACTTCAACGGCGCGCCGGAGTCCGTGGAGGACATCCTCAAGCACTATGACGAATTGGGTGGCCCGCTCTCATACCCGCACATGGCCGCCGGGTGGGCCGTCGCCGGCGACGCACCGTTTGCCTGGACCAAGCAGATGGCAAACGATTTCGGTGGGACTCGCAACGGCATGGTGGCGCATTGGCCGAAGGGGATCAAAGCGAAAGGGGAACTCCGCACGCAGTTTCACCACGTGATCGATATCGCTCCCACCATTTTGGAAGCAGCCGGCCTGCCGGAGCCAAAGTCGGTCGATGGCACGGTGCAAACGCCAATCGAAGGTGTCTCGCTGAAATACACTTTCGACGACGCGGCCGCCAAGACCAAACACACCACGCAGTACTTTGAAATCTTTGGCAACCGCTCGATTTACCACGACGGCTGGCTGGCCGGAACCGTACATCGGCCGGCCTGGGAGGTCTTGCCGAAGGTGAAGCTCGAAAACGATGTGTGGGAGCTATACGACACCCGCACCGACTTTAGTTGCACCAACAACCTCGCGGACAAAAACCCCGCGAAGCTCAAGGAGCTGCAGGATCTCTTTCTGAAAGAGGCTGTGAAGTACCAGGTTTTACCACTCGACGACCGCGTTTTGGAACGCATGAACGCCGAAAGGGTCGGCCGGCCGGAGCTGATGGAAGGCCGCAATTCCATCACGCTCTACTCAGGCATGAAGGGGATGACGGAGAACGTGTTTATCAACCTGAAGAACAAGTCGCACAGCATCACTGCCGATGTCGAAATTCCGGCAGGCGGCGCAAGCGGGGTGATTCTTGCTCAGGCCGGCCGGTTTGGCGGCTGGAGCTTGTACCTGAAAGACGGTATTCCCACTTACACCTACAATTTCCTCGGAGTAGAGCGATACTCGGTCAAATCAGATAAGGCAATTCCCGCCGGGAAAGCAAAGATTCGGTTCGACTTCACCTACGACGGCGGCGGCCCAGGCAAAGGCGGTGCCGGCACGATTAGCGTCAACGGCGCGAAGGTCGCCGAAGGACGAATTAAACGCACCCAGCCGAATATCTTTTCGGCCGACGAGACGGCAGACGTCGGCGAGGATGAGGCCACGCCAGTGACAGAGGATTACAAAGAGGGCAATAACCGTTTCACCGGCAAGATTCAAAGAGTGACGATCGAGTTGCAACCCCCAGTACAGCCGCCTGCACGCTGACGCGGAGCCGGCTCGTCTTCGGAAGGAAACAAAGGTCATGAATCGGCTGATGGCTCTGGCCGCAATTCTGGAAGCGGTTACAGGCGTAACTTTGATGATCGCGCCTGCAGTTGTCGCCCGGTTGCTGCTAGGCAGTGACGTTTCCGGAGCGGGTCTCGTGATGGGGCGAGTGGCTGGTATCGCATTGCTCTCGCTGGGAGTGGCCTGCTGGCCCGTTCGCAACGATGTCAGCAGCTTCAACCCCACGATTGTGGCGATGTTGACGTACAACTTGCTCGTCGCTTGTTATCTCATTTCGGTTGGGACCGGCAGACAACCGGTCGGAATCTTGTTGTGGCCCGGTGTCGTTCTCCACGGTCTGCTGACGCTCTTGCTCAGCCGAGCATGGTTTATGACGAGGCAGAGGAAGGATTCCAATGGGTAGCGTTTCAACAAGGCGTATTTAGGCTGTCCGACCTGGGGACGAAGTCATTAGTGCTTTGTACGATCTCTTTTACTGATCCCAAATTCTGATCAGTCTCGCGCAATAATTTCCGCCTTTTGCGCATCGCAGACTGGCCAATGCCACCCAAAAGTGTACTATTGTATAAAACTGGTAATTCAGGCTCAGAAAGCAATCGCTGCCCTATCACGGCTCACTCACCAACACTTTGCCGACAAGCTGCGAATCGGGAAAACTAGCCAACAGATAAGTATTCCGGCCGTTGGAAACGCGAACTTGCTGGGTCGCGCCGCGGCCAATGACCGTTCCGCCCGGATTGAGTGGTTTCAGCGCGATGTCATGCTCGCCAGCCGGGAGCTCAACTCGCAGTACCTGAATTTTGTCTGGCAACAGCCCCCAAGACCGCGTATCGGCTGACTCCGAAGCCTGCCAGGCCAGGCCGGCGAGGTCAATGGCCAAACCCGGCAGTGATCCTTTCTCGATGCCGACGGCCTCCTTGCCGCCATAGACGATGCCGTTTTTCAGAATGCGACGAGCAACCGCTCGGGCGATGATCGTCGGATACATCGCCTCTTGCTGCGAGATGGCAAGGCTAGTGACATCGGTGATCGCCTCGGTAGCGCCAACCACTCGCCCACCAACCTCGACTCCAACTCCGGCCGTTCCCCCGCGCCGAGCAACAACCTTCGGAATCTTCACCGGCGCGACATTCGGCGGCACGGTTTGACTGCCCACGGCACTGACGATTTCGCCCGCGATGAGCAGCGAAACGGTGCTGACTGGCTCCACCGCTTCTTCCTTATAAGGACCGCGGCCCGTCAGCGCAAACACATACAGTACGCCATTTCCGGGCGACGAATGCTGCCCGTGCGTGGCCCGATCCAGATCAAACCGCCCCGGCCGAAACCCCGGCTGCCAACTCACAACATGCGTATAAGACCGCTCGGCATCGTCGTAATCGTGATGCGTCGCCTCGCGCATCACACCGCGTAGATACGGTGCCAGCGCGACGCGTTGATAGTCCGCCTTGGGGTTCTCCCCTTTTTTATTCACTTCACTCGCGATGATCTGGTCCTGCTTATCGATCAGTTGCAAGCTATACGCCTCCGCATCGCCGCCGTCACGCATCAAATTCGTCAGCGCCAACATGCCGCGAATCAGAATCTTCTCATAGTCTTCGCCGCTGTACGAACGGCGATTGTCGTCGGTTAAATACGCCGCCGCGCCTTCGATGAGCGACGGACCTTCGAGTTCGTCAAAATGATCGCGGACAACGCGCAGCTTCTGCTCGGCCTCTTTGGCGTTGCCGGCAGCCAGATCGATCATCGCTTGATCGAGCCGCACCAGATCCGAACTGGTCCACTCCGACTTGAGCTGCGTCTCCGCAGTCGTCTTCGCCAGCTCCAGTTGGTTGTCGTAATAAGCGTTACGCAGCTTCAGCGTCCGCTCGGGATACGTAGCGCAGCCGGCGGCCCCTATCAGCCAGATCAGCAAG
>JANNTN010000125.1:0-1774 GCA_031394445.1 Anatilimnocola sp.
CGGTATGTCGTCCAGTTGTTGTTATGGATCGTAGTGGTGCAGTAGCAAGTAGTCGTCCCAGCCATGCGGGCCTTCGCAGCAGACGATGGAGCATTGCGAGAGGTACTGATCCTGTTCCAATCTCTGTTGGAGGGTGTTCCAGAGAGTTGTGTAGTCGCGCGTGGACCAAGTGATATTAATAAATCGTCCGTTATCGTTTCCCTCCTGTACGTCAACATTTGCAGGATAGTTAGGCGCGGTGGTCAGTTCGATTAGCTCTTTGACGACGGTGGCGACATCGAGTTGCGGAATACGGTCCGGCTGGATTTGAAGGCTGAGACATCGCATCGGAGTGCCGCCCTTGCAGTGGGTTCTATGCGGTTGGCCACGGAAGCAAGTTGTCCGTAGTTGGAAGCGTGCAGTGGGTCGTATCTTCCATCGAATACACCTCCAAACCGCAAATCGTGTTGTCGCGTCCCCAGAGAATAAGGCCGACCGATCCGCCCGGTGTTTTCCCGAGCGCTTCTGCGATGGGATGTAGGTCTTCAGATTTTTCAAACTTGACGGTAGGACACCCACAGTCACATCGATCCACGACTCGCAGATTAGGAACGCATTTGGCCAAATGAAGCAATCGTCCTGAAGGTGCGGGATAGCGAAGCATCCAATTTACAATTGTCGCTTCCTGTTCAGAGATTGGTCGATCACTCTCGATCATTGGCAACTCCTTCCTATTCTGGATATTGCAACGACTTCAGGGGTTCGCGGTTGCTGCTCGTTGGTTTAGCAGATAAGCGATTAGGTCGGCGAATTCGTCGGGGGGGACGATTTCGGGGACGTTGGCGGGCATGAGAGAGAGGGGTGTTTTTTGTTGTTCGTCGATTTCGGATTTGTTGATTGAGAATTCTTTGCCTTGGTTGTCGGCGAGGATAAGTTGTGGGCCTTCTTCGCGGCGGTGGAGGCCGGAGAGGACGCGGCCGTCGGAGAGGCGGAGGGTGGTGGTGCGGAAGGCGATATCGACGTTGCGGTTGGGGTCTAGGACGTCTTCGAGGAGGCGGTCGAGGCCGCGAGAGCCGATGCCGTCGAGTTGGGGGCCGATGAGGTTGCCCTTGTCGGCGATTTTGTGGCAACTGGCGCAGTGCTTGGTGAAGACGGTTTGGCCGCGTTCGATGTTCGTCTTCGCTTGGGCGAAGGCGCGGCGGCGGTCGGTGATGAGGGCGTCGAGGACGGCGTCGGCGGGGGGGAGTTTGGAAGTGATGGATGTGCTGCGAGCGTCGAGATCGGCGTTTTTGAGGGCGGTGAGTTTGTTGTTGACGGCGGGGAGGAGCAGGAGGCGGGGGGCGGCTTGGCCGGATTCGATGAGGGTGAGGAGGGCGCCGGCACCGGGGGCGTCGCCGGCGAGAGTTTGGGCGAGGGTGGTTTGGAGGCGGAGTGGAGAGCGTTTGAGAACGTCGCGGAGGCAGTCGAGGAGAGTGGCGCTGTCGCGAGTGGAAATTGCCTGCCCGATTTTGGGACGGAGGTCGTCGGGGAGTTGGGCGTCTGCGAGGGCGGCGGTGAGGGTGGAGGCACGGGCGTCGGGGGCGAAGGCGAGGAGGGCCTGGGCGATGGCGGTGCGGGCGGTGGAGTCGGTGTTTGGCGCGGCGACGAGGCTGGTGAGTTGGGGTTTCAGCGAGTCGAGTTTTAGTTTGCCGATGATTTCGGCGGCCAGTTGTTGCTTTTGCGCGGCGTCACTGGGGTTGAGAGCCGGGAGTGAGAAGCGGCCGACGGCGAACCAGGCGTAAGCGTTGGCGGTGTC
>JANNTN010000136.1:0-9169 GCA_031394445.1 Anatilimnocola sp.
TTCGCGTCGAGGTCGCCGGTCGGCTCGTCGGCCACAATCAACTCCGGATCGGTCACGATCGCGCGGGCAATGCCCACGCGTTGCTGCTGGCCGCCAGAAAGCTGACCAGGACGGTGCCCACTGCGGTCCTTGAGGCCGACCAGATCGAGTGCGATTTCGACCTGCTGCCGACGAGCACTGACTGACAGCGGCAACAAGAGCAGCGGCAGTTCGACATTTTCAAATGCGCTGAGCACCGGCAGCAGATGATAAAACTGAAACACGAAACCCACGTGCCGCGTGCGCCAGCGAGCCAATTGCGACTCGCTCATTTTGGAAATGCAGTTGTCGCCGACCCACACTTCCCCTTCGCTTGGCCGATCCAGGCCGGCGATGAGATTCAAGAGCGTCGTCTTGCCAGAGCCGCTGGGGCCCATCAAGCCCAAAAACTCCCCGTCGGCCACATCCATGTTGAGGCCCTTGAGAACATCGATCCGCTCGTTGCCCCGTCGAAAATATTTATGTACGCCCTCAACGCGGACGACTGGCCGGCCCTCACTCACATTCGGTTCCTTCCTAAGGCGAAACTTCCGTGACAGCAGGTTGTTGTTGGCTGGACTCAGCCTCATAAGTCGCGGCTGTCTGTGCACTCGGTTCGGCCAAAAAAGTCACGATCGCACCCATTTCGGGCTTCAAATAGACGCCTTCTTCCTCGGCGGGTACGCGAATTTTCACGCGAACGGGAATGGCGCCTTTCGATCGATCGGCAATCGGCATCAGGCGATCGACGACACCGTCATAAATGCGGTCAGGATAAGCTTCGGCACGCACGCGACACCTCTGGCCAACCTGCACGCGAGCGATGTCTCGCTCCTGAATGTTCAGGTCAACTTCCAGGTCGGAAAGATCGGCCATATCGCACAGGCTGAAGCTGCCGTTCATCGCCACGGGGTTCACGACGTTTCCCTCTTCGGCGTTTTTCTTCAAAATTGTGCCGGTGACCGGGGCGCGGATCGTGCAGTTGCCCAGCCGCCACTGGGCCTTCACAACATCAGCTTCTGCTTGAGCCAATTCCGCCTTGGCGATTTCGATGCGTTCTACGCGCGGGCCAAGCTGCATCAACTTGAGCGAGTATTTCAGTTTTTCCACGCGCTGAAGCTGCGAAAGATACTTGCTTTCGGCCAATTCCACCTCTTGCTGAGGCGCCGAACTCCGGCGTCGCAACTCCGTTGACCTTTTGTACTCAGACTCAAGCTGTGGAAGCTGTGCTTGTGCTTCTTGCAGATTAGCCTCGGCCTCTTTGATCTCTTCCGGCCTGTTGCCGTTGGTCAACTCGCGCAACTTTTCTCGCATGAGACGAACATTGGCCTCAACTCGCTGGAGATCGGCCGCATAATCGACACTCTCCAGCACGGCCAGCACGTCCCCTTTATTAAACCGTCGCCCCTCCTCCACGTTGAACTGCACAATCATGCCGGTGACTTTGGGACTCACCAAAATCTGATGAGCCGGAATGATGTAGCCCTTGGCTTCGAGCACGACATCACGTTTGTTCGGGGCAGCGGCCGCAGCGGCACTGACCGACGACGTGGTGCGGGCAGATGTCGGGGATTCGACCGTGCGGAGCGTGGTCGTTTCGCTCACCGGCGACTTCGTCTCGGTACTGGGCCTCGTGGACCGCGCCGAGGATGCTTCGACATCGGGCTTTGCAGCGCCGGGGCTGGAAAAGTAATACCAAGTGGCCAGCGCGACAGCCACCAAGCCGCCAAGCCAAGCCAGATACGTCCAAATCGTGTTTTGACGTTCCGGCAAGTTGGCTAAACTCAACGACCTAACACGATCGCCGAACTGCCGGTCAGTTCGATTGCCTGCCGATGGGGCTTTCGTGGCTGACGGAGCCGCGGCCGGGTCGCGAACGATCGATTGACGCGGCTGGAGCATGGACAATATCTCAGAAATTGCAGCAGTTCACTCTATTCTATTATGTCAGCTCGTCAACCGATATCCAGCCACGTTTGCTCGCCGCCAGAACCATTCCTATTGAATCAGCATCGCATCGCCATAGCTGAAAAACCGATAACGCTCCTCAATGGCCTCTTTATAAGCCTTACGCAGCAACTGGTCGCCGCCGAATGTACGGACCAGAATCAGCAGCGTGCTTTTCGGCAAGTGAAAATTGGTCAGCAGGGCATCAACTGCGTGGAATCGATATGGCGGGCGGATGAAGAGGTTCGTTTCGCCGCTGTATGGCTGTAGCTCACCGCTGGCGGAAGCTGTTTCCAACGTGCGGGCAACGGTCGTGCCCACCGCGACGATGCGTTTCTTCGATTTTTTATATTCGGCAAGCTGCCCGGCGGTTTCAGCCGAAAGCGTACACAACTCCGTGTGCATCACATGGTCGTCCAGCCGTTCAGCCGTGATGGGCCGGAACGTCCCCACGCCGACGTGCAGCGTGACGCGCTGCTGCTGAATGCCAGCGCGCTTCAAACTCGCTAATAGCTCAGGAGTGAAATGCAGCCCCGCCGTCGGCGCGGCCACGGCACCGGGCCGCTCGGCAAAAACGGTCTGATATTGCTCGATGTCCTCCTCGACCATCTCGCCATCGCGGATATACGGCGGCAGGGGCACGCGGCCGATGCGTTCCAAGATTTCGAGCGGCTCGCCCATTGGCTCGGGCCGCACCGCCCACACGCCCCCCTCCTGCTTCGCCAGCAGCCGCAAGGTGATCGTTTGCCGCACGTCCCAGGAGAGCACGACGATCGCTTCGCCCGGTTCCAGCTTGCCCCGCGTCTTGCTGAGCACCTTCCACACACCGTGCTCGTCCGCGGCTAAAAACAATCCCGACCAGCGTGCATTGGTGCGGTCGCGGCGGCCAACGAGCCGGGCGGGAAGAACTTTCGTGTCGTTAAAGACCAGGCAGTCGTCGGATCGCAGAATCTCCGGCAGATCGCGAATATGCCGATGCTCGATTTGGCCGCTGGCCCGATCGACAACCATCAGCCGGGCATCGCTGCGTTTGGCCAGCGGATGTTGGGCGATGAGGTCGCGCGGCAGTTCGAAATCGTATTGATCCAGTTCCGACATGGCAAATTTGAGCTAGGAAACGTGCGGTCCTTTGTCGAGTATAGGGAGAAGACCACCGCCGACTAGAGCGCATTTCACTAGACCATAGCGGCTATTTCGCTCAAATCGCGTGGAAAAAAATCGCCACGAACGCTATTTGTCCGTGCGACACGCACTAGCGGACGCTCCTCATCCACGTAGCATGACCTTGCCAAATTCATCGCCGATTTCGCCCCAAAAACGCCTGGCATTTGTCATCACCGAGTTGGAACCGGGTGGTGCGGAGCGCTGCCTCATGGAGTTGGTCACCCGCTTGAACCCAGCGAAATATTCGCCGCTGGTGATTTCACTGGCGTCTGAGCCAGCCGCCAATAAGCAAGCCCTGGTCACTCGCCTGAAGGACGCGGGAATATCAACGGCTTTCTTAGGATTCCAACGCGGCTGGGATTATTTTGCCGCCCTGCGCCGGTTGACGGAGATTCTGCAGTCCGAGCAAATCGAACTCGTTCAGACATTTTTGTTTCATGCGAATGTCGTGGGAACGAAAGCGGCGGCAGCGGCCAAAGTGCCGCATGCTTTTACCGGTATGCGCGTGGCCGACCCGCGAAAATGGCGGCTGATGATCGAACGCTGGGCGACATCGCCAGCCGAGCGGTTTGTTTGCGTCAGCCAGAACGTTGCGGAAGCTTATCGCTGGGCCGGTTTTGATTCGGAAAAACTGGTTGTGATTCCCAACGGCATCGAGCTTTCGCGTTTTGCAGCGCCCCCTGCAAATGCCGTAAATCCGCTCGGCCTAACTGCTGGTCGTCGCGCAATCTTATTCGTCGGACGGCTCGACAAGCAAAAAGGACTCGATCGCTTTTTTCACGAACTGCCCGCTATTTTTCGTGCGTTACCAAACCACGATCTCGTTTTGGTCGGCGCGGGGCCGCTCAAGGACTCGCTGGTGCGCCTGAGCACGCGACTCCGCATCGCCGATCGCGTCCGTTTTTTGGGCTGGCAACCCGATGCCGCGCCGATGATCGCCGCCGCCGACATTCTCGTTCTCCCCTCGCGATGGGAAGGCATGCCGAACGTCGTGCTGGAAGCAATGGCCGCGGGAAAACCCGTCGTCGCCACGCAGGCGGAAGGCACGGTTGAGTTGCTCGGAATTGCCGCCATCGATCAAACAGCCGCGGTTGGCGACTGGCGTGGCCTCCGCGAGCGTTTGCTTGAAATCGCTCAAAATCCCAAGCTTTCTGCCGACTTAGGCCAACGAAATCGCACCCGCGCGGCCCAATTCTCGATTCAGATCATGGTGCAGCGCTACGAACGGCTCTACGACGCGGCATTCGAGACGAAATAAAAAATATTTTGCGGCGTCAGGCCGCACTTAGACGCCGGTTTTTCTGGGCTTTTGCCGCCAAAAGCGGCGCGATCTCCGCCCGTCAGCAGACTGTGGAAGAAAATACAGGTTGACGAATGGATTCAGATGCTTATGTTGTGGAGCCAGATGGGAGCAAATGGGGAGAAGTGGGCCGAAATGGTGCTAACTGGAACTTACGAACGAACGCTCGATGAAAAGCTGCGTTTGGCGGTTCCCAAGCCCTTTCGGGAAGCACTCGCAAAAGGTGAACAACTCGTTTTGACGCCGGGCACGGATGGCTCGTTATCGTTGTTCAGGTCTCAAACCTTTGAGGCAATGGCCCGGCAACTCGCCGAGCGATCGCCGACGGGACAGGACGTGCGGGCGTTTAGCCGGTTGCTCTATTCGCAGTCGCACAGCATGGAGATCGATTCGCAAGGACGCATTCGCTTGCCGGCGGAGCTGGCAAAGTTGGCGAATCTGAACGGCGAAGTGGCCCTCGTGGGCGTGGGCGATCGGATCGAATTGTGGAACAAGCAGCGGTGGGACGAGTATTTGGCCGACTTACAGCCGCGATACGACCAGCTTGCCGAAACGGCGCTGGCCGGGCGCGTGCAGCCGGCTCCGCAGGCGAATGAAGTGGTGGGCGACGCGGAGAATCGTCCCGTGCAACCGCGATGAACTCGCGACTGAATGACTGAACCGTATCAAAATGAAAACGGCGAAATGAAAACAGCGAAATTGAAAGCAAGGTATGTCCGTCCGTTTGGTTGGTTAGGTATGTCCGTAAGTTTGGGTTAGGTATCTCCGTAATTTTGACAGAGCACTCGTACCAAAGGATTCGCGGTAGCGGCCACCTCCGTGAGTCGTAATGCCGAGTGCGCCGCGGCGATGGATCGCCCGGCCGCTGGAGTGCTTGATGGGCTGCCCCGCGCGGCTCCCAAGCACGGGCATCGACCCAGCCGAGGGCGCATGGAGGCGCCTTCGGGTCGATGGCTCTTCTTCAAAGCGGGCATCGTCGTGGTATCTTCGGTGGCATGACTGCTCCGCCCATCCACGTCTCCGTACTCCTCGCCGAAGTTTTGCACTGGCTCGATCCGCGCCCTGGCCAGGTAATTGTCGATGGCACGCTCGGCGGCGGCGGACACACGCGATTGATTGCCGAAAAAATCGGCGATAACGGCGGGTTTGTACTCGCATTGGATCGCGATCCGGTTGCCATCGCCTCGGCTGAGCAGCGCTTGGCAGGCTTGCCGGTGAAAGTCGCTCAGGCCAACTTCTGTGATCTGCCGCAAATTCTCGATGAGTTAAATATCCAAACGGTCGATGCGGTGCTCCTCGATTTGGGCCTGTCGAGCGATCAATTGGCCGACGAAGGGCGGGGCTTCAGTTTTGATAGCGAGGGACCGCTGGATTTGCGGTTTAGTCGTGACGAAGGCGAGTCGGCCGCAAGTTTGATCGCCCGGCTGCCAGAGCGCGAATTGGCCAATCTGATTTTTCAGCTTGGCGAAGAACGGTTCAGCCGGCGAATTGCTCGGCGAATCGTCGAACAGCGGCGGCAACGCCCGATTCAAACGGCTGCGGAATTGGCAGACCTCGTGCGGCGCTGCGTGCCCCGTTCCAACGACCGCATCGATTCCGCCACGCGAACATTCCAGGCGCTGCGTATCGCCGTAAATCGCGAATTGGATTCGTTGGATCTCGCATTGAAGCGAATTCCCGACCGCCTCCGCCCCGGCGGCCGGCTGGCAATCATCAGTTTTCATTCCCTCGAAGACCGCCCCGTAAAAGAAGCCTTCCGCAGCGATCCCCGGCTCAATCCGCTAACAAAAAAGCCCCTCCGACCAACCGACGAAGAGGTCTATCGCAACCCCCGCAGCCGCAGCGCCAAGCTCCGCATCGCCGAGCGGGTTTGACAAATGACAAATGACAAATGACAAATGACCAACTGTGAAGACAGATTCCATTCCAACACATCAACGAAGCCTATCCGATGCCCACGCTCCGCCCCGCCGCCCTCGAATCTTTCGCCGCCCAATTGCTCCAAGCCGGCGGTTGCTCTCCCGCTGACGCCAAACTCGTCGCTTCGAGCCTCGTCGATGCCAACCTCAAAGGCTACGACTCGCATGGCGTGATGCGGGTGCCGTATTACGTGCAGGCGATCAAGGATGGCGAGGTCGTGCCGGGGGCGGAACTCGCCATCTTGGACGACGGCCCGTCCCGCGTCGTGGCCGATGCGAACTGGGGCGTGGGCCAGGTACAGGCGCAGCGAATGATCGAAAAGCTGACCGAGAAGGCCAGGGCAGGAGGGCTCGGCCTAGGAACCATCATGCACTGCGGCCACATCGGCCGGCTCGGCGAGTACTGCGAGAAGACCGCAGCGGCCGGCCTCGTTTCGATGCTCATGGTGAACTCGCACGGCGGTGCCGTCCGCGTCGCGCCCCCCGGCGGCAAAGCTCCGCGGCTTTCGACAAATCCGCTTGCCATCGGAGCCCCTCTGGGAAACACGCCCCTCGTTCTCGACTTCTCCACCAGCGCTACCGCCGAAGGAAAAGTCCGCGTGAAAAAAATCGCCGGCCAAACCTGCCCCGAAGGCTGGCTCATCGACAACACGGGTAAGCCGACATGCGATCCCAGCACGCTCTACGGCACTCCCCCCGGCTCAATCCTGCCCATGGGCGGAGCTCAGGCCTACAAAGGTTTCGGACTCGGCCTCATGATCGAAATCCTCACCGGTGCCCTCTCCGGCGGCAACGTCGCCAAGACCGTTCCCTATCCGAAAAAAGGCAACTGCGTCTTCATTCTCCTCATCGACCCCGCCCGCTTCGGCGGAGCCGATCATTTTCAAAGCGAAGTCCAGCAGCTCGTCGAATACGTCAAATCCTGCCCCCGGATCGACGGCTGCGAGGAAATCATTCTCCCCGGCGACCCCGAGCGGCGGCTGGCGGAGATTCGCATGCGAGAAGGTGTGACGTTGGATGAAGAAAATTGGAATGCGTTGGTGAAGTTGGGGGGGACGCTCGGTGTCCAAGCGCCAGCGGCTTAGTAGGTCAGCGAGGCCCTTCGCTGATCAGTGCGTCAAAACCACTCGCCATTCGTATTTAAGTTCCGAAAGAATCCGCGGTCCGCGCCCAGTGCTTTCGTTTGTCTGGAAACAAATGGCGGACTAAGATACAAGCATGGACACCGTAGCGACTTCCAGTCAGCCGAACCAACCGACGCAGTTGCCGCCTGCCGACCGTGTGCGCATCGTCAGCACGCCTGGCACTTGCGGCGGACGGCCACGCATCGACGGCCACCGAATCACTGTCGAAAATGTTGCTATTTGGCACGAACGACTGGGGATGAGCCCCGACGAAATCGTGTCCGCATATCCGTCGATCACACTCTCAGACGTTCACGCTGCTCTGGCTTACTATTACGAACACCGCGAGCAGATTGACGCAGCGATTCGGGACGGTGAAGCGTTCGTTGCCCAAATGAAAGCCCAAGCCCCCCCATCGTTACTCCGCCAAAAGCTCCAAACCAGAGGCACCAGCGCCAAGGACGACGATGCCCAGGACGATTCGATTTCATCTGGATGAGAATTGTCATCGTGCAGTTGCAGAGGGCCTCCGGCGGCGCGGCGTCGATGTCACGACAACACCGGAAACCTGGCTTTTGCAGGCGACCGATGAGCAGCAGCTCGCACACTGCCTGCGGGAAGTGCGTGTGCTCTTCACCCAGGATCGAGATTTTCTTCGGCTCCATGCTGAGGGTGCCTCTCATGCTGGTATCGCCTACTGCGAGAAGGATACGAAAGCGATCGGCGAGATAATTCAGGGGCTCATCTTGATCTGGGAAATCCTCGATCCTCCTGAAATGAGAGGCCGCGTCGAATTTCTCTAACATCCGCCGCGAAGCGTCACAGGCATCCATCCTGACGACTTCAGCCCCAGGTCCGCGACAACCGCTCATGCTCTCCATGAATTTTCTCCCCCTCTCCCCAAAGTAGGCCTCCGACGCCGTCGGGGCCAGATGCGGAATTAACCGTTCCTTGGCGAACAACCGTCACCCAAATAAAACGCTTCACTCCGCACCTATCCCTCACAGGCGTGAGAGAACTACTTTCGCCGAAGCCGCCGTCGCAGCAGCATCGACAAAGCCGCCTTAAATCGCCTAGAAAACGGCCTGAATCCCAATCCGACACTGAAAACGCTGGGCTTGATCGCGCGGTCGATCGGTGCGTAGATTCATTTGACGATCCAGGAGATGAGTAGTGCCGCCTGACGCCTTAAAACCGACCCTGAGAGCCGGGCTCTGGCAGCTGTCATCCACCATTAGAAATGTCCCCTGGTTTCAGACCATTAGAAATGTCCCTTTGGGGTTCTTCTTAAACATAACGGGGTGGGGGTGGGTTGCGGAGCGCAGGGAGCGCAGCGACCGGAGCGGAGCAACCCACCCCCACCCCGAGCGCCGCGACGACGGGGGGCGGGGAGGTAGGTTGGCCACGGCCACGCCACGGTTGGGTCTGTGCGGGTTTCAGTCCTTGAATCGACTTGGTGGGCCTGCCACGCGGCTGGACTCGCTGACGCTGCGGACGAGGCTCTGTCCGTGTCGTGCCATAGGCCAGTTCGCGATCTCCCGAGAACAGACGCACGCGGCCGTCGAGTTGATCGCAGACCGTCACACGCTGGCCTGGTTGCAAGCCGCTGCCACGCGGAAGTTGTAAGAACGCATTGTTCCAACGCACCGTCCAATCGTTCTGCACCACGCGCTCCTCCTGCACCGCCAACACGCGCG
>JANNTN010000240.1:0-5849 GCA_031394445.1 Anatilimnocola sp.
AACACCCTGCGCCGTGCCGGATACGTCGCCCGGCTCGGCGGCGACGAATTCGCCGTACTGCTCGAAGGCGTGAACGACACCAAGGCCGCCGCCGTCGTCGATCTCATCCGCATTCAATCCGCCGAAGACGGCGACGAAGCCACCGGCCGCCTCCCTCTCAAGCTCAGCGCCGGCTGGGCCATGGTCGTAGCCCCCGCCACCAAATCCTCCGTCATCGAAGCCCTCCGCCAAGCCGACGAAGCCCTCCGCCAAGCCAAACGCGACGGCCGCAACCGCACCCGCCCCGGCGCACAGTAGTCCCCCAAAGTAGTCCCCTTACTCCGTAAGGGACCGACGCGGCTAGCCACTCTCCATCCCTAGCCGCGCACCCCGCCGAACGATTTCCCAAAATCCGGCCCGCTTTTTCGCGCAGATTGCAATCTATCTATGGGGGAACCGCCTTCACCACCAATGACCAATGACCAAAGCCTCAACTTCCCCCTCAACCCTAAACATTAGCGCCGCCCATAATTTCACAAACCCTTGCAATCAAAAAACTTACACCAAAAACCTCATTCCAAAAAACTCAGCCGCCAACCCTCAACTCGCAACCCTAAACTCACGATCCTAAACTCTAAACTTCTCCCTAAATGCCGCAAATTGCCAACTCAGCCGTGACTGCCGTTGTCACCCAAACGAATGAGTTTAGCGATGCCGACCGAGTTCTCGTCCCCCTGCTCAGTCAGGCGGGCGACAACCCGCTCACGCTGCTCTGCGGGGCGGTTTTGGTTCAGCTTCCATTTCCCTTCCACTCGGCTAAGGGGAATCCGGAACGCCACGATCTGCCTAATCAGCCGCTCGACGAATTCAGCCGGTTCGTCCATCCGCCAAGGGCTCGCCCGGTTCGCCTCGAAAACGGAGACCGTTCGATGAAGCAGAGCTTCGACTTCCGCCGGATCGTCGATCAACTCCAGCGAACCGTAAGCATGAATGGCGACGTAGTTCCAGGTAGGCACCACTTGCGGAGCCTCGTACCACTGGGGCGAAATATAGGCATGTGGGCCAGAGAAGATTGTCAGAACTTCCTGGCCGGCAGCATCGCGCCATTGCAGGTTCGCGCGGGCCATGTGACCAAGCAGCGTTCCGTTGGGACCGGCCTGTCGGTCGATCAGAAAAGGCAAATGACTGGCCTCCATATTGCCTGCGCTAGAGGAAACGAGCGTCGCGAACGGATACCGCTCGATCGCATCGTGCAGCGCGGTCAGATCGGAATTGGCGAAGAGCGGCGGGATGTACATGGCGGATGTGCTTGGACGACTGGAGGCTGGCCGAGGCGAATCGGCCGCTATGGTATCATTTCGAGCTTTCAAGAGTTCCTACTAAGGAGATAACCATGCTTCGTTTGGATTTGCAGACAGTTGGCACCGCTTGCGGGTTCATGTTGCTGGGAGCGATTGCGGCGACGGCCCTCTTGAAGCCAGATTCCACGGCCGTTGCCCAAGAGCCCGCGGCTGGTGCGGCGCTCCGGCACGTCGTATTGTTCAAATTCAAGCCCGAAGCCACGAAAGAGCAAATTCAAGAAATCGTCGCCGGCTTTCAGGCATTGCCCAAGAAGGTTGATGGCGTGACCGCGTTTGAATGGGGCACGGACAACAGCCCAGAGGGTCTGGCCGAAGGCTTCACGCACTGCTTCGTCGTCACGTTCAAGGACACGAAGTCGCGCGATGCCTATCTGCCCCACACGGCTCACAAAGAATTCGTCGCCATCCTCCTGCCCCGGCTGGAAAAAGTGCTCGTCGTCGATTACTTCGCCCAGAAGTAATCCGAGCGTGTATTTTCAGCAAATAACGCTTGGTAGTCGCTGCGGGCGATGCTTATATTAACAATTCCTCGGATGTAGCCCTCCCCATCGATTCTGGTGCCCCATGCGCTCTCCCTCTCCCGCGCGCGGTTTCACGCTCGTCGAACTGCTGGTTGTGATCGCCATCATTGGCGTGCTCGTCGCCCTGCTCTTGCCCGCGGTGCAGTCGGCCCGCGAGTCCGCCCGGCGAATGTCGTGCAGCAACAATATCAAACAGTTCGGCATCGCGATTCATAACTATCACGACGTGCAACGCTACCTGCCGATCAGCATCGCTTACAACGTCTCCGGCCCGCGAGCCACGCCGCAGCCCAACGGCAAAGGCTGGATCGTCAGCATTTTGCCCCACCTGGAACAGCAGGCCCTGTACTCGCAGTTTGAGCCGGGATTCATCGGATCATTCGCGAACGGGCAAGGACTGATGAATCCCGCTTGCCGCGAGGCGATGAAAACGCGGATCAAAGTGATTCAATGCCCTTCGGATGGCGAGAGCAAGCGGACCGCCACGACTCAGGCGCAGTGGGCAAACATTGAAGTCGCAGTGACGAACTACAAAGGCGTGATCGGCGATACGCGGATGGGCGGTGCTTCAAGCATTCACCAAGGAACCGAGCCCGATTGCCACAACGTCGTCGGCTGCAACGGCTTGTTCTATCGGAACAACTACCAGGACCAGATTCGCCTGGCGGTAATCACCGACGGCACGGCGCACACGCTGATGGTGGGCGAAGACGTGCCCCATCACAACATTCATTCGGCCGCTTATTTTGCCAACGGCGATTACGCCAGTTGCCACGGTGCGCTCAACTATTTTGCGAACCCTCCGACTCCTACGCTCTGGCCAAACATGATTTCATTCCGCAGCCGCCATCCCTCGGGCGGGCAGTTTTGCCTGGCCGACGGCTCCGTCCACTTCATCGCTCAAACCATCAATCACACGCTATATCGCCAGCTCAGCACCAAGGCCGATGGCGAAACGGTGCAGTTGCCGTAGAGAGAAATCGAACTGTGTTGCTTCATCGACTGCTGATCATTCTTTTGATTTCAACCGCCGCCGGCTGCTCGGGCGCTGCCGCTAGCGTTGCCGGTATCGTCACGCTGGACGGCCAACCGATGACGACCGGGAATGTGAGTTTTTATCCCGATGGTGATGCCGGGGCACCGGCTTACGGACAAATCGATGCTCAAGGCCGCTATTCCCTGAAGACCGGGTCGGAAGTTGGCTTGGCACCGGGTGCCTATACGGCGGTCGTCGTGGCGACTAAAGATCCGCCGCAACCTTTCGATAAAACCGGCGCCGAAAATCCTCCGATACCGATCACCCCCACCAAATACGGCACCGTTGCGACGAGCGATCTTAAAGTGCAGGTGAAAGCGGGAGGAAACGACATTCCTCTCACTCTCCAGAGCGCGAAATAGGCCGCACTTGGGACTATCTGACCGTTCGCGACAGCAAGCTAGCACCATCTATGCACCAAAGCGTACCGTCCAACAAACCGAACTCGACAAAGCTGGCAAAATCGACATAATCCCCATCCGCGTCAAAGTGCCCACAGCCCAGTGGCCGATTTTGACGAAGGCGGGCAGAGTCAAATTTGCGTCGCCGCCCTCGCGCAGGAAGCACGAGGGAGAACTCGACGCCAGCGCCGCGCTGGCGAAGGAAAGGATTCCCGTGGCCCAGATCCATGCCACCGCTCTGGTCGATTCACGAGCGGAACTTGGCCGAGACGTTGTCGTCGGCCCCTGGTGCATTGTGGAGGCCGGCGCCGTCATCGGCGACGGGTGCCGTCTGGAAGCGCGGGCCGTTGTCAAAAGCCGGACGACGCTGGGCACGAACAACGAAATCGGCGAAGGCGCGGTCATCGGCGGGATCGCGCAGCACGTGCATGTGAACGATCCGGGTGGCACGCTGACGATCGGCAGCCACAACCGCATTCGCGAGAACGTGACCATCCACCGCGGCTGGAACAATGACGCGGCCACGACCGTGGGCGATCACAACATGCTGATGGTCGGTTCGCACGTCGCACACGATTGCCGCGTGGGAAGCAACTGCATCCTGGTGAATCATGTCTTGCTAGGCGGCCACGTGCATGTTGAGGATCGGGCCTATTTGGGCGGCGGTTCAGCCGTGCATCAGTTTTGTCGCATCGGCCGGCTGGCGATGATCGGCGGCATAGCCAAGATCACGCAAGACGTGCCACCCTTCGTGATGATCGAAGGGGGCGGTGGATCGGATGTAACCGGTTTGAACAAGGTTGGTTTGCGGCGGAACGGCTACACGCCCGAACAGATCGTGCAACTCAAGGCAGCCTATCGCGTGATTTATCGCGATGGCCGCCGCTGGAGCGAAGTGCTGGAAATTCTCAAGGCGCAATTTCACACCGGCCCCGCCGCCGCGTTTCACGAGTTTTTCAAAGACGGCAAACGCGGCTTCGTCAAAGAGCGCCGCTTCTCTGGACGGGCAACGCTAAAAATTCTCGATGCCACGCGCGACGACGCCGACACGAGCGAGCAACGCCGCCGCGAAGCAGCGTAATCACTACGCGCGGGCAGGCTTACTTCACGATCTGAGCGTCGTTGAAGACGATGCCGACGTATTCGCCTTCTGGTAGGCGGCCCACGGAGGTTCCGCGGAGCGTGACAAATTGACCGGCCCAAAGTGCAGCGACATCGCAAGCAAACTGCGGATCGGCCTTGAGGGCGGCGATGGGGAAGCGGAATTCCAGTCCGAACGGCTTGGGCGGCTTGCCATCGGGCGTGACGAGGGCGACAAAGCCGTCGAAAACCAGCACATCGTTGACGATGATTTTGTCCCGTTTGACCGCGACCAGACGGCCGGAAATTTCGAGTTGCTTCCCTTCAAAGTGCTTGAAGGCAAAGGCTTCGTTGTCGCGATAGGCACGAACGACCTTGAGGGCCTTGAAGATGGTGCCGCGATCGCACGGATCGCCGCTGCCCATCGACATGACGCTCCCCGCGCCGCCATATCCGCCGCCATAAGCCCCGCCGGGCAGGATGCTATCGCCGGGGCCAGCCGCGAAAGCCGCCACGGGAAGAAAAATCACTGCCGTAAAGATTAAGGATCGTGTCATGAATGATGGCTCCTTGCCGCGCGGGGGCGCTATCGACCCTAGGTGGCTTCGACGCGGCCGCGAGAAAACTTGGGTGGTCGAACAGGGATGACGGAAATACGCGGTCTAAGGGTTGAGGCGAGCAACCAATAGGGGGCAAGCGGCCGCTGCATCCGGCACGAGCGGCAAAGTTTCTCTAGCGCGGGGCAATTAGGGCGCTTTTTTGGGCGGGGCGAGTTTTTCGAGGGCTTTGGCGGCGGCGTCCTTTTCAACCCCTTTGCCAAAGGTGGGGCGTTCGCCGCCGATGGCTTGCCGCGGAAGAGGCAGGGAAGCCTGGGCCGACGCGCTCACGTAGCCGACGTTGTCGGTGGCGACGGCTTCGACCAGCAAGAGGTCGCTGGGCAATTCTCCTTTGATAATATAATCCGCCGCATAGTAGCCGTCTGATTGTCGCGTGGCGGTGATGGTTGGTCGGCGCTCGGAATCATCCAGGCGGGTATTGCGGATAATGTCGAAGCCGGGCACGAGTTCGACCTTGTTGATTCCCGAGCCCGCGCCGTCGTCTGCCCGGCAGCGGATGCGGATGATGGTTTCGTTTTGCGATCCAGGGGGGGGCGCGGCGGGCGGATCAAGCTTTCTGAAGCCAAGTTCGCTAATCACCGGCTGTGTGCGATCGAGGATATAAGTGACGTTGTCGTGGGCGTATTCGGCGGATGAGGCGCGCAAGCGGTCCCCTTCGACATCGGCGGTCACTTCGATTCGCTTATCCTGCGGCACGTCGATCGGCCCGAACTCGATGCGCGTGAAATCGGAGGCTTCGCATTGAACTTGCAGTAGGCCGCCTTCGATGATGCTGCCGCGAAAGCTGACTTGCCGCTCGGTGGCGAACTCTTTGGTTTGACCCTCCGCGGTCACGCGCAAGCGGGCTCCATCGC
>JANNTN010000242.1:0-9507 GCA_031394445.1 Anatilimnocola sp.
CAACGAACTTAGCCAGGCTTATGCCGCTCTTATATCCCAAGGCTCGGATCCGTACCCTGAAGCAGCCGAATCCGAAGAGGTCGAGGACGCCGTCATCCAGATGGTGGCAGCCATTGAACCACCGGCACCCCAGCAGACAGCCGAACCACCGTTTGAGGTTTCGCCGCGTGGCATTTTGGAAGCGATCCTCTTTGTCGGCCATCCCAGCGGCGAATCGCTGACGACCGAACGGATGGCGGCACTGATGCGCGGGGTTCGGCCAAGCGAACTCGACGATCTGGTCCGCGAGCTCAATGCCGAATATCTGGCTGAGGGTGCTCCCTATTCGATTGAATCCGTAGGCCCTGGCTATCGATTGGCCCTACGGTCCGAATTCGCCTCCCTGGCGGCCGCATTTCAAGGCAGAATTCGCGAAGCCCGGCTTTCCCTGGCTGCCATCGATATTTTGGCGATTATTAGCTACTACCAGCCGATCGCCGCGGCCGAAATTGACCGAATTCGAGGCAAAACGAGCGGAGCGATCCTTTCGCAACTCATCCGCCGTGATCTGCTTGTCCTCGAACGACCTGCCGCCAAGGGGGAGTTGCCCCGCTACCGAACGACTACCCGATTTCTGGAGTTGTTTGGCCTCGAAGACCTCTCGGAACTCCCCCGTAGCCACGACCTGTAATCACCCTGACTGCGAGAAAACGCGGCTGAACAGGCGAAACTACCGAACGAAACTCCCCTATTGGGCGTTTATGTATATTTTTTAATATAAATAACTTGTTAAAGTTGGGGCAAACCTAGCGACTCGGTACTGACGACGGCCATGCGCGGTTGTAAACTGGAGTCTTAGTCGCCGCCCGCCTAACGACCAGTTTGCGGGCGCTTTCGACTAGCCGGGGCGGGACCAATGCGTCATTCGCGTTGCATTGCCGCCTGGCTCCCCATAGGAATTTCAGCATATGGTCGCCGTTAGGCTGCCGTTTGCTTCTCTCCGTTCTTTGGCGTTTGGGTGGCTCGGGCAATTTTGCCGGGTTTCCCCGCTCCGCTGCCGACCTGATCGGGCATCGCGGCTGATGGTACGCGCCGGGAACGCCAGTTGCATTGTTGGTTGCCTCGGCAGCATGGTTGCCTGAATGGTGCCGTTCGATGCGTTGAGCCCCGAACGGCTGGTGGTTAGTAACTGGAGGTTATCGAAACGTTTATGGTTCAGATGATTGTCGTGCGAGCTGGCTCGACCGATTTTGACGAGCAACGCCGCATTAAGGGAACCCTGGATATTCCCCTGAGTGACACAGGACAGGGGCAGGTGGGCCGGCTGATTTCCGAATTGCACGCAACGAAGATCGACCACGTTTATGCGTCCCCCTGCCGGTCGGCCCAGCAGACAGCCGAATTGCTGGCCGCCGATCACAAGCTGAAGCTGAAAACGCTGGAGGATCTGCAAAACCTCGACCACGGTCTGTGGCACGGGAAGTTGATCGACGAGGTTCGAGTGGGTCAGCCGAAGGTCTTTCGACAAGTTCAAGACCATCCGGAAACCGTCTGCCCGCCTGATGGTGAGCCGGTAAGCTTGGCTGTAGAACGAGTGCGGGCACTGATTTCCCGCTTGCTTCGCAAACATAAGAGCGGTACGGTGGCTGTGGTGGTGCCTGAACCGCTCGCCACATTCGTCCGCGTTGTCCTGGGCCAAGCTGAGATCGGCGATTTGTGGAAAGCCGAGTGCGAATGCGGCGGCTGGCAGTTGATCGACACTCCCGCTGTGGCTCCGGCTCTTGTCAGTTAAGTATATGACAACGTCAACCTCCGCCACAAAACGGACCAAGCGCGGTGTCCCTGAGGGGCTGTGGATTCGCTGCCCGGGCTGTAAGGCTTCGATCTATCGCAAAGAAGCCGAGAAGCTGCTGAACGTCTGTCCGCAGTGCGAATATCACTTTTACGTTTCCGCCCTCGATCGCATCAGCCAGGTGCTCGACGAAGGCACGTTTGAGGAATGGGACGGGCACCTGATGCCCGCCGATCCGCTCGAATTTGCCGACCAGAAGCCTTACAAGGACCGGCTGGTTGCCGAGCAAAAACGGACGGGTCTGAAAGACGCGGCGATGACCGGCGGCGGCATGATCCGCGCTCGTCGCGTGGCCTTCGCGGTCACGGATTCGGCGTTCATCATGGGGAGCATGGGGTCGGTCGTCGGTGAGCGGCTGGCCCGCCTGATCGAGCGAGCGACTGACGAAAAACTGCCGCTTATCATCATCAGTGGCTCCGGCGGCGGAGCGAGAATGCACGAAGGTATCCTCTCGCTGATGCAGATGGCGAAGGTTTCTGCCGCGTTGGCCCGTTACGATCGGGCTGGCGGCCTGTTCATCAGCGTGCTGACCAATCCCACGATGGGCGGCGTCGCCGCGAGCTTCGCGTCACTCGGCGATCTCATCTTTGCCGAGCCCAAAGCCCTGATCGGCTTCGCCGGCCCGCGCACGATCAAAGCGACAATTCGCCTGGAATTGCCCAAAGGCTTTCAAACGAGCGAATTCTTGCTGCAACACGGTTTCATCGACCGCATCGTTCCTCGTTCGCGCTTGAAGAGCGAAATCGCCAGGTCGATCGACTACTGCGGAAAGTAGTTCACACCAACTCGCGGATCACTTCTCCGTGATCGAGCAGATACTGCGGTCTTCCCGAAGGATCGGTGATGGTTACGGCGCGGGCGTTGATGCCGAGACGATTGTAGAGCGTAGCGAAGACGTCTTGATAGGTAACCGGGCGGCTAATGGCGGCACCGGCGTAGCGATCGGTTTCGCCGATGACCTGGCCTGTTTTCATCCCGCCGCCGGCGAGGAGGGCCATGCCAACGGCGGGCCAATGGTCACGCCCGCCATTCGAGGATTGCACCTTGGGTGTGCGGCCAAATTCGCCCCAGGCAACGATGGAAACGTCGTCGAGCAGGCCGCGCTCGTCCAGGTCGGCGATCAGTGTGGTCAGGCCGTGGTCGAGAATCGGCAGGAGCCCGCGGAGACGCGGAAAGTTGCTGGAATGCGTATCGAAGTCCGACAAGGAAATGCTGACGCAGCGAACACCCGATTCGACGAGCCGGCGAGCAAGGAGAAACTTGAGCGTGGCGTTGGGTCGGTCGCTCGTTGTCGATGGCGGCGAATTATCGCTGGATTTGAGCGTGTAGCGCTCGATCACGCGGGGGTCTTCGAGCGTGAGATCCATCGCGGCGGCGAAGCGGCCACTGGTGAGAATGCCTACGGCCTGTTTGGTGAAGGAATCGAGCGCGTCCATGCTGCCGCTGCGATCGACCTGGCCGCGCAGGCGGTCAAGGCCGGTCCGTAAGGTTGTGCGATCTTGCAAGCGGCTCTGCGAAAGTTCCGACGACAACGCCAGCGCGGTTGTGTGATTGTCCCCTTTGCGGGCCAACTCACCGACCATGGCGGGTTCCAGCGTCCTCTCAAACAGCTTCGAGATATCGGGCCGGAACGGTCCGTAGGTCGGCCCCAAAAACCCGGGCCGAGCGCTGTTGCGAACGAATGGACGGCCTTGCATCAGGTCCACGAAGGGCGGGGCGACATCGTTTGGCGTCGCTTGCAGCTTGCCGACGATCGAACCCATCACGGGACGGCCACCGATGCTCACCAGGTTTTTTGCATCGAACCCACTCTGGCATTGGAACGCGTCGTGCAAGTTTGATGCGCCGACGAGCGAACGAATGAAGACGAATTTGTCGGCGGCTGCCGCCATCTTGGGTAACAACTCGCAGATTTGGACGCCGGGAATTCTGGTGGCGATGGGGCTGAACTCACCGCGAATTTCGACCGGGGCTTGTGGCTTGAGGTCGATCGTGTCCATCTGCGGCGGACCGCCGTCGAGATGAATGTTGATGACGGCTTTGTGGGATTTGCCAATTCCCGCCGCTTGCTCGGCCTGAAGCAGGCGGGCGAGCGTGAGGCCGCCGCCGATGGCACCGGCGGTGAGGAATTGGCGGCGGGATAGGCCGCTGGCTCGCATCACCGGTTCGAACAAGCTGAACATCGCGTGCTCCTCCGCCTGAGACAACGCTAAATAAGGAAAGCGTTAATCAATGTATAGAAACCGATTGGAACTAAACAGCGCCTGGCACAGGCTGGCCAGGGCTGAGACAGGAACTGGAGGCGATTTGTCGTCGCGTTCTTGCCGGCTTAGCTCGCGTTCTTGGCTGGCTACGAATGCGAGAGCAGATTCGAGATCGCTGTCGTTGGGATCGATCGATAATGCGAGGCGGAAAGCCAGACGCACTTGCTGGGCGCGGTTGTCGCCGCATTCGGCGATGGCCCGCTGGGCGAGTGATCGCGATTGAGTGAGGACGAAATCGCTGTTCATCAGGAGCAGCGACTGCGGGGCGACGGTGGAACGGTTGCGGATTTCGCAATTGGGATTTAGCAGGGGAGCGTCGAAGGTTTCCAGCATCGATAGAGGCTGTGAGCGGCGAACTTGGACATAGACGCTGCGGCGGAATTCGTCACCGTCGAGGGAGGCTCGCTTGGCAACGGGGCGGCCGGCGCTGTCGCGATTGTCGAAGCCGACGATGACCTGGCCGACTTCATCGACGGTGACCGGCACCGGCGAGCCGAGCATTTTTAGATTGAGGTGCTCGGTGGCGGCGAGCATGGAGTCGCGAACGGCCTCGGCTTCGAGGCGGCGAATGTTCATGCGGCCGAGCAGGCGGTTGTCGGAATCGACTTTGTCGAGTTCGTCGGTGCGACGGGAGGATTGACGATACGCGGCGGAGGACATGACGAGGCGGTGGAAGCGTTTGAGTTCCCAGCCGTCGGTGATGAAACGCGCGGCGAGCCAATCGAGCAGATCCGGGTGCGTCGGTTTCTCGCCGAGCACGCCAAAATCAGCCGGCGTTGAGACCAGCCCTCGGCCAAAATGGAGCATCCAAAAGCGGTTGACGAGAACGCGGGGAACAATGGGTTGCTGACCACTGGTCAGCCAGCGGGCGTACGACAACCGCCGGCCGGACGTGGGCACTGCCGGATCGTCCGATGGCAGTGTTTCATTGGCGCGGGCCAAAACCGACAGTTCACCCGGCTGAACCTCTTGCCGCGGCTGATTTATGTCACCGCGGTAATAAACAAACGTCTGCGAGAGCTTGCCCGGCACTTCCGTCAGGCACGGCACGAAGTCTTCGGCTGGCCGTTTGGCCTGCACTTGCTTCTGCCGCTCGTCAAAGCCTTTGGTGAGAGCGTCCATCTTCTTTCGGTCATACAGATAGGCGCTGACTTGGCTGACGTTGAGGCTGGGGTGGTCTTTGAGCAGTTGTTTTTGCTCGGGAGTGCGTTCTTTGTCAGCGGTGTCGCGAGCTTGTTTGGCGAGTGCTTGTTGTTCTTCGGGCAGCTTGGCGACTTCGGCGGTGAAAATGTCGGCGACGATTTTGCCGATTTCAGCCTGTCGTTCCTCAGCGAGTTTCTTCACGTCCGCATCGACCGCGGCGGCTTCTTTGCGAGTTTCTTCGCTCCAGAGCGAGACGAGGCGGTCGGCGGGCTTCCGCCAGTTCTTCACGTCGTAGGCCGGCTCGAAGATGGCGCGGAAGCGGTAGTAATCGGCTTGGGGAATGGGGTCGTAGCGATGGTTGTGGCATTGGGCACAGCCGACGGTGAGGCCGAGCAGTGAGGAGCTGACTATTTTGAGGGTTTCGGCCATGACATCGTTGCGGGCGGCTGATTGATCTACGGTGCCGTCAGCCGTGCCGTCGGGGGCCATGCGAAGGAAGCCGGTGGCGGCGAGGAGATCGGATTGGTCGGACGAAAGACTCTTAAACGGCGGAGTCAGCAGTTCGTCGCCGGCGAGTTGCTCGGTGACGAAGTCGTTCCAGGGTTTGTCGGCGTTGAGCGAGCGGATGACGTAGTCGCGGTATTTGTAGGCGTATTTGCGTTCGGGGTCTTTTTCGGTGTAGCCATCGCTGTCGGCATAGCCGGCTACATCGAGCCAATGTCGGCCCCAGCGTTCGCCATAACGGGGAGAGGCGAGGAGGCGGTCGAGGAGGCGCTCGAAGGCGTCGGGCGAGTCGTCGGCAAGGAAGGCGTCGATTTCGTCGGGTATTGGCGGCAGGCCGTGAAGGTCGAAGGTTGCACGGCGAAGAAGCGTGCGGCGGTCGGTGGGGAGAGAGAAGGAGAGGTTGTGTGTAGCGAGTTCAGCGAGGAGGAAGGAGTCGATGGGATTGGAGATTGGAGATTGCAGATTTGAGATTGAAGGAGGGTGAAAGATTTGAAGGGGTTGGAATGACCAGAATTGCTTTTCGTCGTCGGTAACGGAAACAAGCGAATCGGGTTCGGGGCGATTGGTTTTGGCACCTTGGTCGATCCAGGTGCGGAGGGTGGCGAGGTCTTTTTCGGTGAGTGGTTTGCCCTTGCCTTCTGGTGGCATTTCACCGGAAACCAAACGCTCGATGAGGAGGCTTTTGGCGGAGTTGCCGGCGAGGAAGCCGGGGCCGCTGTCGCCGCCTTTGGCGATGAGGCGGGCGAGGCGGAGGTCGAGATTTGCTTCTTTTTCGTCTTCGTCGCCGTGGCAATGAAAACAGTTTGCCTTGAGGATGGGGCGGACGTGCTTTTCGAAGGTGATGGGTTCAGCGGCGGACGCAGCAGTAACGCTGAGGGTGGCGGCGAGTAGCGATAGGAGGCGAACGAGCATGACCGTGCCGGGGCGGGAGGTGAGAGGCAGGATCGGAAGGCGAGTTCCTGAATTTTGGCAGCGATGCGTAGCAATTGCAATGTTAAGGCGAGTGTTTGTGCGAATTCCTGTTTCAAGACTTAAGTGCGAGGCCGCGCTGATTTGTTTCACCGGCAGAGAGGCATTCCGTCTAAGCACACTTCTCACCAACACCGCTAGAGTGCGTGATGCAAACCTCTACTGGATGGTGCATTTAGCACGACATTGGTTATGAGAAGTTCTTATCTGCTTGTTAAATGACTAGCTTGAGGAAAGCATCAGGCAGCAACGGTTTGCCGTGCTCATGCAACCTACTGATGAGAATGCGGGCTAAGCCAAAGGCCGTGGCTGCTGCAGCCGTCCCCTTTTATCGCTTACAATTGCCGGGCAACTCTAATGAGGATCTAGGCCATGGATCGAAGAACTTTTTTGGCGGGCACGATGACGAGCGGAGCGATAGCGGCGACGAGCACGACGACAGCGGCGTCTGTTGCGACCGCGGAGGAGGTGCCGGCGGGGCTGACGAGGGGGACGATTCCGACGCCGGCGCTGGTGGTCGATCTGGATGCGTTCGAAGCGAACGTGCAGAAGATGGCGGAGCACTGTCGGCAGGCGAAGTGCGGGTTTCGGCCGCATGCGAAGACGCACAAGTGCCCGGCGATCGCCCAGCGGCAAATGGCGGCGGGGGCGAAGGGCATTTGCGTGGCCACGGTTCCGGAAGCGGAGGCGATGGCGGCGGCGGGGATTCGCGGCCTGCTGTTGTGCAGTCCGATTGTCGATGCGGGCAAGGTGGGGCGGATGGTGGCGTTGGTGAGCGGCGGGGCCGATGTGATGTTGGCGGTGGGGAGCGAGCGGCAGGCAAAGCTGCTGGCAGAGGCCGCGGAGGCGGCGCGGGTGGATATTCCGGTGCTTGTCGATCTGGATGTTGGCGATCGGCGGACGGGGAGTTTGCCGGGTGAGCCGGCGGTGGAATTGGCCAAAATCATCGGACGGTTCAAGCGGCTGCACGTTCAGGGCGTGCAAGCGTATGCGGGACATGCGTCGCATACGGTGGGGTTTGAGAAGCGAGTGGAGACATCGCGGACCGCGATGCTCAAGGCGGTCGAGACGCGGAAGCTGCTGGAGCGGGCGGGGTTCGACGCGAAAATCTTATCCGGTGGCAGCACGGGTACGTACAACATTGATAGCGCGATTGAGGGTGTCACGGAGTTGCAGGTGGGTTCGTACATCTTTATGGATGTCGATTATCGGCGGATTGGCGGGGCGAATGGGCAGGCGATTTATGGCGATTTTCAGCCGAGCTTGACGGTGCTGGCCACGGTGGTGAATGCGACGCATGCCGATCGCGTGACCGTCGATGCAGGGACGAAGGCCGTTGATACGACGACGGCGAACCTGCCGCAGGCGAAGAATTGGCCGGGACTCGCGTACACGAAAGCCGGGGATGAATTTGGGGCGTTGACGAGCGAAGCGGGCAAGTTGCCGGCACTTGGCGACCGACTGGAGTTCATCGTGCCCCACTGCGATCCGAGCGTGAATCTTTTCGATCGGTTGTATGCTTGCCGCGGGGAGAAGGTGGAGGCGATTTGGGGAGTGGCGGCCAGGCGGGAGTTTTCTAAGGCGTGATGGGATGGTTGTGGCTGCGTGAAGAGATCTCACACAGAGGCACGGAGGCACAGAGCGGGGAGACAAGGAGACAAGGGGGCGAAGGAGTTGTGTGGAAATCGAGTTTCGTGCTTTGGGCTTTTAGGAACCGGCTCGCATCGCCTTACTGACAATCTCGGCGTCGAAGTAGTTGATGCTCATGCCAGCATCGACGACGAGGGATTGGGCGTTGATGCCGCTGGAACGAGGGCTGAGGAGGAAGGCGGCGGCGCTAGCGGCTTCTTGCGTTTGGACGGCTGCTTTGCGAGGGATGATTTGCTCGGCGTAGAGGTACGAATCGACGTAGCCGGGGATGCCGGCGGAGGCGCTGGTTTTTAAGAGGCCGGGGGCGACGGCGTTGAAGCGGATTTGTGAGAAGCGGCTGAAGCTTTTAACGAGGAAGGGGAGCGAGGAATCGAGGGCGGCTTTGATGGGGGCCATGTAGCCGTAGTTTTCGCTGGCCATGCGAGTGGTGGAGATGGAGACCGTCACCACTGAGGCATCTGGCTCCAGCAGTTCCTTAAGGGCGTTGGATACGGCGATTAGCGAGTAGCAGGAAATATCCATCGCTCGCAAAAAGGCCCGCTTGGGCGTCTCGTGGAACGGCTTCATCCCCTCGGTGTAGTCGGCAAACGCGATGGAATGCAGCAGTCCGTGAAACCTGGCTCCTTTGGCGGCGAGATCATCCCGCAGCCGGGCAATCTGCTCCTCATGCTCCACGTCGCAAACCAGCACGTCGCTCCCTGCCAGCAGCTTTAGGACACTCTCCTTCCGCTCTGGGCTGCGAACGACATAAGTCACCTTCGCTCCGCACTCGGCCAACGACTTTCCCACGTGCCAGGCGAAAGACTTCCTGTTGGCCACGCCGAAGACAAGGAACGATTTACCGAGAAGAGCGAGGTAATCCATATCCAACAGGATACCTTCGCGACGCTGCCTGCCGAAAGGCTGCTACGCCACCGTTGGCGCCATGGTCACCACGAATTTCAAGGTAACGACCAGCTTGCCGTCCATCGAGACTTGAGCGGAAAGAAAATAGGCCTCCTGCACCCGCTCGTTCAGGGTCGCTTCGATCATGAAATGCAAGGTGTTGTCACTGAAGGTGGTACCAAGTGGCAGGCTGCGTCAGTGCTATTAGCGACTGGTCACTCAGCAAGGGATATTTTTGAATTGCTCCATCAACGTGGAATT
>JANNTN010000273.1:0-1015 GCA_031394445.1 Anatilimnocola sp.
ATGCTGCTCTTCACCTCCAGCATGATGGCCGGCGCCCGGCACGACAACGATCAATTGCCGGTCATCGTTCTCGGCGGTGCCGGCGGTCGCGTCCACGGCGGCCGCGTACTCGACTACAGCGGCAAACCCGAACGACAAATGTGCCGGCTGTTCCTGTCAATGATGGACAAGATGAACGTGCGCCAGAAGACCTTTGGTGATGCAACAACTCCGTTGGATGAGGTGTAAGAACCGCCGAAGCGACACGACCAGCGTCATTTGCCCGGTCTGGCTACCGACCGACAGCGTGTTCAGGAGCACGAGTTGGCTTAAATTGGCGCGTGAACGGGGCACTAAGAAATGCTGAGCAGCTTGCGGGCATTCTCGCGAAAGACCTTGGCCTTCACTGCGGCGGGCAAATCAGTCAGCTTTTGTTCGAATAGCTCGAACTGCGGCACCGCCTGAGGGGGTGAGAGAAAATCGGTCCCGAACATGATCCGGTCCTGCCGACGAATGAGGAATTCGCGGCCAAACTCCAAATCGCGGCTGATGGCCCCCGCGCCGCTGCCGGCAGATAGGTCACCATAAAGGTTGGGATAGGCTTCCATCAGCCGATCCATGGCCCCGCCGGGGGCAACTTTGGCCTTGGGATAGCCACCAAAATCGCGTTCGGTCATGTCGCCGCTGATCGAGGCCCACCAGCCGGGGCCGTGACCAATGAAATTGCAGCCGGGGTGCGACTTCAGCGCATTCTCTAGCCCCGGCAGGCCGACTTTGTCGAGGTTCCGCAAGTTGTCGATATGAAACAGCAGCGGCAACTTGAGCTCGGCGCACGCTTCATAAATCACCATGCTCCGCTTGTCGTCGAACGCCACCCCCGGTTTATGCTCACCAAAGCCCTTGGCTCCCGCATCGACATATTTCTTCAGCATCGAGACGAGCCCTTTGACGCCGCCGGTGTAGCTTGTTCGCGGATCGATCGAGCAGAAGGGAATCAGCCGGTCCCGATACGGCCGTGCTGGAGCAGACGCGGCCG
>JANNTN010000589.1:0-2632 GCA_031394445.1 Anatilimnocola sp.
AGTGATCCCGGTCTGCAACGAATCGGTTAAGAGCTGACGTCTCAGAACCTGTGTCGCCGTATGTCTCCCGACAAACGCTTAAGATAACCCACCAGTTGTTCTACTGACCTTGTAATCTACTTCTTGGTTTTCTCGCTGCGTTTTCGCGAGGTATTAGCCGCCTTTTTCTTCGCCGTCCTTTTCGGAGCAACTGATTTGCTGGCAGGCGCTGTCGCGAAATGCTTAGCCACTTTGGCCGCTAGTTGACGATCCGTCATTTTGTCGGCCGTTTCCAGTTCTACCGTTACGCTACGAAGCTTCTTGCTCTTGATCCGCTTGCTGAATTCACCCTTGGCTTCACCTGGACCAAGGATCAGAATTGTGGTGGCTTCACGAATCGCAGCAAGTACATCGTCGTAATAGCCTTTGCGGTCGTTTTCGACCTTTCGCTCTTGCCTGTCTTCCGCAATGAAATCGTTGGGAGTGTATTTGTTCTTCGTACGTGAGCTACCCACGGACCGAACAGGTTGTGCAATATCAAATGCGATCTTTTTGATTTCCTGGCCTGCCTCGGTGACGAGGACCACAATGGCCTGCTTGTGGTCAATCCAAACTCCTGCTTTAGTCGCCATTGCTTGTGCCCTTCTCCAACTGAATCGGTTATTTCGTTGAGTCATCGACCAAATCGCGTTCGCAATCACGACCGCGATTATCGCTGCCAATCAAATCCATCTCTGCTTTAGCAGCCACATTTTTACCACCTGAGTCACGACAACATAGCACACGAGCGTGAGCGCCAGCAGCGGCCAGTACAGCGGTGGAAGCGGCGTGAAGCCGAGATAGTCTCCCAGCGGCGAAAACGGGATAGCGACGCCGATCGCCATGATGACCGTTGACATCACCGCCAGCGGCCACGAGGGCCGGCTCTGGAGGAAGGGGATATTATTGGTGCGAATGATGTGGATGATGAGCGTCTGGGTGAGCAAGCTCTCCACGAACCATCCAGTCTGAAACAAGCTCGCGCTGTGGACCGCCGCTGCTGGCCTGGATCTGGGGCGAGTACCGTAAATACGTGCAGCGGTGCGAGGCGGCGGTCATCTTCAATTACGGTCAATCGTTTGAGGAACCTATACGTTGGTCGAAATTGAGGCTGCCCCCACGCCATAGGACGCCCGCCCCATGTTCCGTTTCACGATCCGCGAAGCGCTGTAGCTGGGACCGGTTGCCCAATCTTGCGGGGTACACTATTCACATGCGCATCCCCCACACGCAACTGTCGCCCGCGGCGCTGCGGGCCATTGTCGAGGAATTCGTCACCCGCGACGGCACGGACCATTCTTCGGTCGAACGGCGCATCGGTACAGTGCTTCGTCACCTCGACGCTGGCCGCTTAGAGTTGCATTTCGATGACGAAACCGAAACTTGCAACATTCTGCCGGTGTAATCGAACACGTCCCGGTCGTTAGCAGGCTCGAATGGCAGCCCACAGAATCTGGCGGGGCTTGGACGGGGGCGGGCTGTTAGAATGTCGGCATGGAACTCTTGCGCTCTCTCAGAGGATTATTCAAAATCGTTGCCGGCGTTGCCGGAGTCTTGCTGGGGCTGTTTCTCACGGCAATGACTCTCGGCTTTGGCGGCGCGAGAATTTCTGAATTAGTTCCACCACTGGCTTTAATAGTGGCCGGCATCCTATCCATACTCTCTGGGTTCGCTTGGGAAAGCCATTCCGAACGCGCCAAGAGGGCCGCGTCGAATCTGTTGAGGGCGTCCCTGATGTTCGGAGTGGTTTATTGCGTAGGCATGGCCTTATGGGCCGGTAGCGATGGAATATGGGCGATAGTCATTTTCGTCGTTTGTCCCGCTATCGTAATCTTGGCGCTGGGTGCGCTCTTTTTGTGGCCAGGGAGTTCGCCTTCAGGTTTCTAGCCCCATGCCCGGCAGTCGCAGTAGCCTCGCGATTTGGCGGGCGGGTACGATGAGGGAATGAAACCAAGTGAATTACGACTAGTCATCGTGGACGACAACCGAGAGGCTGCAGCGCTTCTGGAAAGGCTGATCGAACTGGCTGGATTCTCGGTGGTGGCTCAGATATATGATGCAACGCAAGCTTTCAGTTGCATCCAGAAACATAGGCCCCACGTGGTGATACTTGACATCTCAATGCAATTTCTCGATGGCTGCACTATCGCGAGTCGCGTGCGGGAGATGATTGTCCCATCGCCGCTGCTGATCGCCGTCAGCGGATTCGGAACACCCAAAGACAAACAACAAGCAATTGAGGCTGGCTTCAATTATCACTTGACGAAGCCCGCTGATTGGCACCAGTTAGAGGAGATTCTGTTGCAGCAGTTAGGAGTTCTGGAAACTGTCGAGTAGCCCATGATGCGTTACCGCCTCCGCACGCTGCTGATCGCGGCAATCCAGGCCAAAATCGAGTCGAGCCCGCATTTTGAAAACGTCAATTGAAATGAGGGTTCGACCCGCAAAACCAGCGTCGGGTTGTCACCGCGGAACCGGCAGTCGCAGACGGTGTTGTCCGACTTGCCGTGGCGGGGCGATTTGGCGGGCGGGTATGATGCGCGAATGGATATTGCCAAGACGACGCTGCTATTCATTGCCACCGCGCTTGCCGAGATCATCGGCTGCTATTTGC
>JANNTN010000309.1:0-1884 GCA_031394445.1 Anatilimnocola sp.
ACCTTGCCTCGCAACCAACTGCACAGCTTCCTGCTTAAATTCAGCCGTAAAAGCTCGCCGTGAACCGCTCATGCCATTCGCTCCTTTCGGGAGAGTTTACACTCTCCTCAAAGCGCCCACGAAACGTGGGTAAGTCCACACACGGCGACTGAAGCTCAGCATAAAAAGCCTTGTGAAACGGGAACTCATCGAAGAATACAAAGCGAAGAATCCGCGTGTCAGGCTCCTTGGAGAACCGCCCGACAAGCCGCCATTTGCGCTATTCTAGAATGAGCGAATTCCTAGGGAAAATACTGGAAAAGCAAGTGTCGGCCCCTTCCGTTCATAAGCGTTATCCGCCTTCCTTTACTGGAGACGGCGCGATGAGCCAGATAGGTTTCTAAATCGATCGTTGCGCTGCGGCGAAACCACGACCACCCCGCCGCCGCACTATCCGTTCCTTCACCCGGCCAGGGCCGGTGCCAAAGGTACGCCCGGCAATTGGAAGGTGCTGATCCGAACCGAACTCAAAACGAGGGTTGGGTTTTCACGCTGGAAATAGTCCGCATCCCATTGCGTCTTGAATAGGATCGCCGTGTGGCCAAGTTGGTCCTTCACGACCTTGGCGTCGTAGGGCAGACGCACCTGCTGGGCCTGCTCGGGCGAGACGGTGAACCAGCGAGCCAATTTATAGGGCAGCCACTCAATATCGGTTTGCGCGTTGTATTCGCTTTCCAGGCGAAAACGAACGACATCGAACTGTAGGGAACCGACGGCTCCCAGAATCGACTCGCGTTGGGCGGCCCGCGAGTCGTGAAACATCTGGATAGCGCCTTCCTCAATCAATTGCTCTAAGCCGCGGCTGAATTGCTTGCGGCGGATCGTTTCGCGGCAGCGGAGAACAGCGAAGTGCTCCGGTGAGAACTGCGGCAGCGGCTCGAAGTTGACCGGCGTTCCTTCGCAAATCGTGTCTCCTAGAAGAAACTCACCGGGATTCACCAGCCCGATGATGTCGCCGGGAAACGCTTCGTCCATCGTCTCCCGCTCCCTCCCAAACACGCGGTGGGCGCGGCGGAGCTTAAGCCGCTTGCCGGAGCGCGGGTGCAGCACCTCCATCTCACGCTCAAAACGGCCCGCGCAGACCCGCAAAAAGGCGACGCGATCGCGGTGTTGCGGATCAAGATTGGCCTGAATCTTGAACACGAACCCGGCGAACTCAGGGCGTGTGGGTGAGACCAAACCCACGTCACTGGTGCGAGCCCCTGGCTGTGGGCAGAGGTCCAAAAAACCTCGCAGAAAATGCTCTACGCCATAGTTCGTCAAGGCGCTGCCGAAGAATACGGGAGACATTTTTCCGGCCAGAAATTGTTCGCGGTCGAACGCGGCTCCGGCACCGCGCAGCAGTTCCGCCTCTTCCTTCGACCGAACGAGGGCCCGCAGATCCATCGAGTCGAGGGTAACCGAATCCAGCGGCAGCGAGCGGAATTGAATGCGACGCTCACCATCACGCTGGTCGAACACGTGAGCCACCTGCGTATCCAGATCGATGACTCCGCAGAAATCCTTCCCGGTCCCCAAAGGCCAGTTGTACGGAACCGCTTCCACGCCGAGCCTGGTTTCAATTTCCGTGAGAATCCCCAACGGCTCTTGTCCCGGCCGATCGACCTTGTTGACGAACGTGATGACGGGGATCTTGCGCAGTGCGCAGACTCGAAACAGCTTCTCAGTCTGCTCCTCCACGCCTTTGGCCAAGTCGATGACCATCACGGCGCAGTCGGCCGCCATCAAGGTTCGGTAGGTATCCTCGCTAAAATCATGGTGGCCCGGCGTATCGAGCAAGTTGACCTGAAAGCCGTCGAACTACTCGCCGCCCCGGTTGCTCATATTTGGTTTTTCCGCAACGCG
>JANNTN010000333.1:0-4279 GCA_031394445.1 Anatilimnocola sp.
GGCGATTCGTAGCGCAAGATAATGACCAAAGTGATAAGAGTCCGTTGCATCGGTCGCTTGGATGCCCCGCAATTGCAGGCTCGTCAGCATGAAGATCGGCCCAGTGATTGCCAGCGCCAGCGCGAAGCGGCCCACGGTGGCAGCGTCTCCTAATTTTGCGAGCACCACCAGGCTGCCCCACTGGCAGGCCGCGAAGAGGACGTTGCTGGCGAAGGCCCAAGCGATATTTTTTCGTAGGCTGAGCCCGGTGAAGGATATCTGCGGCGCTCGCGGCAATGAATGCGTGGCGTCGCTCACAATCGTCCCTGCCAAGCTACTAGCCTGGAGCGGTAACGAGGTGGAAGATTCGAGTGTGCGGTCGATCGGCTGCATGGCTAAGTAATTCCCGCACTTCCCCGTTCACTCAATGTTAGTAGGTTGAAATAAATCAGACGTTGCTGGGAGGGATTTCCTCCTCCAGGCCGGTTAGCTAGCGGCAAGACACGCAGCGCCGTGGGTCGGTGCTGCCGGAGAGGTTTCAGGTCAACGCTAATGGGCGACTTGAGTTCCCATCGGGCGGCCGACGCGAACTACTTCGTATGCCGGCACCGATTTGGGCGCGGTGGAGTCGGCCAGTAGCACCACACCCGCGCTGCACAGCATCGCGGTGGCCAGTGCCAGCACCAGTACCACCGATTTTTTGGGACGAATCGGCGTCGCCACAAAAGTCGCCGGCTGAAGCAGGTTCACATTGGTGATTTGGTCGGCATGCAAGGCTTCTTCCATCCGCGCTTCTTCCAGATGCTCGACATAGATTTGGTACCGAGCTTCTTTGCGTTTCAGCTCGGAATCCAAGGTTGAGATGCCCCCCTCATTGTCGTTAAGAATCTTCAAGCGGTCTTGCAACGCTGCAAGCTGTCCTTCGACCGTTTTCAACTCAGCCGATAGTCCTTTGGCATCCGCCGTTTCGCGCATCATCACGGCATTTTCCACTTCGCTGCGATCGGCCGTGGACTTGTGCAAAGCCTGCTCAACTCCGCTGACCTGCTCGCGAATCGCCATCGCGGAAGGGTGGCCTTGAGAAACCTTGGAGAGGATTTCTTTTTCTTTGGACTGCAAATCAAACAGCGAATGACGCATCATTGCCATGCCGTCGTTGGGTGTGCCGGCCACAAGTTGGCCGAGCAACGGCTCAGGAATGCGATCGAGAGCGGTTGCCAAGGCGGCTACCTTGGCATCGTTGGCCGAGATCGAGGCTTTAATCCGCGCGATGCTGGCTTCGGAATTGCTGATCTGCAACTCGACCGACGTCCGCTGCCCCTCGAGCGAAGCCATGCCGGCTTTGGTTTTGGCGTCACGCAGCTTCGCCCGCGCTTCTTCGATCTGCTGGGAAAGTTGCTCGATCTGCTCGGTAAAGAAATTCCGCGAGCCCTTGCTGTGATTGACTCGCATGTGTTCGCTGAGGAACACCTCGATGTACTTGGCCAGCGTCTGCTGTGCCTCGAGTGGATCTAGCGATTCACAATGCAACACAACCACGGCGGATGCCTTGGGAGTCTCGATGAAGACGCGCTTTTCCAATTTGCGGATGGCCTGGTCGCGATCGAGCGGGGACAGTTCGCTGAGTTCAGGTTGCAGGCTCAACGCCACGCGCTCGGCAATTGCCCGGCTGCGGAGGTGTTCGAGAATCGAGTTGATTTCGATGTCGCGCGTCGTCGTCAGGCCGATGACTTCTTGCTTGGTGATTGTCGGATCAAGAGCCACGTTCTCCCGGCCTACGCGAACGAAAATTTTCGCTTCCGAGTCGTACTCCTTGGGCAGCAGAAAAATGGCCGCAATCGCCGCTAGCATCACGGCGACACAGACCAACAGTGCTCGCCCTCGAAATCGCCAAAATGCGCGCAGCAATCGTTCGATCGACCAGCTTTGGTCTAGGGATTGGTGAGACATAATCCATCTCCCGAGTGGCTAAAACGCCAATTATAGCTGCCCGCACAAAAAAATGTGCTATTGGGCTGCCAATCGCAGTACTTCGTCAAGGTTATTTGCTAGTAAAAATGTGGACAAATCTCCATTCCAACGAGTTGCACGATTTGTAGGAGCAGACTAAGACAGGGCTACGCATCCATTTTCGTGAATATAACGATCGCGAACAATGGGAAAAATAGGCGCTATGTATAAGATTTTTCTTGCGCAACGCCTTCAACCCAGTCAAGATGGTTCCAGGGAAGTTATTTGCAGCCTCGATCCATCGGCTGAGTCACAAGCCGATGTCGGAGAGAGTCGAATCCAGGCCTGAACGACATGACGATTATTGCCGTCGCTTTCTGCATTACGCTTGCTGCGAGCCTCGTTTTCACGCGATTGGTGCGAGCGATTGCCTGTTGCGTGGGCTTCACGGACAAGCCCGACAAGCAACGCAAGCTCCATCGTCAGCCAACTGCCCTAGGCGGAGGCGTTGCAATCTATCTTGCCACGGTGATTGGTGTGATCAGCTTGCTGCTGATTCCGAGTCGTTGGCAAACGGAACTGCTGCGGTCCTGGCCGGAGTTGTTGGCGTTTTTGCTGGCGGCGGGTGCAATTGTCGTGGTCGGCTTGCTCGATGACCGCTACCAGCTTCGTGGTAGCCATAAATTGGTGGGGCAAATCCTAGCGACATTGATCCTGGTTGGCTGGGGACTCACCATCAAGCAGGTTGAGATATTTGGTTGGCAATTGGAACTGGGACCGCTGAGCGGCGTGGTGACAGTGGTTTGGTTGCTCGGCGCGATTAACGCCATCAATTTGCTCGACGGCATCGACGGACTGGCTTCGACGGTTGGTGTGATTCTGACGGGCGCGATTGCAGCGATGTCCGTCATGTATGGCAATTGGCAGGTCAGCTTGGTGGCATTAATGTTCGCCGCCAGCCAACTCGGATTTCTGCGGTACAACTTCCCCCCGGCGACGATCTTTTTAGGCGATGCGGGCAGCATGTTGATCGGCTTGGTGCTCGGCACACTGGCCATGCAGGGCTCGCTCAAAAGTGCGGGCACGGTGCTGATCACCGCACCGCTCGCTTTCTGGGCGATTCCGCTCTTCGATTCCGCGGCGGCGATTGTGCGGCGCAGTTTGACGGGGCGGAGCATCTACGATACAGACCGCGCGCATTTGCACCATCGGCTCATGCATTCCTTTGGCAGCAACCGCAAAGTGGTGTCCTGGGTTGCTGGGTGTTGCGGGCTCACTGCCGCCGCAGCGCTGGCGGGCGTCGTGCTGCATTCCGATTCGGTCGCGATCATCAGTTGTTTGGTGGTGATTGGGCTGCTCGTGACAACGCGACTCTTTGGCTATGTCGAGTTTTCCTTGATTCGGGCCAGCCTCACGGAGCTTTATCACCACATCCGACGCAGGCCCATCGGCAAATCGGAAACTGCCCGCGACAACACGGTGCGTTTGCAGGGACACCGTCAATGGGAACGGGTCTGGGAATCGTTGACCGAGCAAGCCGAGCGGCTGGGCTTGGTGCGGATGCGACTGGTGCTCAACATGGTTGTGTTGGAAGAAGGTTTTTATGCGACTTGGCAGGGGCATGCCCCAAGCAATTGCCCGCAGCGCTGGCGAGTCGAACTACCGCTCTATGCGCGGGGCCAATCAGTCGGTCGTTTGGTGGTCGTGGGACAGCCCAGCAGCGAAGGCGCTTTTCGCGAGTTGGAAGTGGCCATGGCAGTGCTCGCCCCATTGGAAGACATGTTGAACGATATCGCCAGCGATCAACATTTACAGCCCGCGCTGCCGCAGAAGAGCTTGCCGAAGCGAGCCGTGGTGCAGGCAGTGAGCCGGCCGGAATCCGTGGCACTGACTTTCGACTATTTGACGCACCAGGACGCAGCGACGGCTGATCCTGATGGATTTGCCGCATCGTAGCAGTGAGCCCATGATGCCTTCTCTGGTTGAACGCGAGATTGCTTCGGGCGCGCCGCAGCCCGCCGCTGGCCGCCGCAAAATTCGGCTCGCTCACGTCCAATTGCTGCCGCTACTCAGCGGTGTGCAGCGCGTGACTCTCGATTTGCTACGTTCGCTCGATCCCGATGAGTTCGATCGCTCCTTGATCTGTTGCGAGGCCGGTTCGCTGAGCGTCGCCGCGGAGCGGGAAGGAATCACTTGTCACTTTGTGCCAGAAATGGTGCGGCCGATATCTCTCGCCAAGGATTGGCGTGCCTACAAAAAACTCCGGGCTTTGTTTGCTGCCGAACAATTCGACATTGTGCATACCAACTCCACGAAGCCAGGCATCCTGGGAAGATTGGCGGCGCGGGCC
>JANNTN010000370.1:0-13661 GCA_031394445.1 Anatilimnocola sp.
CGCCGATCTGCTCCAGCAGCTTGTAGGGGCCGATGTGAGTGCCGGGTTGCTCGGTGGGCGGCTGCTGAAGAGTCGGGGCAATTCCAAGACAGGCGGGTGGAGACTCAAGAAAGTCTTCCACTTCGGCGTTCACTTTCAGCAGTCGCTCAACCTTGCGGCGCAACGCTGTGTCGCCAGCACAGGCACGGTTAAGAAAACTACACCGCTCTTCCGCGGAGGCTATTTGTGCAGCCTCGTTGAAGATGCGATCTGGGGTTAGAAGTTCCATGAGCAGACCCTGGGCACGTGTATGAACTACCTACAGTGCGAGAAAATGATCCCAAACGTCTGAATTCCAACCGGATTTTTTTAGTCGGCTTGTTCAGAGCTTGTTCCCGTAATCTCCGCAAACAGCCAAGCCTTGGCGTAATTCCAATAGCTGTAAGCAGTTGCGCGAGAAATCCCCAGGGCTTCAGCAGCCTGGGGAACGGTCAAGCCAGCAAAATAGCGCAATTGGACCAAGTCTGCTTTGAGCGGGTCCTCGCGTCGCAGACTGGCGAGAGCCTCATCGAGGGCCAAGAGGTCGTCGAGAGACTCGTCCGTGAGATTGAGAGCTTGCTCCAGATCGACGCGCTGGAGTTGGCCCCCGCGTTTGCCGGTCAATTTGCGGCGAGCGTTTTCGACCAGGATCCGCCGCATCGCTTCGGCGGCCGCGCCAAAGAAATGTCCGCGGCTGTTCCAGTGCTGGGTCTTCTCGACATCTACCAGACGGATGTAGGCCTCATGCACCAGCGCGGTTGCCTGCAATGTTTGGCCGGGATTCTCGTGAGCCAGTTTGGCGGCGGCGAGCTGTCTCAGCTCGTCGTACACGAGCGGCAAGAGCTTCCCCGCCGCGTGCTGATCGCCGGCTTCGATTTGCGACAGGATACGAGTGACATCAGACATGGCCAACAACATAGCCAGCCATCAGCCGTGACGCCACTCATTGCGTTCAGAACGGTGCTTCGATCGGCGGTGGTTGGTGTTTCAAAAAGCCTTCGATAGCTGCGCTGGCTTTCAAGCCAATGGAACGGGAGTCATCCCGTCGGAAGAGATCCTCACAAAACGCTGGCGTTCTCGGCACCAACAGCGTGCGTCGGAAAACGGTCGATTGTTGGTGATCCGCGAAAAACGTGGGAGGCGATGAGAATCACCCGCCATCGGTGCAGCCGCGAGAGTTAGAGTGCGGCCGCGGCGAGCTCAGGAGGCGCGACGGGCTCGGCACCGGGGACGTGGCATTGGCGACAGTTGGTTCGCTGCGGGTGAGAGCAGCGAATCTCGGTCCGTGCAACCGGCCCGGCATGGCAGGAGATGCAATCCTCGCGCATAAAAACCCGGTGCGGAATCACGGGGGGAGCACCGAGATAGAGCCGTTCGGCTTTGGCAAACTGCTGCGACAGGCCCTGGAAATCGGATGCGGCTAAGCCATTGGCTGAGACCTCGTCCTGCTGGCGGAAGACATGGCACTGTTGGCAGTGGCTCGCACTGGACAGGCCGGCCGTCTGGGTGTGGGGATTGGCCGGGGCGAATCCTAGCGGTGGGGTTTCCTTGCCGGTGTCGGTGTGGCAGGCGACGCACTTGATTTTTAGCGGGGCGTGCGGAATCACGGGCGGCGCGCCGTCATATGAGCGGCGGGCGGCGCGAACGGAATAACTCGTGGGCGTTGCTGCCGGCACTTGGGAACTCGGCACCCAATCGCAGCCCGTGGTGCCCAGGGCAATAAATGCAACGACGATCCAGGCTGCGCGAGTCCTCATCCCTTTTGCACCTGTACCGCGCATTTTTTATAGTCCGGCTCGTAGCTGATGTTGTCCATCGCGTCGAGCGTGAGGCGGTTGACGAGTTTTCCCTCATCGAAGAAAGGGACAAAAACACTGCCGCGCGGCGGCCGACCGCGGCCGTCGATTTTGGCCTTCAGTCGCAGCTCGCCCCGCCGGCTGACGAGCTTCACCGCTTCTCCGTCCGCGATTCCCAGCGCGTCGGCATCTGCGCGGTTCAACTCGACGTAGGCCTCGGGCACGGCTTGATGGAGCTGCTTGATGCGCCGCGTCATCGAACCAGAATGCCAGTGCTCGAGCACGCGACCCGTGCATAGCCAGAATGGGTATTCGTCGTCGGGTGATTCGGCAGGCGGCTGGTAGGGACGCAGCCAAAGGGCTGCCTTCTCTCCGTAGGCTTTCGCCTTATAGAAGTGAACGCCGCTGGCTTTCTTCGCATAGGGATCATGCCCGACCGCATAGCGATAGCGAGTTTCTTTCCCATTGACGACCGGCCAACGCAAACCGCGAGAGGCCTTCAGTTCCTGGTAAGTTGCCAAGTCTTTACCGGCACCGAGAGTGAACTGGCGGTATTCTTCGTACATGGGCTGATGCCAATCGCCTTCCCAGGGGAAGAGTTGGCCGTAGCCCATGCGTTTGGCAACTTGGATAATCTGCCAAGCGTCTTCTTTGGCCTCGCCTGGCGGATCGACAACTTTCTGCCAGTGCTGCGTCCGCCGCTCGGTATTGCCGAAAATGCCTTCGCGCTCGACCCAGGCCGCAGAAGGCAGGATCAGGTCGGCTACGGCAGTGGTGGGCGTAGGATAAATGTCGCTGACCACGATGAACCTGCCGTCGCCCGGCTTGCGCTCGAAGCGATGCAGGTTAGGCATGGTGACCCAGGGGTTTGTTACCTGAATCCAGAGTGCTTTCACGTCGCCGCGAGATAGCGCTCGAAACATATCAACCGAGTGGTAACCAGGTTTCTCAGGAATCGTCCCAGCCTCCAGACCCCAAATCTTCTCGGCTTTGGCTCGGTGCTCCGGATTGGTGACAACCATATCGGCCGGCAGCCGGTTGGCGAGCGTGCCCACTTCGCGAACGGTCCCACAGGCCGAAGGCTGCCCCGTGAGACTCAGCGGGTTGTTCCCGGGCCGAGAAATTTTACCAGTCGCCAGGTGCAGGTCAGTAATGAGATTGTTCATCCATGTTCCGCGAGTGTGCTGATTCACACCCATGCACCAGAGGCTGACCGTTCCCCGATTGCGATCGCCGTAGAGCTTTCCCAGGGCTTCAATTTGGGCCGAGGGAATCCCTGTGATCGTAGAGACTTTGTCCGGCGTGTAGTCCTTTAAGAACTCCTGAAGCTCTTCCAGCGAGCTGTCACGAGGCTCGTCCTTGAACGTGTACTCACGGGCTTGCTCGTCAAAGCAGCCGTAGCCAATTTTGTCCAGGTCTTCAATGCCGCGCTTGAAGACGACGTTTTCACTTAAGAATGCTTCGTCGAGGAGCTTGTCGCGGACGAGTACATGCAAAATACCGTTGGCCAGAGCCAGAGCGGTGTTGGGCTTGATTTCGATATACACGTCGGCAAATTGCGAAGTGGGTGTGTAACGCGTGGCGATGTCGATGATGCGAACGCTGGGCTTCTTGCGCTTTGTCTCCAGGATGCGGCTGAACAAGATCGGATGCATCTCGGCCATGTTGTTGCCCCAGAGCACAAAATCGTCGCCGCTTTCGAAATCGTCGTAGCACCCCATCGGTTCGTCGCTTTGGAACTGCGTCATGAAACCCATGACGGCACTCGACATGCACAAGCGGGCATTCGCCTCCAGGTTGTTGCTGCGCATTCCGGCTTTGACCCACTTGAGGGCGGCGTAACCGTCGTAAACGGTCCACTGGCCAGAACCGTACATCGCAACAGCCTGCGGACCATGCTGCTGCAGAACATCCTTGAATTTGCTGGCAATCAGGTCGAGTGCTTTGTCCCAGGAAATGGGAAGAAAACCTTGCCCGTCGGCATTGCGTAGCAGTGGCTGTTTGAGACGGTCGCGTCCATACAGCAAGGCTGGCAGGTGATAGCCTTTGACGCAGAGAAGTCCCTTGTTGACGGGGCTCAGTTCATCGCCACGCACCGCAACAACTTTGCCCTCGGCGACACCAACTTCGACGCCGCAGCCCGTACCACAAAAGCGACAGGGTGCTTTGGTCCAGCCCACTTCGCCGCGAATTAGTGCGGTCTCTCCTTCGGGGGTCGTCGCCACCTCTCGGCTACAACCGAGAGCTGACGCGGCCGTCGCAGTGGTCAAGAGAAAATCGCGTCGCTCCATGGTTAATTACCCGCTGGTAGGGTTTGCGGCGGTGGTGCGCTACTGGCGGCGGCCGCGGTAGGTTTGACTTTGTTTTGCTCGTACCATTTATGTTCGGGACGGGCGAGGATATCGTCGATGGCTTTACGGACGGCTTCGGCTTCCGTTTTTTTGCCTTCTTCGTCGGCTTGATGCGCCAATTCGCGGGCTTGGGGAATGAGCTTCTGGTAAAAGCGCTCCGCAACTTCGTACATGCCGTGCCAGTGCGCGTAGTCGGGGGCCATCATCGATGCGCCATGGCGGGCGCGGCGGCCTTCGTGATGCCAGAGATAAAACCAGGTCCATTCGATCTCTTCGTCGAACTCGACGGGCGTGATTAACTTCTGCTCTTTGAGGGCGGCCATGATTTTTTGCCCCGGCTTGGCGAATTTTTCGTTGTAGTTGATTACAAAGTCGTCGTACTGCTTGTAGAACGAATCGACGTAATTCTCTGTGTGGCAGTGGCTGCAAACGTTTTTCATTTGAGTGCGTTTGTCTTGCCAAGTGCTTTTGACGAGTTCGCGGCGCTTCGCAGGATCGGTCTCTTTCACGACCTCACCGTTCAGGTCGGTATCCATTACCAAGCTTACGGGAGGCCGATTGGTCCAAGAGATTCGCTCTCCGGGATCGTGCGTGACCTTGCCGCCGTTGCGGGTGTTAGCCGACATGTGGCAGGTGGCGCACGTGGGAGCTTGGGAATAGTCCTTACCCAGAACCCAATCCTTGGCGTCGAGATTCATGTGCTCACGGAGATCGCGAAAGGCGACGCCGTGCTTCGATTCCTCATAAATCTCTTTCTGTGGGTGATCGGGGCCAAGATGGCACTTGCCGCAGTTTTCGGGCTGACGGGCGCGACGCGGGGAGAAATCATGCCGCGAATGGCAGGCCGAGCACGATCCGAGGGAACCATCGAGGTTAAGACGGCCGATGCCCGTGTTGGGCCAGGTGCTGGCGGCGAGGATGGGGCGGCCCGTGGAAGCCTTTTTGATTTTGCCAAGGATATCTTTGTTCGTCGGCTTGCCATCGGCATCCGGCTTCAGGTCATCGACCGAAATGAGACTGCCGTCGGTGGCTTCGAGGGAGACCTTGCCGCCATGACACTGTTTGCAACCCGTATCGACGCTGGCCATGCCGTTGACCATGTCCACTTCACGGCCGGGCGTGGGTGAATGCGGGTTGAATGGTGCGCGGGATCCCTCAACGGTCTCTGCCAGAAAATTATCGAGCGAGGCGAGGATATTGCCTGCCCGAGCGTGGTGGCTGGCCAGGAACTCTTTCGTTTCGGTCTGGTGGCAGCGGCCACAGTCGCGGGGCGTGACGACGACAGCGATTAGGGCACCGTAGTGATCAAAGGCGTCAGCATCCTCCTTTTGCGCTTGATGGCATTCGACGCAGCCGACGCCTTTCACGGCGTGCGTGCTTCCTTTCCAGTGGTCGATAATGCCGGGAGAGGCCTGCTGATGACACTTCACGCAGTTTTCAGAACTCACAGGGATGGAAACGTGCCGCACGCCGATCCCCGCTTCCTGCTGCTTGCGGACAATCTCCATCCACTGGACGAAGATGAGGGACACAATGAAGGCGGCGCTCAGCAGAGCAATGATGATGTGTTTGGTGCGAATGGACATGCGAGGCAGCCTTGAAACTTAATGAGCGGTCGAATCAATGGGCAACAATGGCTTCCCAGACAGTGAGGCCAATGAGCAGGAAGGTGGCGACAATGCCGATATAAACGCTGATTTCTTCGATCCGCGTGACGCGGCGGAGGAAGCTGTCGATCCACGGCCATAGAAACATGGCACCCACGATGAATCCCGAGCTAATCACGGCAAACGAGAGCGAAAACAATTTGAGCCAGCGGAAGGATACGTAGAAAAACCACTCGGGTTTGATGATTTCAGGCGTGGTCAGTGGATCGGCTTTGGGCCCCATCGTGGCGGGAAGCACGGTCGAGAGCGCGCAAAGCAGGATCATCAAGACGAGTCCCAGGATCAACTCCGAGAGGACATGATCCGGGAAGAAGTTGAAATAGCGTTTGCCCGTTTGGGGTTCATCGGGATCAGGAAACTCCGTCACGCCGTGCATGCGGACTTGAGCGATATGGCAAACCACGAGCAGAACAATCGTCGATGGCAGTATCGCAGCATGCAGAATGTAGAATCGCGAAAGAGTCCGCGGGTTGTATTCATCGCCTCCCAGAAGGAATTGCTTGGCGGTGTGACCAACGACCGGAACGGCGTCACTGATGTTCGCCGCAACGGTGGCCCCCCAGTAGCTAAGTTGCTCGAACACGAGGCTGTATCCGGTGAAGCCGGTGAGTAGCGTGGCCATCAAGAGGCACATGCCGATGATCCAGTTCAATTCACGTGGCCGCCGATAGGCTCCGGTGAAATAGACCCGCATCTGGTGCAGAATCATCGCGGCGATCATGAGCGTGGCGGCCCATTTGTGCATACTCCGCAACAACCAGCCAAATGTGGCATCGTGCGTGATATAGCGAATCGACTCGTAAGCGGTGCTGGGCGACGGCTGATAGTACAGCGCCAGCAGAATGCCGGTGACGATTTGCACGACAAACAGATAGGCGGGTGTACCCCCCAGGCAAAACCACCAGCGCTTCAAATGGTTTGGCACCGGCTCGTTGGTGAGTTCGGCGAGTTGGTCGGCCGAAACCGGCACGCGTTCCTGAAGCCAAGCGACGATGCGTCCCACGTTAGGCGACTCCCGTGGGCGAAGAGGGACTGGAATCGGCAGGATCGTTCGAGTTTAAGTGGCAGGCTGCGGTCAGCGAGGCGAGCGGAGATTCGAGGAACAACAGGCCGCCTTCAACCTTGAGTGGAAAACGAGTGAGCGTTTGATGTGCGGCGAGAGGTGGGCCAGCGGTTGCTTGGCCTTGGCGATCGAACGCACCATTGTGGCAAGGACAAAAGAAACGATCGTTGTTCGACTCCCAGTGAACGCGGCAGCCAAGATGGGGGCAAACGCTGGAAAGCGCCAAAAAATTCTCGGCAGAAGTTCCGTCCCCCTGCCGGGCGATAACGATTCGCTGGCCCGAAGGCGTGGCGAAATCGAGTGCCGCGCCGGGCGCAAGTTGATCGACCTGGCACACGAACAGCCAGCCGCGATTGCTGGTGCCCGCTGGATAGACGAAGCGAGCGAGCATAACGGCGAACATACCGTAGGCTCCGGTCAGGCCGACCGCCATTGCCAGAGAGCTAGCGCTAAGGAACTGCCGGCGACCGCTATCGCTGGTTGGTTCGGCAATGGGATGTGCTTCGTGCTCCATATTCCGCCTCATGAGCCCGCACTCTGATCGAAGTGCGCCCGCAGTTTACGGCGTGGCTGGCCGTTGGACAATTGGCAAGGAAGATGAATCGCCAAAAGAAACTTCGTTGCCCGTCGAATTGCGACAAATAAGGCGGGACTTGTGCGCGCTAGCTGTCGCATAACGCCACAGAAGCTGCCCAGGCTCGTGTGCGGTGGGCGAAACCGCACATCGCACCATGGCTGACTATTCGGCTTGGGGAACAAATGCCAGTCGCAATTGACTTGGCGTCTTGGGTAACATTCAGCTCACGATGCAGCCAAGTGAGCGGGTCAAGTTACTGGCCTGGTATTACTACTTCTTGCTGCAAAACCAAAACGACACTCCGCAGCCAGTCGTGATGACTGCTTTCAATCCGCTCAATGCACCCGCCAGCAGCGATTTGGGGCACGAAATCGACTTCTTCTATGTGCAATATCAATGGAACTTTTCTGACGAGTGACGTCCTTAGCGGATACACTGCTCGGCCGGCGCAAGCTGCGTAAAGACCGATATCAATCCTTCAGGGGAATACCGATTACCAACCCTGCGACGCGGGGCGTTTTCGGTTCCATTCCAAACGAACCTTGACATGTGAGACAGCCTGACGACAGAGGAATGGCCTCGGCTCGACGGTAGAGCTTGCCTTCGATTTTCTCAACGGCATCATGCTTCTTACGGAGCGTCCGGGCAGCCAATTTTTCAAAGTCGTCCTGCGGTTCGTGGTTGATGCCCATCGTTTTTTGGCGTTAACTCCAATCCAACGCGATTCAATCCCGTCCAGCCGCTTCATGTCCTGGAATACGTCCTCCATGGCGCGAGCAGGAATTGTATCGCGGTCATTGCGAAAGTACCGGTCGTGCATGACATCCAAAGTGGCAGCTAAGGTCTTGTGTAGTAACACCGCCTGGGCGCGAGCGAGCGCTAAAGAATCGAGGGGCTTCGCCTCGCCTAGAACATCCTTTTTGCCAGAAGGGGACAGCGTCGGCTCCTTGGACGAAACGACCACAGCCAATATGGCCAAGGCACCCGCTGCAATCCATCATAATTTGCTCATCGCAGTTTCTCAAATGTTACTTCAGGTCTGCCGCGCTAGCCTTTGCCGACCAATCGTCTGCCAAGTCGCGTTTGGTGTCTCGCACAATCTCGATGATGGCATGGCGATCCTCATTCGATAAGCGGCGATAGCGGCTGTCGGTCTTGGGACTGTTCAAGACCTCCCATAGCTGCCTGTAGATCTCGACTTTCAGTGGCGGTGGTAGTTGATTGAAGGCCGCGGAATAGATCAGGTAGCTGCACGGATACTTGAAGAGCCGCGTTTGTAAGTCGAGTTCCCGCAGCGAACGCCCGCGTTGATCGCGCGGTCCTTGCTTAATGAACTCCGCAGTAAAACCCGAAGTGCCAACAATCTTGTCCGTCAGGGCGGTTTCATTAGCGAACAGCAAGTACTCGACAACAGGCTCTGCTGCCATCCGCATCTCGACCGCCGTTTCTTTCACACGGTCTGTCGCAGATTCGTTGCTGTCCTGTCTTGGGGCCTATTCTGTATGGAACGCAATCTGCGCCAAAAATCCCGCGCGGGCCAGGCGATTGTGCATGTTGGCCTGATGCTCCAATACCATGAGCGCGACGATATCGCTATGCGTGAAAAGATACCTCGACGTGTCGAACCAGAGGCCCAGGTCGATGACATTTGCACCTCGCTCCAATTCGAACTCCGACAGATCCTGCGATTGCTTGAAAAACAGGTTTCCCAAGTGCCGCTGCTTCCCATGTTCGCCTGTGACATACCATCCGCCCCAACGTTCGCTTAGCGGACTGTGGTCGTCTGTCACAAATGATTTTCGGTTAAACAGCAAATGCCCGTCAGCGCCTGTGGAAACAGAGAGTACCATGTGTCCCGGAACGTCGCGGGTCGTCACGGAGCCGTGGCACTGCAGGCAGTCATAGGTCTGATGTGCTAACTTCGGACGCGATAATTCCTGCTGTTGCAACAGATAGAAACTCGTGCCCAATTGCGGATCGACGGCTGAAAACTCAATGTTGCCCCCCGGAACCCAGCCGACATAAATCTCATCGTTGAAGTAGATCGATCGGGGCGAAAGCGGCGAAATAAACTTCACCTGGAGGCTCGTCTTGGAAAACACGAGACCTGCGAGGATATGGGTACCTGCAAATGCTTTAGCAACGATCGCAGGTAGCCGAAATGCGTCTCATACTCCAGCTTTACGTCTTCTCGCTCCAACTCGCTGAGCAGATTAGTCCCTGGTATTTGATCCCAGGGCTTCACCGCCCGGAGGGCGGACGACTAGCCGCTCACAGCAAGGGCCTTTATGCTTGACCAATCTCCCGGCCTCTTCCTGTATTTGCATTTCGACACACATGGCTCGCGCATCCCACACCTGCCTCCCTGTATTTTTCTTTTGCCTTATTTCCAGCGCCGCCCTCGCCCAAGACACCACCAAACCCACCCCCAAAATCTCTGGCCAAAACTACGACCAGCTCCGCACCGGCGACGCGGCTGACGGCAAAATCGTCGTCCCCACGAATCAAGTCCTCTCCCCCGCCGGCCGCCAGGTCACATTCAGCGGCCGCCCCACCGACATCGCCCTGAGTGCCGATGGCCGCTGGCTCGCCGTTCTGGAAAACAGCCGCGTCGCGCTCATCGACCCGGCCACGGGCCAAATCGCCTCCCGCGTTGCACACGGCGGCGGTAGCTTCTGCGGCCTCGTCTTTTCCCCAGACAGCAAAAAACTCTACGCCTCCAGCATCCGCGGCTCAATCAGCGTGTTTGAAGTCGAGAGAGACGGCGAACTCGAGCCAGAAAAACCTCTCCGCATACGCCCGCTCGGTGCCCCGCGCGGCGAAGACGTCGCCGCCGGCCCCTCCGGCCCGCAAGAACCGAAAAAAGAAAAAGCTAAAAACGAATCCGATGCCAAAAACGCCGTCGGCGGCCTCGCCATCGACGCCACGGGCAAAACACTCTGGGCCGTCTGCAACATGCGCAACGCACTCGCCGCCATCGACCTCGCGACAGGCCAGGTCGTCCGCGAAATTCCCGTCGGCAACGCACCGTACAGCGTCTTGCTCGTCGGCAATCGCGCCTACGTCTCCAATTGGGCCGGCCGCCATCCCGCCGCCGGCGACACCAAAGCCGAATCCGGCACCGCCGACCCCGTCAAAGTCGATCCGGTTCGCAACATCGCGTCCGACGGCTCCGTCTCCGTCGTCGATCTCACCACCAATCGCCACCTCACGCATATCCCTGTCGGCCTCCACCCCTCCGGCCTCGCCGCCACTCCCGACGGCCGCCACGTCCTCGTCGCCAACGCCAACAGCGACTCCATCTCCGTCATCGAAACGGCCACAAACAAAGTCGTCGAAACCATTTCGACCCGCCCCTCCGATTTGCTCCTGTTTGGCAGTTCCCCGAGCGCCATCGCCATCAGCATCGACGGCAAAACCGCTTACGTCAGCAACGGCACCAACAACGCCATCGCCGTCTTTCAGCTCAATCCCGGCAAAAGCCAGCTCCTCGGCTGCATCCCCACCGGCTGGTATCCCTCCGGCATTGTGCTCGATCCCAAACGCAATGAGCTTTACGTCGCCAACGTCAAAGGTGCCGGCTCCCGCAGCCTCGACTGGCGCGGCACGCGCAAGGTTGAAGGCAAGCAAATCCTCGGCTTCAACTCCCACGACTACCTCGGCAGCGTCTCACTCATTCCACTGCCAACCGGCGAACAACTTGCCTCCCAAACCAAAGAAGTCCTCGCCAACAACCGCCTCACCGAATCAATCAGCGCCCTCGCTCCACCGCGGGCCGACCAGCCCGCGCGCCCTGTCCCGCAGCGCCATGGCGAACCCTCCCCCATCAAGCACGTCCTCTACATCATCAAAGAGAACCGCACCTACGACCAGGTCTTCGGCGACCTCGACCGCGGCGAGCGCGATCCCTCCCTCTGCATCTACGGCCGCGACGTCACCCCCAATCACCACAAACTCGTCGATGAGTTCGTCCTGCTCGACAATTTCTATTGCAGCGGCGTCCTCAGTGCCGACGGTCACCAGTGGACCAACGCAGCCTTCGTCACCGATTACATCGAAAAATCCTTCGGCGGCTGGCCCCGCAGCTATCCCTACTGGGGCGGCGACGCGATGGCCTACGCCTCCAGCGGCTTCATCTGGGACAATGTGCTGGCCCACAAAAAATCGCTCCGCGTCTATGGCGAGTTCACGCAAACCACCATCGAGTGGAAAGACCCCGCCAAAAAAACTCGCCCCACATTTCTCGATTGCTACCGCGATTTCACGGCCCAGCGCGACGAAATCAACATCCGTTCCAAAGCCTCCATCAAAACCATCGAGCCCCACATCTGTCCCACCTTCGGCGGCTTCACCCCCACCGTGCCCGATGTGCATCGCGCCGCGCAGTTCATCAACGAGCTCAAAGACTATGAGAAGAATGGCAACTTGCCGAACTTCATGATCATGCTCCTGCCGAACGACCACACCGCCGGCACGCGGCCAAACACGCCCACACCCGCCGCCACCGTGGCCGACAACGACCTCGCCCTCGGCCAAATCGTCGAAGCCCTCAGCCGCAGCAAGTTCTGGCTCGAAACGGCTATCTTCGTCGTTCAGGACGATCCGCAAAACGGCTTCGACCACGTGGACGGCCATCGCACCGTCGCCCTCGTCCTCAGCCCCTACACCCGCCGCGGCGGAATCGTCGATAGCACGCAGTACAACCAAACCAGCATGTTTCGCACGATGGAAATGATCCTCGGCCTGCCACCGATGAACCAGTTCGACGCCTCCGCCACCCCCATGGCCAGTTGCTTCCTGGACAAGCCCGACCTCACCCCCTACCAATCCGTCCCCAACATTGTTCCGCTCGAGCAGGTCAATCCCGCGATGGCCGACATTCGCGACCCGCGGCAAAAGCACTGGGCCGAAGTCTCGCTCCAACAGCCGCTCGACCAGATCGACGCCTCCGACGAAGACACGCTCAACCGCATCCTCTGGTTCGCCGCCCGCGGCCGCGACGACACCTACCCCGCCTGGGCCATCAATTCCTCCGTCGAAGAAGACGAGGACGAGGAAGAAGAACGCGAGAAACAAAAGAGAAAAGAAAAGCCGGAATAGCCCAGGCGCAACAGGGGCGGTCTTTGAACTCTCAAGAAACGCAAAAAGCCCCGGCGAACCGAGGCTTTTGACGCCGAGGCAATAGACAACTAAAGTACCCCCAAGGGGGGTCGAATCGATTGACGGAAGTACTGATGCAGCAAGCGAGTTAGATCAATCGGTCGATGCGAGCGCTGCACAATCCGGTGCAGTTGCAACACAAAGCCACCCGGAAGCGGCTGGCGAGTCAGCAACGGTAGCAACCTCCGTTGATTCTGATTTGGCCCGCATCACCGCTGCTTGGCCGATGCTGCCAGTGGAGGTAAAAGCAGCTATCCTCGCGCTGGCGAAGGATACGAAGGCGTTGAAGATGCTCGACGCGAGTCGTGAGCACCTTCGATGCGAATGAGCATCTTCGTGAGAAGAACCGTAGCCTGTCTCATCGCCCAACTGTCCACATCAAGAAACTGGAAATCGTGGCGAGTCTCCTAAGATACTGCTGTTCGACCGACTACTAAACGGCGTCCCTTCCTGTTCCTTGGGCGATGCGGCGTTGAAAGAGGCCCCCGGCCGTTGCGTTGCCGCACTGAGTAGTCAGCCCAGCCGGCCGGGGTGCCAACGGAGCGTTTGCCCCGGATGGCAATTCGCTGCGTTCGCCACGCTGGCTGGCCTTTACGCCGCGCGGTTCGGATTGTGTGGACCAATCAACCGTCCCACGGCGCGGCCTCGTATTCCGGCAGCCGGGCGACGATGGACCAGGAAATCGTTTCGGCAACCTCTTTCATGTGGCAGTATAACTCCGACTTGGGCACGTTGCCCTCCGCACATTGATATAGCCAGCAACGCAGGCCCTTGAGGGCGAGGATAGGCTTGTATGCCGCAAGCAGTTGGAACCGGAAGGTTTCGACCTCTTCCTTGTAGGCTTCCTCTTTCTCAGTGGTAATCCGATAGCGCTGCTTTAACGCTTCGATGTTCAGTCGCCACAGCGCGCGACCAGATTCGTCGATTTCCTCCGCCGACATATTCCAGCCTGGAATCAGGGAATGAGGATCGAGCAAAGAGCAATAGACGGCCTTGTCAATGACAGGGCGACTGACGAAAAAGGCGCTC
>JANNTN010000391.1:0-11756 GCA_031394445.1 Anatilimnocola sp.
TCTAGGTTTCCCGGTGCAACCCGGACTCAGACGGGGCATTGAGTATTGGAGGAAATTACATGAGCTCCCCAATGAGTGACGTGAAACTCGATCCGAAGCAGATTTTTCTCGACGCCTTGGAGCGAGATTCGCCGGAGGCGCTGCAGCGATACCTTGACGAGGCTTGTGGCGGCAACTTCGAGGTGCGATCGCGTGTCGAAGCACTGTTACGGGTGAATGGGGACGTTGGCAATTTCCTGGGCGGTCCCCCATCGCAGATTGCCACAACGAATCAAACCGTCACCGAGCGTCCTGGCACCCACATCGGCCGCTACAAGCTGCTGGAGCAGGTCGGCGAAGGCGGAATGGGCGTCGTTTATGTCGCTGAGCAGACCGAGCCGGTGCGCCGTCGCGTCGCGCTCAAGATCATCAAGCCAGGCATGGATACGAAGCAGGTGATCGCGCGATTCGAGGCCGAACGGCAAGCGCTGGCGATGATGGACCATCCGAACATTGCCAGAGTGCTGGACGCCGGTACGACCGATGCAGGTCGCCCCTACTTCGTCATGGAACTCGTCCGCGGCATGCCGATCACGGAGTACTGCGACAAGGCCAAGCTAAGCCCGCATCAGCGGCTAGAGCTGTTCGTGGATGTTTGCCAGGCCGTGCAGCACGCTCACCAAAAAGGAATCATTCATCGCGATCTGAAGCCCAGCAACGTCATGATCACGCTGCATGACGGTACGCCGGTCGTGAAAGTGATCGACTTTGGCGTCGCCAAGGCGGTGGGCCAGCAGCTTACCGAGCGCACGATCTATACGGCCCTGACACAACTTGTCGGCACGCCGCTCTACATGAGTCCGGAGCAGGCTGAGATGAGCGGCTTGGATGTCGATACGCGCAGCGATGTCTATTCGCTGGGCGTCCTCTTATATGAGCTGCTCACCGGCCAAACACCATTCGACAAAGAGACGCTCAGCAAAGCGGGCCTCGACGAAATGCGCCGCATCATTCGCGAAGACGAGCCGCTGCGCCCCAGCCGCCGTTTCAGCACTCTCGGTGCCGAGGCCATTTCCACGATCTCCCAGCACCGCAGTCTCGACGAGCGGCGACTCAGCAAAATCCTCTGCGGCGAGCTGGATTGGATCGTCATGAAAGCCCTCGAAAAAGACCGCACCCGCCGCTACGAATCCGCCAGCGCCTTGGCCACCGACATCCAGCGTTACCTTTCCGACGAACCTGTCCTCGCTTGCCCCCCAACTACTATGTACCGCTTCCAAAAATTCGCCCGCAAACACAAACCCGCCCTCGCCACTGCTGCCGCCATTGCCCTGTGCCTGCTTCTCGGCACCACCGTCAGCGCCTGGCAGGCCGTGAGAGCCACGACGGCGGAGGCTCAGGCCAACGCCAACGAAGCCCAAGCAAAGGAAGCAGCCACGGCCGAAGCCCAACAGCGCCAGCGGGCCGAAGCCAACGAGCAAAAGGCAGCCGCCAACGCCGCCAACGCCCAAGAGAAGGAGCAGGAGGCACTCAAGCAGCGCGACGAGGTCAAGGTTCTGGCTGATCGGCTGCAGCGCACGCTCTACGCCGCCCACATGAACCTGGCCCACAACGCCTGGGACACGGGCGGTATCGAGCGAGTGCAGGATCTGCTCAACCAGCACCTACCCAAGCCGGGCGAAACGGACCTGCGCGGTTTCGAGTGGCATTATCTCCACCGCTTGTGTCACTCGGAGCTGCTCACGCTCAAGGGCAGCAACCCGACATTCAGCCCAGACGGCAAACTACTTGCCACCGGCGAGCAGAGCGGAGTGGTGAAGGTTTGGGATGCCCAAACCGGCCACGAACTCTTTGCGTTCAAGGGTGGACGCAGTGCGGCCTTCAGTCCTGACGGCAAACGCCTGGCAATCAACGGTAACGAGTTGAAGGTGTGGGACATGCGGACCGGCCAGGAACTCTTCGCCATCAAGGGCAGCGACCGCCGCGTGGTCTTCAGCCCGGACGGTAAACGCCTGGCCAGCGGTTCGGGAGACAAGACGGTGAAAGTGTGGGACGCGCAGAGTGGCCAGATCATACGAACCCTGGAGGGGCACACCGCCCGGGTCGGCGGCGTGGCCTACAGCCGTGATGGTAAATATCTGGCCTCTGCCGCCGGTGGCATCACTAGGCCGGCGATGCCGTTCGGCGAGGTGAAGGTGTGGGATGCAGAGACCGGTCAGGCAATTCGAACCCACAATGTCACTGAGAGTAGCGTGGTCTTTAGCCCTGACGGCAAACGCCTGGCCTGCGGCGGAACGGTGTTGGATACCCAGACCGGCCAAGAACTATTCACGTTAAAGTACGCAAATGGCGTGGTCTTCAGCCCAGACGGCAAGCGTCTGGCGGCTGGTGGAATTGGAGCGAGGTTGTGGGATGCCGAGACCGGCCAGGAGCTGCTCTCCCTCCAAGGACTCACCGGCCAGGTCAACAGCGTCGCGTTCAGTCCGGACGGCAATCGCCTGGCCAGCGCTGCTGCTGACAGAACCGTGAAGGTCTGGGATGCGCTGACCGGCCAGGAATTGCTCGCTTTCAAGGGGCACGCCAATTACGCCAACATCGTGGTGTTCAGTCCCGACGGAAAGAGCCTGGCCTCGGGCTCGACCGATGGGACCGTCAAGCTCTGGGATGTGACCACCAGCCCGGAAGTGCGCACGTTCAGCGGACTCACCAAGGATGTCAAAAGCGTGGCTTTCAGCCCGGACGGGAAACGGCTGGCCTCGGAAATCGGGAATGCGATTACTAGAAGGACTTCTGGAGAGGTGAAGGTTTGGGATGCGCTGACCGGCCAGGAACTGCTTACCTGCATAGGGAATACTCGCAACGCCTCCGACGTGGTCTATAGCCCAGACGGCAAGCGTCTGGCCATCGCATCAGCGCCAAAGTCGGTCAAAGTCTGGGACGCGCAGAATGGCCGTGAGCTCCTCAGCCTGAAGCACGATGGCTACGGTGGCTGGGATAACGCTGGCTACAGCAGCTTGGCTTTTAGCCCAGACGGCAAGCGCCTAGCCTTCGGTGCCGGCACCAGGGATTACGCGAAAAATGAGTACAACAATTGCGAGGTAAAGGTCTGGGATGCTGCGACCGGTCAGGAACTCTTCACCTTCAAGGGACATAACACTATCGTCAGGAGCGTAGCCTTCAGCCCCGACGGCAAACGCCTGGCCAGCGCATCACAACCTGACGATAACGAAGAAGGAATGGTGAAGGTGTGGGATGCTCAGACGGGCCAAGAATTCCTCACCTTGAAGGTTGGCGACTATAGGACGAGATTGGCGTTCAGTCCCGACGGCAAGCACCTGGCGGGCAGCGTGAATTTGCCTGGCTCTGGTTCGGATGAAATCAAGGTCTGGAACAGCGTGACTGGCCAGGAGCTGCTTAGCCTCAAGGGGCACTCCGCCCGTGTCTGGAGCGTAGTCTATAGCCCGGACGGCAAGCGTCTGGCCTCCGGCTCGGGCACCGAGCCTTATGGTTCAAGTGGCGAGGTGAAGGTGTGGGATGCAGCGACCGGCCAGGAGCTCCTTACCTTCCCAGGAGGTGCGGCTGTTCACGGCGTGGCCTTCAGCCCGGACGGCCACCGACTGGCCAGTGTCCACGGCGGCACATTGCGAATCTACGACGCCACGCCGCTGCCGGAGAAGCCTTGACCGCAAGTGGGGCCGACGCAGCGAACCGGTGCAAATGCCGGCGGCGGGAGCGGCGGTCTTCAGGCCCGGAGGGCCGACAAGAAGTAGCCCGGTCCCGTCAGGGCCGGGTAATCCGGAATCACGATTGGTGCTTAAGAGGTCCGAAGGACCGGCACTCCTGTGGCGCGAATGTGCGTTACCAACGTACCGGCCCTCTGGGCCTTCCAAAAAATCTTTGCGATTTCGGCAATTCCCCAACCTCACGGTTGGGGCTATTTCCTGCCGGCCCTCCGGGCCTCTCGCTAGAATTTCTTTGACGCCACGCCGCTGCCAGAGAAACCTTGACCGTCAGGGGACCGACGTGGCGAACCGCTGCCAACACCGGCGGCGGGAGCAGCTCGCGCTCTCAGGCGACCTTTGTGCGCTCGCGGTTGAGTACGAGCAGGTTGTTGATGTTAAGCGTCGCAACGCTGCGGGTTCGTCCTTCGGAATCGAGAAATTCGACTTCCAGCCCGTCGGGCGGCAGCAATTCGACGACGGTGCCCACATCGCCGACGGAAACCTCCGAATCAGGAGAGCTGCTGGTGACGGCGACGAGATCAAACAGTTTCGGCTGGCGTTGGCTGGTCATAGCACGGATCCTCTGGAGCGCATTTCGCGCGTGTGTAATGGTTTTTGCGTCGTCAAGTCTTTAAGACCAATCGCCGCGTCCGTATTCGTCGGTGCGACACGCACTAGTCAAAGTATATAACACGTGACCAGGCAAGGCACGGTTTCGTTCCGCCGAATAATCCAGGCGGAACGAATTTCGGCTTTTCCCGATGGGCCGGCGAACTCGAAGTCGATCACGTAGCGTTGGCCATATTGGTCGTGCTTGCCAAGGATGGCATCGCGCGTTGTGGCAGCGATTCGCAGGGCCTCAATGAATTGATCCGCGTGGTCGGTGGTCAACCCCACCACCGAAGCGAATAGACGTGACTTGTGCTGACCATCTTCGTGATCCAAGCTCAGACAATAATCGTAGATTTTTCGAGGGTCGATGATCGCCAAATCGCCGCTGGGAAGCTTCATGGTCTTATCCGTGGAGAAGGACAAGCGTGGAAGCTCAGTTTAGCGGCTCGGGCGCCAATTGCGTGACGGTACGGTCAAGATCGTCGAGGCACGCCGCAACCAGAGAAGCCTTGACCGCCAGGCAACCGACGCGGAGAACCGCTGCCAATGCCGTCGGCGGGAGCGGCGGTTTGCAGGCCTGGAGGGCCGGCAAGAAGTAGCCCGGTCCGTCAGGGCCGGGTAATCCGGAATCACGATTGGTGTTTAAAAGGTCCGAAGGACCGGCACTCGCGGGGCGCGAATGTGCGTTACACACGTGACCGCCGTGGACTACTGGAGCACGTCCTCAAGTTCCATCCATCCCTTCGCCGCCCCCTCCAGCGCCGCCGCGTCCGACGCCGCGCTAATGCTCCTTCTCACGGCCTCCTCAACCACCCCACGAAGCGAAAATAGATACCTCCCATTCCCGCCTTTCCAAGGCAGCACGCACCAAACCGTCGCGGGCACACTCCGTGTGCCTGCCCTTTCCCCCCTTCCGGGCTGACTCCTCAAAAATCCCGCACGCTTTCTCCTCCCTTTTGCAATGTAACTCTTGGGGCCTTCGTTACTTCTGTGACCGCCCCCTCCACCATCAACTCAACCCTAAACTTCTCATCCCAAACCCTAAACTTTCCATCCCAAACCCTAAACAAATCTACTAAACCCTAAACATTAGCGCCGACCATAAACTCACAACCCACTTACACCAAACAACTTACGACAAATACGCCCAAAAAAATTCTCCCGCCGCCCCCAAACCCTAAACCCTAAACTTCCCACTAACCCTCGACCTGCATCCCCCAAACCCCGGAGACTACTTACTACTGAAACCTGGAACTATTCCGCCTGATTTCCGACCACTAATTTCCCGGCCTAAACGGATAGGCCCAGGGGGCGATGGCGATGGTGATGGCCATGATGAGGAGGTCGAGAGGGACGCCGACCTTGAGGTAGTCGCTAAAGCGATAGCCGCCGGGGCCATAGACCATGAGATTGGTTTGATAGCCGATGGGAGTGGCAAAACCGGCGGAGGCAGCCATCATGACGGCGATGACAAACGGCACATAACTGACGTTGAGGGAACTGGCGGTGGCCAGCGCGAAGGGAAACATCAGCGCGGCAGCGGCGTTGTTCGTGATCAGCTCCGTAACGACCAGCGTGATCAAGTAAATCAAAGCCAAGGAGATAATCGGGCTGCCGCCGGCGATGGCGTTGGTCGATTTGGCGATGTAATCAGCCGTGCCGGATTTATCGAGGGCCGTGCCGAGGGCGAACGACGCGGCGATCGCCAGCAGCACCTCCCAATCGAGGCTTTTGCGGGCTGTTTCGAGTGAGACGCAGCGTGTCAGCAGCATCACGGCGGCGGCAAGCAACGCGGCCATCAGCATGGAAGGTTGCGGGATCGTGTTCACCAGCGGCGCGAAGGCGGGGATGATACTGCTGACGATTTGCAGCACATCCTTACCGGAGACTGCAAAAACCATGGCCAGCAAGATGCCAATGGCCAGATAGGCTAGTTCATGCTTGGGCGGGGCCGATTCGTCGATTTTGCTGACCAGAAAGAAGTCGCGGCTGTCGCGGTGCTGATCGGCGAAGGAGGGATGGGACTCGACGAGCAGCACATCGCCCGGGTGCAACACCACATCGCCAATTTTTTGGTGCAGTCGCTCTCCGTTGCGGGCCACAGCCACGATGACGGCGTTGTAATGGCTGCGAAAACGGGAGTCGCGGATTGTCATACCCACGAGCGGGCAGGTGTTGCTGACCACCGCCTCAATCAGGCAACGCTCGGGCCGCGGCGCTTTCAAGTGAAAGACATCTTCAGCGGCGGGAACCAGGCCGCGAATTCGTTGTAGCTCAACAATGGATTCGACGACGCCCACGAACAGCAAATGATCGCCGCCGCGCAGCGTTTCGCGAGGTGAAACGGCAGCGAGCAGGTTGCCACCGCGATGAATCTCGGCTAGGAACAATCCCGGCAAATGGCGCAGGCCGGCGGTTTCGATCGTTTTGCCGACGAGTGGGCTATCGGCCTCGACCTGCATTTCGACGGTATATTCCTTGGGGTCGTCGGTGGTGCTCAAAGCTGGCCGGCGATCGGGCAGCAAATAGCGAGCGGCAAAGACAACATAGATGCCGCCAATCAGCGCGGCGGGCACGCCAACCCAACTGATATCGAACATGCCAAATTTGGCCTCGGGGCCAAGTGTTTTGATGATCAAGCCTTGAACGACCAGGTTCGTGCTGGTGCCGATCAGCGTCATCGTGCCGCCGAGGATGGCGGCATAACTGAGCGGAATCATCAGCTTGGAAGGGGCGATGCGCTGTGTCTTCGCGAAGTCACCCACGGCGGGAAGGAGCATGGCGACCAGGGGCGTGTTGTTCATGAACGCGCTCAGCCCCATCGTTGGAAAGACCAGTCGCACGATCGCGCCGAGCATGGTGCGCGGGCGGCCGAACAAGCCTTTGGCGATCCAATCGACGCCACCCGTTTCGCGAACGCCCGCGCCCACGATATAGAGCACGGCGACGGTGACCATGCCTTCGTTGGAGAGGCCGGCCAAAGCATCGCTAGGGGTGATGATGTTGCAGAGCACGAGCACCAACACTCCACCCATCAACACGATGTCAGCCGAGAGTGCCGTAAACGTCAAAAGGGCGAAAAGGAACAGCACCACGCCCAGAGTGATAATCATTTGGCTCATGGCGGCGTTAATACATCATTAAGTTGACAATTTAAGTGATGTATAATACACAGTGACGAGCATTTTTGACTATAGGGCGAAAAAACGGCTGAAAACAGTTGATCCGAAAGGATCTAGTGCGTTCGAGAAGCTCTAGTGGTGTATCGATTCACGACGAGAGCGGGTTGAATGAGCCCAAGCTATTGCAACACGACCGTGCGATCGCCAACCGTGAGATCGGTAAGTTGACTGCGTCCATTCGCCACGGCGACGACCGATCCGCTGTCGCTTTCCACAACTTGCAGGTCGCAGACCGCTCGCTTGCCGGTCAGGGCATACTCATGGTAAGCCCGCAGAACCGAACCCGTGGGCACGACGGAGTCGTTCTCGAATTCAATGACTGCGGTGCCGTCTTTCACGCGCACCGAAGTAACGAAGCCTGTGCCAAATTGAGTGCCAGGCAGTTGGTGAGGAACCGTCGATTTGACGGCCTTACGACTTGCCGGCTTGGATTCTTTCGTGGTTAGCACCGGCGCGGGGGCATGGTCGATCGTTTGATTCTGTGCGGAGTCAGTGGGCTGCGGCTTGCGCATCGAAGCAGGCTTAACGATAGGAGATCCGGTGCCATGTTCGTTGGAAGTCCCTTCCACGGATGGAAGCCGCGTCATGCTCGCACGGGTGACGATGGGTGCGAGCCCGAGGGTCTCGTCGATCTTGGCGGGTTGCGACAGGACTGCTGGCTCGCGGTCGGGTAGCGAGGCGACGACGACGCTATTGGGCGAGGGCTTGGCAGTGGTCGCATCGATGGGCATCGGCATGCTAGCCGAGACAGGGAAAAACACCGACGGGCTCTCTTGGCCAGGTTGCCAATGCGGTTTGACACGAATTGGCAGCGTGGCGGGCCGAACGGCAACGGTTTGCGACGCTTGGGCCGTAATGGTGGGCATCGACGGCTTAACGACGAACTCGGCTTGCGGGCGCTCGTTAGAATGAACGGGTTGGGACTTTAGCATCGCCGTGCGGCGGCTCGACTGATTTCCAGCCACCGGAGTGGGCGAGGTTGGCGTCGGCGCGGCGTGTGCTGGCGTTGCTGGACGCAAAGCGGCTCGTGGCGGAGCCGGCAGCGGGGGAACTGGCATGGGCCGCGGATCTTGCAGTGGGATGGCCGCGGGGGGAGCTGCGTCGCTGGGGGACGGTTGAAGATTGCCGGGGCGTTCGCCGCCGACTTCTGGCGCGACGCCGGGAAGCTCGCCTTCGCGACCGGGCGAGGCCGGCGTGGGCTGCATTTCCATCATGAAGTCGTCGCGGCCTTCGCAGCAGGTTCGCAGGGCTTCAGCCGCGGCGAGGCGAACGCGTTCCGACGGTTCGAGGAAGCAACCGGTTTCATCGCGCTCGTAAGCGATCTCGTACAGCTTGTTCGAGAGTTCCTCGCTGCAGCAGCTACGTTGCTTGCAATTAGCACAGCGCTCGCCCATTGCGGCTTCGCTCATGGACTGAACGGTGGCGAGACGCACCTCCTCGGTGCAGTCGTCCATCGATTTAAGCAAGGCGTCGGTGATGCTGCCGTCGCGGTTGTAGCAGCCGCAACCGATCGAAGCGAGATACTTGATGGCCTTGATCTTTTGCTTCTTCAGGTCTTCGGCCTGCTTGACCTCGGCGGCTTTTTTGATGGATGGATCAGGTGATTCCAGGTTTTTGGGATCGCCGATCGGCTTGAGCGGGGGCTTGCGCTCCAAGGCGGGGCGATTGCCGCTGCGATTGAGCGTGTTATCTCGCAAGTAACGGGCACCTTGGGGAATTCCAAGAAAATGCCAGAGCGTTCCTCCGCCGGCGGGGGCTTGAGCGAGGGCGGCCGAGCTAAAACAGCCAAGCAGCACGATGCTGATGATCGATTTTGTCGCGGGAAACTGCATGAAAGCTCTCCTCGCCTCGGGCGCTATCCGGCAACCGGACTAGCTGGACGACATTGGCGTGAGGGGGGTACCGAAGCCGCTAGCTAGGACGTGCTGGAACAGCTCATGCTGGCACAACCCACAAGCTAGAACGTCTCCGCATCACGGAACCAACCGTCTATTGTGCTACAATCGGACTGCCTGCAATAAATCGGCATTGAAAAAGCCCCCCCCCGCAGAGATTACCTAGACTGACTTTTTTCGGTCGAATGTGCCGGATGCGCACCGCAAAGCGTTTAAGCTTCGAGAACGGCGGAGCGTGCTAGCTCGAAGAGCGCCCGATCGATTAAGCACTCGTGGCTGACGCCATCGCCCGCGCTCGCAAGCTGATCGGCGAGGAGTTGGGGAGCAAGGCGGCCGACCTCTTCACCAATTTTTTGGATGGTGCGAGTGCCATCGGCTAATTGAGCCACAACTTGAGCTAGCGGCGATAGCACGACCAGCCTGTGGCGAAGGTTGGTAACCCGCGCTTGGCTGGCTGCCACAGTTCGAACCAAGTTGCTGGCCCGCGGGCGTTGGCTAATCGTTGTCGTCATCGGAAAGGGCTCACAATGAATGGCGACTAAATGAGCCACGAAGCTGTTGGCTAGAAACGCCGCCAAAAGCGGACGGATCGAAGCGTGCTCCTCCGGGGGTGGTTCCAAAACTCGAATCACAGCGGCTAGTAAATCGTCGAAGGAGACGGCATTCGGCCAATGCTCAAAGAGCGTCATCAACGCTGCCTTGCAAAGAGGCATGTTGGTCGTGGCTTCGGTTCCGTCGTCCAGAATGAATTTCTCTACGGAGAAGGAAAGAATGTCCGCACTGGCCGATTCCGGACGAGCGAGAGCCGTGAAAAACAGGTCATACATGACGCTCGGCGGCGGCGTTTGCACAATCTGACACTCGCGGTGACACAGAAGCGTGCGGCGAAAAGTCCGGTTGCGAATAAAATCGACGAACTGTTCGAGGTCGATGAGGTCGTTGGAAATCGCTTGCAGCGTCTCTTGCACTTCGGACGGCAGGTTGCCAATTTGGGTGTGATGCCAGGCTTCGCCCAGGTATTCCAGGCCGGCGCCGCGGGCTTTGGTTACAAATTCATGGAAGTAGAAGGGCTGGTTGTAATCTTCCAGATGCTCGTGAAAGAGATAGTAATCGGCGGCTTCGGGGAGATCCTCCGCTTCTTCCGCGAGGACGCGAGAAAGGTTGTTATCGAGACTGGCCGAAGCCTGGGCCATGAAATTCAAGATGGACCGAGCCTGCTGCACCTTACTGGCGGGGTCGTCAAAACGGGCGGCGTGATATTTCATCAAGTCGCGAACGATCGTTCGCAGGTGCCAGCCGGGATAGGTGTTGTAGCTAATGTAGGCGACACCATTTGGGGATAACCGATTGCGACAGATCCAGAGAATCTTGTCTTGAATTGGGGGCGGCACCCACGAAAAAACGCCGTGGCAAATGATGTAGTCGAATTCGCCAATCGAATCATCCAGATCGGCGATGCTCTCGGCCTTCAGCTCGATGTTTGTCAACTTCAGCCGCTGACAAAGTTCCCTTCCTTCGGCAATTTGACGTTCCGATAGATCGATGCCGACGAAACTGCTGCCGGGCAAGGCATACGCCATGGGGATGAGGTTGCCACCGGCGGCGCAGCCGAGTTCCAGTACGCGGCAAGTCGAAGCGGAGGGCGTTTTCAATCCGCGGATTCGTCCGGAGGCGGCGAGCAGATCCGGGTACGTTGAGAACAGCGGCTTGCTGAAATAAGGGACGTCGTTGTAAGAGTTGGGCATGGAACTCACGCGAGCGGCTCGCTGGGTGGCGGAGGCACTCCAAGCGCGGCCGGCAGCAGAGATTCCGTGCTGGTGTTGGCCAGCCCTTCGATGAGTTGCTTAAGGAGATCTAGCCCCGGCTTAGAGTCGGGTTCGTCCGTTTGGTTGGTGACCCAGTCGAGGGCTTGGATGAGAGGAATCCAATTCAAATAGGGTCCAGCGTCTCCGATTGTTTCCGCTCGCGCCGCGGACAACCAGACTTTGGCCGGCATGGGCAGGCAATCGATCGTCTCGGCGGCGGGGCTGGCACAATTGATCGCGGGTGAAGTGACCAAATACTCGCGGCATGTGATGGGACGATCGAGGTGAATCGAGCACGATTCATCTTCCAGGAAAGGACAGGGAATTCCCAAGCGAAAATACTCGATTCCCAGGGCGGAGACTTCTGCTTCTGGCCAGTGCCGCCGCTGCTCGAGTTTCTCCCACATGCCGGATTCTTCCAGCGTATGGCGTGCAGCGGCAAATCGCCTTTCGATTTCTGCTTGCCGATCGGGCGGCATGCCGGCAACCACTCGGGCGATGTTGCGGGCGTCGGATGGAGACAGCGGCACGAGCTGTCGGCAGCACGCTCCGCAGCCTTTT
>JANNTN010000419.1:0-2835 GCA_031394445.1 Anatilimnocola sp.
GTGCTGCGCGCCGCCGATGCCGCTGAACAACACGTCGCACTTCACCTTGCCGTCTGCCGCGTCGGCCTTGAGATCGCTGTTGTCGTCGTAGAAGACTTGCACTTTGTCGAGGGCCGAGACGATGACGCGATTGCCGAGCACGCAGATGCCGTGGGCGGAGTCGATGTCGCGGCCTTGGTAGAAGACGGTTTGCTTGTCGGCTTTGCCGTCACCGTCGGTATCTTCGAGAACGAGAATGCGGTCCCCTTCGGGCCGCGGGGCCGCGGGCAGCTTGCGCTTTTCCCAGCGGTAGTTCTTCACATCGCAGGCCCAGACGCGGCCGCTGGCGTCGATATCGATGTTCGTGATGTTGGCGACGTCGGGTTCAGCCGCGAAGAGCGTGGCTTGCAGGCCCGGGGCCACATCGAGATTGGCAACGGCACTATCGGCGCGATGCTTGGGGTCGTTATCGTTTACTACGGTCCGCGGGCCCTGCGCCTGGACATTTCGCGCGTTCGCTTCGTCAGCCGGGAGCTTGAATTTCTCGCGGAGTTTTTCACGATCGAAGTTGGCCGGCTTGTTCTTGGGGTCCATGTTGGCTTCGAGTTGCTTCAGCGTGACAGCGGGGGACTCGACGCCCTGGGCCGGTACTTCGCCGTGGGCACACCAGACGATGGCGTTGAGCACAACCTTGCGGAAATTCGGCTCGCTCCAGTTCCAGTGATCGTGCCCGCCGGTAAAGCCGAAGCCGCGACCACCGCCGGGCCGGTCAGCCGCCCAGGCCATCACTTGCGGCGTTTTGTCTTCCAGTACTGATTTACGAACGGCCGGGTTGCCACTGTGCGGGCCATCGGGCCGGCTGAGTGACGAGGCGGGCGGGAGGGCGACGAGAATGGGCGTCACGCCCTGCATGCCCTCGCGAAACCGCATGTGGTAATACCATTCGTCGTTGATCTCGAAGGGCTGCACGCCCCGGCTGATCGGATGATCGGGAAATTTCTCGAATTTTCCGTCCCAGTGGGGATTCACGGACCAGTGGGGCTCGAAATATCCGCCGATCCAGTCGAGAAACTTGTCGCCGCTCTCTCCCTTGGGCACTTCGACGCCGTAGTGAACGCAAACGATGCCGATGCCTTTCTTGGCGAGGGCATCGATTTGAGCCAGATGCTCGTTGGCCATGTGTTTCACGCCGCCGTCGCAATACATGACGATGCAGTCGGTACCGTCGAACGAATAGCTTTCGCTCGGCCAGCCGTTGAGATGCACTTCGCAATTGCCGAATGCCACGGGCATTGCCAGTTGCAGCTCGCGGCAGAGCAATTGGCAGCCGGCGTTGTGCTCGTGAGCGCCGTAGCCGTGGCTGGGCTTGCCGGCGATGAAGACGACTTTTTTCGATGGCGATTGTGCCAGCGTGGCCGCCTGCGAGCAGGCAATGAGGGCGAGGAGAGAAACCAGAAACCGGGTGAAATTCATCGGAGTCGTTCCAACGCAGGAGAGGGGCCAGGCGGCGAACAAATGTCGGCCTGGCTTGCGGATCGGACGGGGTTTGGCGGGCAATTCAATAACGATAGCGGCGGGCAAATGGGGCGTCAAACCGCGGGCAAATCGGGTGCCCGAGAAATTATTGACTGCCCGACAATACTTTCTTGCGTTTCGGTTCGTCATGCCCCTACAATGGGCGTGGCTGAGGACTGGTGCCCGGCCCGTTGAAGTCCTCTCCCTCCCGTTGTTTCATCCTTGGAGGGTTCTCATGAATCGCTGCGCTTCTGTGCGACGAGCATTCACGCTCGTCGAGCTCTTGGTCGTCATCGCCATCATCGGTGTCTTGGTTTCGTTGCTGTTGCCGGCGGTGCAATCCGCTCGCGAATCGGCCCGCCGCATGAGCTGCTCGAACAATCTCAAGCAGCTTGGGTTGGCTCTGCACAATTATCACGACACGTTTCAGCGATTTCCGCCGGCTGGCCTCAACTATGGCTGGTGCTTGAACCCGCCGCCAGCGACGAACTTATCGATTAACAATCGATTGAATCACAACGGCTTGGCGATGATGCTGCCGTTTTATGAGCAAGGGGCGCTGAGCGGGATTTTTCGCACCGACCTGCCTTCCAGCAATGCGATGGTCGGCAATACGGGTTGTTGTGGACCGAACAACGCGGTGGAGCCGATGATGGGGGACGCCACGATTAATTCCCAGGTCGCCAAGACGCGCGTGAAAATTTTTGCCTGTCCGAGCGACCAGGCCGATCCGCTTTTGCCTGCCACGGGCACTTACAGCATCGGAATTTCGACGAACCTCGGCCAAGGCGTGAAAACCAGCTACGATTTTTCGGTGCGTCTGGCCTACGAATGCTATCAATGGCAAAAGGATAGGAATTCGCCGAGCGTGATCGCGCAATTGCGGATGTTCGGAGAAAACAGCACCACGCGATTTGCCGACATCACCGACGGCACCGCCAACACGGTGGCGATCTGCGAATCGACCTACAGCGTCTATAACGGACGTTGCTCCCCTTGGGCTTATCGCGGCTGGGTGCAAGTGGGCAACGACATCGGCACTCCGAACGGCATCAACAACTGGATTTATCCCACCGCCGGCCAGGCTTCGTACAAAGTTGGCCGCGTGGGAAGCTGGGGCTGGCCGGGAAGTCTGCATCCCAACGGCTGTCAGGTGACGATGGGAGACGGTTCGGTGCGGTTTATTCCACAAAACGCCGACGCCACGGTTCGGGCTTCGGCCGCGGCTATTACCGATGGCGGAAACTCGAACAGTTTGCCATGAGCGGGCGGGTGTCACGACTACACGAACGAACTATCGTAAACGACATCTTCACCCCGCACAGGTAAAAACTTCGCATG
>JANNTN010000424.1:0-5089 GCA_031394445.1 Anatilimnocola sp.
CCCGTGACGTCCCATCGGAATACCTCCCGGTCACCTTCAACGCGAATGACTCCCCCGGCTTAAGAAACCGCTCGCCTTCACTGACCGTAACCGACACTAAACCTGGTTCTTTGCTGACTTTCCGCGACGCCCCTTGAACAATCCACGACACAATCGCGTCGTAATCCGCCGTCCCTTTTTCCAGCCGCACGCCGCCGCCATGCGGCAGCATCGCCGTCGCCTTCTCCAGCAGCAGGCTCCGCTCCGGAGCAGCCGGAAAAATCCGCCGTCCGCGGGCTTGCTGCGTCAGCGCGGCATAGTCAAAGTCGGGATCGAACCCCAACAGCGACAGTTGAAAACCGTTCTGCCCCCGTGCCTTCCCGTGGCACGCCCCCTGGTTGCAGCCACGAGCCGTCAAAATCGGCTGAATCTCCAGCTCAAAGCTAACCGGCTTCGATGACACATCAGCGGCGGAGTCAGCGGCCAAGCTAGGGCCCGACCCGGCGAACACCAGACACAATAGGAGCGCGGTAATGGGAGGGCGAAGCATGAAAACAACCGCAGGCGGGAAAAGCGGTTACTATAAAGGTGAGACCTATGAGTTTACCCGCCACTCACCCTCCAAAGCAAGCTTACCACCGTAGCACACGTGGGGGAGGCCTCTGGCCTGTCGTGACTTTCTTGCTCTTTTTCCTGACAGCGGCGTGCTTTTCCGCCGACCCGCCCCTCCAAGACCAACCCCACCACCGCCGCCCAATCGCCGCCGCCTGGATCGAACCGAACAAACTCCTCGCAGTAGCCAACCACAAAAGCGGCTCGATCTCCATTGTCGATTTCCCCAATCGCCAAGTCCTCGAAGAAATCGCCATCGGCCAGCGACTAACCGATCTCGTCGCTCATCCCAAAAATGGCCTGCTCCTCGCCATCGACGACAAGCAGCACGAATTGATCGTCCTGAAACGTGACGGCAACTCTCTCGTTGTTCGGCAGCGCCACCCCGTCAGCCCCCATCCCGTCACCATCGCTCTTTCCCCCAGCGGCAGCCGCCTCTCCGTCGCTTCCCTCTGGTCGCGCAAGCTCACCATTTTTGAGTTCGCGGCAACCGGCGAATCGGTAAAGCGCTTCGCCGACATCCCTCTTGCCTTCAATCCGCTCGAACACGGCTTCCTTGCCAGCGAAGACTACCTCAACGTCAAGGATGCCTTCTCCAGCCGGTTCGACGCTATCAGCATTCGCGAGCGGATGAATACGAAAAGCCGCGAACTCCCCCCCGCACCCCCACTTACGGAAACGCCTCATTCTTATTCGCGACATCCGATTTTCATGATAACTTCGGTACGAGATGGCCAGGAATTACTTTTCTCAAATGGCAAGCATTTCCCGCTCGGCCCCGTTCCCGAATCCACCCCCGCCGAACGTGGCGAGGCCCTTTTCTACGACCGTTCTCTATCAGGCGACCGCCAATTGAGTTGCCACTCCTGCCACGCACTCGGCCACACCACCTACCAACTGGCCGACACGCTCGGCGACGACACCACCGGCACACCCAAGCGAATTCCCACGCTCCACGGCACGCGGCTGACCGACCCCTGGGCCTGGAACGGCAAAATTCGCGACTTAAACGAACAAGTCCGTAAGTCTCTCGAAACGACCATGCACGCCACGAGTTTCACGCAGCAGCAAGTCGGCGACATCACCGCCTTCTTGCACACCTTAGACCCACCACCGCCGCTCGAGCCGGCCACCGACGACCCAATCGACCAGGCCCAGCTCGCCCGCGGCCAAGCGCTCTTTCAAAACCTCGGCTGCGGCAAATGCCATGTCGGGCCGCTGACCTACACTTCGCCCGACTCCTACGATGTGGGCTTGTCCGATGAGCAAGGGCTGGCAAAATTCAATCCGCCGTCGCTCCGCGGCATCAGCCAGGGCTATTCGTTCTTTCACGACGGCCGGGCTAAGTCGCTGGCCGACGTGTTCACCATCCACGGCCACATGCTCGACCGTGCCCTCACCGACAAAGAACTTGCCGACCTCTTGCGCCTTCTCCGTAGCTTATAAATTCCGCAGTCTATGAATCGAAATGCTCTCGGCATCATCGCGGCGGTCTTGTTGCTGCTCGGCGGCATTACGGCAGTGTTCGGACCAGGCGGCAATAGCGCTAGCGGTTTCGCAGGCGGCTGCATTCGCGTCGGCCTCGTCCTCGGCGCGCTCTGGCTGGCCCTGCCGCAGATTCTCTCAACCGCCGCGCGAATGCCGGGCTGGGCCATGGGCTGGTTTTTCAAAAAAAATGATTCCCAGCCGAAATCAAACCAGCCACAGCAGCCGGTGGTCAAGCCGCCCAGGCCGCGCCGCCGCAGCAACTCCTAATCGGCTTTCTTTTCGCCGCTTTCCGGCTTAGCGTCCGCTTTACCTTCAGCCGGTGCCCCGCCTGCATCCAATTTACCCTCGCTCTTGCCTTCCCCGTCTCCGCTCTTCGCCTCGCCCCCCTTGCGCTCGGTTGAGCTGGTGGGCGGCGGAATTACTTCGTCGGTAATCTCGGCCGGTTTCTGGTCAATCGGCAGAGCCTCCGCCGGCGGCTGCTCGTTCATGTAATGCGAGCTGTATTTGTTGTTGATATACACCACGGCCAGATAGTGCTTCTGCATGTTGATCACCGGCAGCGGCCCGCGCCAGCAATAATATTCAACCTCATACTGCTCGTCGGGATGCTTGTCGGTCCACGTTGGCTTGCTGGCAATCAGCTTCTGAATATCAGCGGGCGTAACCGGGCCGCTCTCCGTCACGCTTTTCCGGTTGCTCTCGTCCACATGCTCGTGAATTTTCTGGTCCGCCGCCGCCACGCCCGGCCCGGCAACGCCATAGTCGTAGCCCATCGCCGCTATGGCGACGACCAACAGCAATAGCAAAATGCCGAGACGCTTCGAGTTGCCTGGCGGAGGTGCCGATGCGGCGGGCGCGCCCGATGATGTGTTCGCGGTGGGATTCGTGGACGTGGGATTCGTGGACATGGCGCTGCGGGAGGGAGGTTGCAATGGGAAAGGCGGGGCGTCATTTCGATCGAACTATATCTCGATCGAATAACGCCGAGCGAATCAAAACACGGCATGCAGTGTACGGTCCACGTTAATGAAATTCCACCGTTCACGGGCAAAAAATGCCTGGGCCGGCGAAAATCGCGCTCGGCGCACTCCCACCCCATTCAAATTTTCCACTGCCAGGCCTCCAGCCGGTCCAAAAAATCGGGATGAACCCCCTTCAGCCAGATGTAGTCGTCCGTCATGCGCTTGGGCGAGACCATGCTGGGCGCGTATTGGCCATAAATCAGTCCGCCCACAAACAGCACGCCAGCCAGCATGATGGCGATGGCTGGTACAAGCGAGTCGGCCGGATCGATGAACGCAACCCCCGCAATGAACATCACAATGCTCACCAGCACGATACCCCAGGCAAACAGAATCCGCCGCCGCCGAATCGCAAACCACTCCTCCGTCAGCGCGATCTGTATCGTGGCCCGCTTGGTCAGAATGAGTGCCAGAATCACATAGACGAGCAAGCCGGCCAAAATCGTGATCGAGATCGCTGGATGGTGCCACTGCAGCTTCCGCTTCAAGCGGCCCGTCGCTGGCACATTGCTCTTCAGACAAATATCCGGCAGCGGTGCCAACTTGTGCATCACCAGCCACTTCCCCTCCCGCCACAATCCCTGAAACGGTGCCCCGCCAACAGCATTCGGCATGTACGGGTCCGGCACCTGCGGCGCGGCATACGGATTGACAACCACTTCCGCAAAAGGGTTCGACGCCTGGGCAGCAGGCTGGGCCCACATCGGCTGCTGGGGATCGTTATTTGCCATTCGTTTAACCCGTAACCGCGGACGTTGCTTCTAGCCTTTAACTGCTACTATTGACCAAAACCATAGCCTACCGACAGAAATTACCGTCACCAGTTTTGATTTGAACCTCTCACTTTCTCGCATTCCCGACTTTCTATCCGCGTACTTACTCTCTCAGTAATCCAGTTGCCCAGTTGCCAGCCGGGCGATAATTCAGTTGCATCTTGCCAAACCGACGCTGATAATACCGGCCTGACAACTCGGGTCTGCCGGCGGCATGGGCTGAAGTGCCTACCGCTGTGATTTCGTTGCCTCTTCGAGGTGCAGTATGCGTCTTCGTAAGCTTGGTTTCACGCTGGTGGAATTGCTAGTGGTTATCGCCATCATTGGCGTGCTCGTCGCGTTGTTGTTGCCGGCCGTTTCGGCGGCCCGCGAAGCGGCTCGCCGCGCTCAGTGTTCCAATAACTTGAAGAACCTGGGACTGGCGATGCTCAACTATGCCGACGCCAATAAAAAGTTTCCGCTCGGCGCGGTGTGCAACGGCTGTCCTACTTCGACCAGCTACAGCTATCGGGACGTGCCCCCACAGACGTGGTCCACGACGTGGGTGATTTCGATTATGCCGCAAATCGAGCAGCAGCCGCTGTTCAACCTGTGGAATCCGGGAGCGCACTATGGCATCGCGACACAACGCCAGGTAACGGGCACTCCGCTGCAGATTTTCCGTTGCCCCAGCGACGTCACCGCTGAACCGGCAATCGATCCCGACGGCGGAACGAACGTCGGCACGTTTGATAAGGGGAACTATGGACTCAACTATGGCGGAGGCAGCGCCAACGAAAATGGCAACAGCAACAACAAAGGCGGCCCCGATGACAAGCCTTCGTGGACGCAACAAGCCTACGGTGTGCTTTCGAAGAACCGTGGTTTTGCATCGCTGCGGGACGTGAGCGGACAGCCCTCGAATATCGGCCTGAACGACATTCTCGACGGCGCATACAACACCGTCATGATTGGCGAGCTTTTACGTTACAACAATAACGGGGATTGTCGGGGCTGCTGGGGGAAGGCCCACGGCGCGACGATCAGCGCTTATACCGCGGGCGATCCCGAAGTCGATGGCTCCCGAGGAATTGCCACTCCCAACGTGAAAGCGATTGGCATTTATCGCGATGCTCCGACGCATTGTGCCAACACGCCGACCATAGGCGACCCGGATATGGAATGTATCGATCGCGGCGGAGATGGACTGGGCGGCAACGCGATGCGCAGCAAGCA
>JANNTN010000440.1:0-6927 GCA_031394445.1 Anatilimnocola sp.
GTCCAACAGCACTCGACATTTTGGCACTCGTTCGTACGCATGAACCCGTGCCCCCCTCTCGTTTAGCAGCCAACATTCCCCACGATCTGCAAACGATCTGTCTCAAGTGCCTGGCCAAGCAACCCGAACAGCGCTACGCGAGCGCGAATGATTTGGCGGAGGATCTACAGAGATTTCTAGCAGACGAACCCATCCTGGCCCGGCCCGTCAGCCGTGTTGAGCGCACGCTGCGCTGGTGTCGCCGCAATCCGCTCGTCGCCGCGCTTGTCAGTGGCATCGCACTGCTGTTGATCTGTGGCACAGCCGTCTCCACATCGCTCGCCATTTGGGCACTGAACGAAAAAGACCGCGCGGACCAACATGCCGACCAAGAGCTCGCCGCTCGCGAACTAGCCGAGCACCGCTTCACCCAAGCCGAGCAAGCGGTCGGAAAATACCTCGATGGCATCGAAAGCCACCCCCGCCTGCAAGAGACCGATTTCTACGAACTCCGCAAGGAACTCCTGGCCTCCGCAGTCCCGTTTTACGAGGATTTTGTCGCTTCAAAACCCGGCGATGCCGAGCTAGAGGCCAAACGTGGCCGCGCCTATGGCCGGCTCGGCTTCATTCGCAAGCAAATGGGAGCGCCCGAACAAGCCACCGCCGACTATGAGAAAATGCGAGATATCTTTACCCGCCTCTCTGCCGCCGATAGTAAGTATCGGAGCGAATTAGCGGAAAGCCATCATCAATTGGGCTGGACCCTGTCCGATCGCGGCCTGCTCCCAGCGGCAGAGTCGGAATATCAACGCAGCCTCGACTTGTACCGTCAACTAGCGGCCGAATTTCCCGATGAACACGCCCATCGCCATCGCGTCGCTCTGGGCTACCGCGGCTTGGGCTTGCTCTGGAGCACATTGAGCCGGCGCACCGCGGCCGAACAGGCGCTGCGCGAGTCGCTCACGCGGCTGGAAATACTCGTCGCCGACCATCCCGATGTCGTCCGTTATCAAGAAGACATGGCCGGCCTCCACACCTTTCTCGGCAACGCCCTTCCCAGCGATGACCAGGATGCCCGCGAGGCGCAGTACCGCCAATCTGTCGAGCTCTACAAGCAATTGGTGGCCAAATATCCCCATAGTCCCCAGCATCGCTACGGTCTGGCCACTGCCCGCAACAATCTCGGATCGATGCACATGCTCCGCCGCCGCAACGACGCCGCCCTGCTCGAACTCGAGCAAGCCTTGGAGCTGCGCAAGCAAGTGGCCGTCGAGTTTCCCGCCGTTCCGCTGCACCAACAACTCTTGGCGGTCGCGCACAAGAATCTGGGCGTTTCGCTCAAGAATGGCAAACGCCCAGAAGATGCCGAGCAGGAACTGCAAGTTGCCGTCGTCATCCTGAAACAACTGGTCGGAAACTATCCCGACACGCCTGAACACTGCCGACAGTTGGCGCACGCCCATGAAGAGCAAGCCACCGTCCAACAAATGCTCGGCAAACCAGCGGAAGCCGAACGCGAGCTTCGCGCCGCCCTGCAAATTCGCCAGCAGCTCGCGGACAAATTCCCCGCTGTCCCCTCTCACCTCTCTTATCTAGCCGGTTGCCACCACGTCTTGGCCTCGCACCTTTCTCGCGTCGATCGTTTCTCAGAAGCTGAAAGCGAGCTCCAATCTGCCATTGAATGGCGAAATAAAATCGCCGGCGCATCCTCCAGCGACACGGAAAACATCCGGCTGTTGGCCCTCTCTCACGACGATTTGGCCCAATTGTTGGAAAAATTGCACCGCCGGCCAGCAGCCATTGCCGCCTATCGTGAGGCGCTCTCATTGTGGCAAGATCAGCACATCAATTCGGTGGCCAACTCGCCACACCTCGCCGAAGCCGCTCGCGGTGCCGCCAACTTCGCTGCCCTGCTGCAAAAAGCGGGTGAGTTAGACGAATCGCGACAAATCTATCAGCAAGCGGCGGATTTCCAGTCGCAAGCGATCAAGGCCGCGCCGACCAATCTCAGCTTCCCCGGTGCTCTGTGGAAAATTTATTTTGAATTGGCCTCCCTCAGTCGGCAACGCAAAGACCACGCCGCCATGGCTGATTGCGCGCTCAAGCTGGCGGCCGTTCGCCCCGCAAACAGCGAAGACGCCGTTTGGGCCGCCCGCTATCTAGGCCGCTGCGTCCCCCTCGCGCGACAAGACCCGGAGCTGTCCGTATTCGAGCAACAAGCTTTGGCCGATTCTTATGCCGATCGCGCGATGGAATTTCTTCACGAAGCGATCCGCCGGGGTTATCAAGACACCGCTAACCTGCCCAAGCTAGACGCTCTCGCCCCGCTTTTCGACCGGCCCGATTTCCAAAAGCTGGTAGCTCCGCCCGAAAGTCGTTAGCTGCCGCAAAATATTTTTGCAACATTTCTGCCCCGCCGCGGCATTCAGGCATTCAGCAGTTATGGCGTTTTGCGTCAAGGGAACTGCCCGTAAACTATAAAGCTGCACCGCGGCAAATCGATTCTTGAAGAGGCACTCATGTCGTTCAGCTATCTACCTGTAAAAAAACTCGTTTTCGTTGCCAATCGAAGTTGGCTCTGCTGCCTACTCGTAACGCTCGCCGCGGTAAGCACGGTCAGCGCGCAAAATCAGCCTCCCACGAAAGCCAGTCCTCCAGCCAAGCAACCAGCCGAAGCACCAGCAATTCCCGGCTTACCGCCGCTTCCGCCCGGCGTCGAACTGCCCGACGACGTGAGGGCATTCCTAAACAAAGCCATGCAAGACGCTGCCAAAACAAAAGCAGCCCCCGCAAAAAATCAGCCTACGCCAAAAGCCACTCCCGCCAAGATTCCTGCCACCAAGGCTGCCGGAACTGTTCGTCCCCGTGCCGCAGCTTCCACCGCATTCAAGCGAGTGGCTACCGAAAAGTCTCTCGGTTCGATCGGCGATCTGGACGTGACAAAATACTCCCGCAACAAACCGCACTTCTGGATCAGCCCCGATGGCCGCCGGTTTGCCTACGTGATCGAAAAGCAGGGCGTTGTGATCGATGGCCAACAGCACATGTTCCCCCACATGTACCGAGGCGGAATCAAAGAAGGCACTTTTCGCTTCAGCCCCGACAGCCGGCACACGGTCTTCGTCGCCTATATCGATAAGCAGGAGGAAACTCTGTTCTACGACGGCGTTCCGGAGAATGTGGGCTGGAACTTCATCGACCACTATGGAGCCGTGTTTAGCCCGGATAGCCAGCACTTCGCTTATATCGCCCGGCGGTATGTCGGGGGCGGCGTCGAATACGCCTTAAAGATCGACGGCAAGGAACGGGAGGTCTTCAAAGAGTCCCCCGCCTGGAGCCTGACTTTTACACCGGATAACCGGCGCGTCGTCTGGGGAGAAAGTGTTGACAACCATTATCAGATGCGCGAAACCAGCGTCGATGGGAGCGAGCCGCGCATCGAACGCAAGCACGGCCCGGCGCTCCTCACGATGAACTTCTTCTACGGCGGTGGCGGGCAATTGGGTTACATCGCGAAAGAACCCGAAGGCAAGTTCTTCGTTGTGTACGACGGCCAGGAGCATTCGCTCCGCTTTAAGGAACTGAAAGGCGTGCTGCTCAGCGCCGACGGCAAGCACCTGGCCTACACGGCCGAGCCCGAGAGTTTTCGACGCGTCGTGGTGAAAGATGGTCAGCCGAGCAAAGTTTATGGCGGCCTCGACGCCGATTACGTCAAAGACAGCCTCGTCCTTAGCCCTGACGGCCAGCACTGGGCCTATGCGATCAAACAACGCAACGACCGCTTAGCCGTCCTCGACGGCAAGGTAGGCAAGGCCTACCGCGACGTTGACAAGCTCACCTACAGCCCAGATAGCCAGCACGTCGCCTTTCGAGCAGCAGTCGGCAACAAGCTGCTGATCGTCGTCGATGGCCGCGAAGGCCCCGGCTACGACGAATTAGGCCCACCAATCTTCAGCCCCGACGGAAAGTCCATCGCATACGGAATCGGCGTTGGTGCGCAAAAATTCATCGTTCTAAACGGTAAGAATCAGCTCGTATATGCCAACGTGAGCGACCCAGTTTATGCCCCGCACGGCAATCGACTGGTTTACCAAGGCAAGTTGGATTCCGGCGAATGGCTAGTTAACGACTCCGGCCGCGAAGGCAAGCCCTACGCATCGATCGAAGACCAGATGTACTTCAGCGAAGATGGCCAGCGACTCGCCACGGTTGTCGTCGATAACGACCAAGAGATGGTCGTCGTCGATGGTGTGGAGGGCAACCATTACGACACCGTGCTAACGCTCGGCGGAGGCCGCGTTAACTTCACCGGTTCCAATCAGTTTTACTATCTCGCTGCAAAAGACGGTCAAATGCTGCTCGTCGAAGAAACAATCACACCCTAAGCATGCCGTTGGCCTCGCTGGTCAATAAACATCCTTGTGATAGCGCCCTTCATTGGCCAGAGCGACCGTGAATTGCTGGGCCGCTTCGGTCGAAAGCCCTCCGTGAGTGCCAGCAATTGACTGTAGCGCCCGATTAACGTCTCCCGCCATTCGCTTGGCGTCGCCACAGATATAAATTTGAGCCCCCTCCTGCAACCAACTCCACAATTCGGCTCCATGCTCGAGCATCCGGTCCTGCACATAGACCTTCTGGGCCGAATCACGCGAGAAGGCCAGGTCCAGCTTCGAAAGGGCTCCGCAATCCAGAAAGTTTTCCAGCTCGTCTTTATAGAGGAAGTCGTATTCGAAATGCTGGTTTCCAAAGAACAGCCAGCTTTTTCCCTTCGTGCCTGAAGCGGCTCGCTCTTCCAAAAACGCACGAAACGGAGCAATGCCCGTGCCCGGGCCAATCATGATGATCGGCGCGCTGGGGTCAGCCGGCAAACGAAACTTGGGAGATGGTTGCAGATAGACGCGTACCTCATCACCCGGCAACGAACGCACTCCCAAAAAATTTGACGCAACGCCTTGCCGCCAACGCCCCAGCGTTTCGAATTGCACCACCCCTACCGTGAGATGCACCTCGCTGGGGTGGGCCTTTTGCGAGGACGAAATCGAATACAACCGCGGCTGCAACCGCGCCAAAACACCGAGGATATCGTCGAGCGGTGGGCGAGCTGAAGGAAATCGCTCCAGCACCTCCGCCAAATCGGCAGAGGCTAACGGGTTCTCTTCCGCGGCAATGATCTGCTCCAGCGCCGCTTCCTCGTCAGTCGCGGTGACATGCTGCGCCAGCAGGCTAAACAAATCAGGCCGGCTGCGCGTCAGCGTGTACTCACAGGTGAGTGCATGCCGTAAGGATGTTCGCTTGCCGCTCGTCAGCGCCATGGTTTCGCCGCCCGTTTTTCCGAGCAAATCAATCACAGCCGACACCAGATCGTGATCGTTCTGCGGCAAAATGCCCAAACTGTCGCCCGGCTCATACTGCAACCCGGAATCGAGCAAGTCGATCACAACATGGCGGGTATCTTTCGGTGATTCGGGATGCGTCAGTTGGCTGCTGCTAACCAGCCGAGCGGATAAAGGATTGTTTCGCGAGAAACTCGACGCCTCTTTAGCTGCTGATGGCGTAACTGGGGAAGCGGACCGATGTCCATTGGATGAGGCGGCCGCAGTGGCGGGTAATTTGGTTACGGGCGACGGGTTCTCCAATTCGAGTTGAATGAGCCGCTTGAGTGTCTTCGCGGTATCTGCGCCACCCGGCGTGCATTTGTTTAAGTCCTTTTCCGTGCCCTGGGCGATCGCCTCCGAATAGGTCTGGCACTGATAGCCGCACGCGCCGCAATTGAGCTGCGCCATCGCCGCCATTAACTGCCGAGCGTGTGGTGCTTGTTCCGCCAGCTTCAAGCGTTCTGGCAACGCCAGGGCCGGATCGTGCCACGGAAATTCTTCTTCGACCGCCGGGGTCACGACAGTCGCTGACGGCGCTAATACCTTCTCAGCGAACGAGTGTCCGTTCGAATTTCCGTTTCCGCCCGTCAGAATCGCGGCAAAATAGCCATTCAGCCACGCCCGCTGCGGTGAGGAAAAAGGAGCAGTTTCTGGGATGCAAGGAATCGTCATGGTTGAACTGTTGCCTGTTATGCGGCGATGAGTTGCGGCTGAGCGATGGCATGCAATTCATCGGTTGATTTGCTGAGAGCCCAGGTCTGAAAATTGTCGGTGGGTGCCGATCGTTGAGACTGCCAGGCAACTAGTAGTTGCTCAATCAGCGGCGGAAGATCATCGAAGACAATGCTCGCGGCAATCTGCCGGCCAATTTCGCGGCGATCGCCATATCCGCCGCCTACAAAGACGTGATAGCCCTCCACCATCTCTTCACCAACTGCGACCTTCGTGGCGAGCAAGCCGATGTCACCGATATAGTGCTGAGCGCACGAATGGTGACAGCCCGTGAGATGAATGTTGACGGGATGATCCAACTCGACTCGTTGTTCCAAATATTCCGCCAGCTTGAGTGCATGACCTTTCGTGTTCGATGCGGCGAATTTACAACCGCCATTGCCCGTGCAAGCCACCAGCCCGCTGCGGACATTCGTGGCTGACCAACTCAGGCCCGCAGCCTCGATCGCTCGTTTGACGGCCGGAATGTCCGTTTCTCGGATGTCGGAAATGAGCAAGTTCTGCCAAACCGTGAGGCGAATGCTGCCGCTGCCGTAGCGGTCGGCAATGGTCGCCAGATCGCGCAGTTGATCTGCCCGCAACCTGCCCACCGGCAGCACAACACCGACATAGAACTTTCCCTGCTGCCGTTGATGATGAAAGCCGACATGCCCTTGCGACGCTACGACCGTGCGGGGCTCGCACGCTTCGAGTGAGAATTTCCGCAGCGGAAAGGCCAGATGCTTTTGTGTCTCGTCCAAGTATTTTCCCAAGCCGAAACGGTCGAGCACGTACTTCATGCGAGCTTTTTTCCGGTCGGTACGATCCCCGTGCTCAATGAATGCCTTGACCACCGCCGCCG
>JANNTN010000445.1:0-2673 GCA_031394445.1 Anatilimnocola sp.
GTAGGCGGTCACTTCGCCGACGATCTGGTGATAGAAAATCTGGCAAATCTCCACGTGCGGATAGACCCGCACCGGCTGCACTGCGAACATCTCGAGCGTCCAATAGCCGCAAAAACCGACGTCGCCAAAGCCAGCCGTCACATGCACGAACAAACCCAGCCGGCCGATGCTGGAGCGGCCCTCGATCATCGGCACATAGTTGTGCGTTTCCGTGCGCTCGGCTGTACGGCCCAAATACAGCTTTTGGGGCGTGAGAACCAAGCCTTCCTTGGGAATGCGGATGCGCCGCGTGCGGTTCGGCTCCGCCATGTCGAGCACGACCTCTTCGTAGGTGAGAAGTTCGTCGTGCAGCGTCAGGTTGTAGCTATTGGGGTTGATCCGCGTTTCATCGAACGGCTCGATGACGATATCGCGTCCCAAATTCCGATGGATTTCGTCGCCGGACAGGATCATGGGCGGGTTACCTTCGGTGAACGGCTCAATCCACTCCGACTTTCGGACAAATCTTTTCTAACACACACGAGCCGCAGAGCGGCTTGCGGGCTTTGCAAACGCGGCGGCCGTGCCAGATCAAACGGTGCGAAAAATCGATCCATTCCTCACTAGGAAGCAGGTCGATCAAGTCGCGTTCGATCTTCACGGCGTCTTCATGCTCTGTCAAGCCGAGGCGGTTGGACAAGCGGGTGACGTGGGTATCGACCACGACGCCGCTGGCGATGCCAAAGGCGGTGCCGAGCACGACGTTGGCGGTCTTTCGGCCGACGCCGGGCAGCTTGACGAGTTTTTCCAGTTCGGCGGGAACCTGACCGCCGTGTTCTTCGACCAGCTTCGTGCAGCAGCCGTGGATGTTTTTGGCCTTATTGCGAAAAAAGCCGGTACTTTGAATCAGTTTTTCCAGTTTCGGAAGCGGGACCGCGGCGAGGGTGGCGGGCGTGGAGTACTTGGCGAAGAGGGGTTTGGTGACGATATTCACCCGCACGTCGGTACACTGGGCCGAGAGGATCGTCGCGATGAGTAGCTCGAACGGCGTATCATGCACGAGGGCGCATTCCACGTCTGGATATTCGCCCTTAAGCAGTGTCACAATTTGTTGGACGCGCTTCTTGCTTGGTGTGGCTACAGCGGGCATCGGAACTCGAGAGTGCGAGCGAGATTCGAGGTTTTGAATTGTCCCCATCGCGGCGCTGGAATTCAAGTAGCCGGGAAAATGGGTTTGGGTGTAGCCGGACTCGTGAGAGTTCGGATTGTTATCGCAATTACAGGACCGAATTCGTACGAATTCGGCTACGACAAGCGTCATGGCATCCTACAACGTCTCGGTTCCGCACAATCTTGGTCAGGAAGCTGCTCGCTCGCGGGTGGAACGGTTTTTGGAGGGGGTGCAGCGCGATTATGCGGAGCATGTGCGTGATGTGAGTGGAGAATGGCAAGAGAACCAGCTCAATTTCCGGTTTGTGACGACGGGGTTGAGTATTAGTGGAATGCTGAGCGTGCAAGAGACGCTAGTTGAAGTCGGGGGGCCGCTGCCCCTCGTCGCGGCGTTCTTTCGGGGGAAGATTGAGCAGCAAATTCGGGAGCAGTTGGGGAAGTTGCTGGCGTGAGGTGCATTGCGCTGCGCTTATGCACACTACGGGGCCTCGATGACTTCGAGCACGTCTTCGCTGAGGCGGTGTGTCAGGCCGAGTGGTTTGAGGGTTGCTTCGAGCAAGTGGCCGAGCGTGGCGTCCTGCACTTCGATGTCGATGGGTTGACGCAGTTTTTCCGCGACGGCTGGTGAGAAGCGGGCCTGTTTGCCAATGGATTTGGCTACGGTTTGAACGACGTTTCCCGCCGGCTGGTTGGGAACCTTCAAAGAGTAGAGCTTTTCTCCGCCGGCCTTGGCGGGCTTGGGGATCGAGATGCTTTGGCCTGTGAGGAGACGTTCGATCTTTTCGTGGTCTTCTTGCCGGGCTGCGACGAGCATTTGATTTTGCTCTACGCGAATCTGGGCTTCGGGCATGACTTTGCGAAGTTGGGCTGCCAACTCGGCAGCGCCTGCCCGAGGGCCGTAGCGCTTTTCCAGAAGCAGTGAGCTTGGAATGGGCAACAGCCGGGCTGTGGTGCCGTCGGTATTGAATTCGCAGGTCAGGCCGAAGCCGAACAAGAGGAGCGTGATACGATCGGCCCAGGGGAGCGGCGGCAATTGAATCGCCGGCCAGAGGTCGAGCGGCACCAGTTCGGCGTTACTAAATTGCACACCTGCCTGTTGCCCTAACTCTTGCAACAGCTCGCGGGGTTGAGCCAATTGAGCGGATTGCCAAGGGGCTGTTTTGAGGAGCTTGGCTTTGACCGCAGCGTTTAACTTGGTGACATCCTGCCGGCGAATGGCTGCTAGCGTTGCCAGCTCTTCGACAGCCTGGGGTGGACCAAAATAAACAACCGGCCCAACCAACGAAATCTCGGCCTGAGCAGCGTGTGCTATCGTTCGCAGTAATTCTTCGAGCGACTGCCCCTTCACGCTGGCCGTAATCGGACGATTCGGATCGACCCGACGATCGACAAACATTGCCACGCCATAGGTTTGCGACAATCGCGCCAGTCCATCGCGCAGCGGCCGGTCTTGCCATTGGACATCGACGGGCTCTTTTAGCTGCTGCGTGAAGGCAGTCCCGATTTTCCAATTGGGCGTGTCTT
>JANNTN010000450.1:0-4982 GCA_031394445.1 Anatilimnocola sp.
TCCCCCGAAAGCACCGTCAGGTCCGTCGTGCAGAGAATTTGCGATGCTTGATCGAGCGAACCCGTAGCTTCCTTCACCAAGGTGATATTGGGCAACTCGGCCATCCGCGCGATCGTTTCCGGTTCGATGTTCTTTCCCGTCCGGCCCGGAATGTTATAGACGCAGATCGGAATGCCAACTTGCTCCGCCACCACCTTGTAGTGCTGATAAAAACCTTCCTGCGTCGGCTTGTTGTAATAAGGCGCGACCATCAGCGCCGCATCGGCCCCTTCCTTGGCGGCCCACTTGGTCAGGCGCAGCGCCTCGGCGGTGCTGTTGCTGCCCGTGCCTGGCATCACCTTGACGCGCCCACCAGCCGCCTGCACCACTTCAGAAATCACCCGTTCATGCTCGTCGTGCGACAAAGTCGGCGACTCGCCCGTCGTGCCGACGGGACAGAGGCATTGCGTGCCAGCGGCAATTTGAAAATCGACCTGCTCGCGCAGCGCTTTGACATCGAGCTGGCCACCCTTGAATGGCGTTGTGATTGCGACCGACAAACCAGCGAACGCGGAACCCTTGCGAGGCATGATTGGCCCATTCTGACGGGAGACAAATAGGAAGCGGCATGGCAAATCACTTGCCGCGACTACTTATTTTACGCCGCCGCCAAAACGCCACAATGGGCGGCAATCGCTCAAACCAGCTCCGCCGCTGGCTCGCAATCGCGAAATCGATACCCCACCCCACGGACTGTCTCGATGACATCCGCCCGATCCTCCAATTTCCGCCGCAGAGCCCTGATATGCACGTCGATCGTCCGCTCCATCACCATCGTGTCCTCGCCCAGCGCCGCGTCGATCAACTCCGCGCGGGCAAACACGCGTCCCGGCTGCCGGATCAGCGTGTCGAGCAGGCGAAACTCACTCCGCGTAAGCTCCAGCGCCCGCCCTTCGCTGGTCGCATGATAGCGCACGCGGTCGATCGTCACTCCGAGCTTGGCTGTTACATCGGTCTCATCCTCGTCGCTGGTTCGCCGCCGTCGTAGCGCTTTCATTCGCTCCAAGAGCACCTTCACGCTAAACGGCTTGGTGACGTAGTCGTCGGCCCCGAGGGAAAATCCGATCAGCTCGTCACTTTCTTCGCCTTTGGCCGTCAACATGATGATCGGCACGTCCTTCGTCGCCGCGCCCGCCCGCAGCCGGCGGCACACATCCAAGCCATCCACCACGGGCAACATCAAATCGAGCAAAATGATGTCGGGAGACTTCGTTTGCGCCCGCAGCAGGCCATCCTGCCCGTCGGTGGCGGCGATGACCTCATAGCCGGCGACGATCAAATTGTAAGTCAGCACCTCGGCCAACGACCGATCGTCTTCAATTACCAAAACCTTTGTCTTAGGCATCATTCGTTCTCCCTGTTTTGCATCACTTCGGTTCCGGTCCACCATCTGTCTGGTGCCGATGACGGACGATGTCTCCCTCGGCCAGGTAAATCACATCCTCGGCAATGTTCGTGGCGTGGTCGGCAATGCGTTCGATGTGCCGCACGGCGGAAAAACAATGCAGCGCCGGCGGCACCGAATCGGGACGCGCCTGCATCAGCCCCTGCAACTCCGCAATGATGTCTCGGTTGTATTGGTCCACTGTCCGGTCCATCGCAATGATCCGCCGCGCCGCGACCGTATCCATGTTCACAAACGCATTCATCACACCCCGCACCATCTCGGTAGCCAGCACGACCATTCGCGGCACCCGGTCGGGAATGACAAATGCCGGAAACTCGTCAACCGCCTGGGCTCGCTGCGCAATGCTCACCGCCAGATCGGCGATCCGTTCCAAGTCGTTGTTTACCTTCATCACCGTGGCAATTCGCCGCAAATCGACCGCCACCGGCTGATGCAGGGCCAGCATCTTTAAGCATTCTTCCTCAACATGCACTTCGTGCTGATCGACGAATTCGTCCGACTTCACCACCTCTTCAGCCAGGTCATATCGGCGACTAGCCAGGGCCTGCGTCGCTTTGTCGATCATCTCTTCCACCATGGAAGAAATGTTCAACAACTCGGTGTTTAGGGAATCAATATCCCGCTGCAGGTGCTTGCTCATCGGGGCTGGTGCCTCGTTCAAGAAGGTGGCGACAACCGCCGGCTCAATCCACGAGCCAACGGGGTTCGATACCCATCTTCGTGCTCAGCCTGCCAATTCGCAACCCGCTTGTGCCCTGCTCTGCACGGGCGGGGCCAAGCAGTCTCGGCGACATTGCGCACGAGCCGAATTGCGGTCAAAGCACGACCGTCAACTTAGCCGTGCCATCGCAGATTGCGGCAAAGATTCCGCGAAGATTGCGTTAAGACGTCTATTCAACCGAGCCCGATGGCATCCATCCGCCGTGGGCACAAATTACTTCTATGCCTTGGGTTTTTCCGTCTTGCCTTTAGCCTCTACCTTGGCTTTACTGTCTGCTTTGGCTTTGGCTGCGTCCGCCTTATCGCTTTTTTCCTGCTTCTCGGCAGCCAGCGTTTCGCTGGTTACTGCCGGAACCACCCAAACCTTCAGTTCCGCATCGATCTCGGCGTGCAGGTGAATTTTCACCGTGTACAGACCGAGTTCCTTGAGCGGACCATCCAGGCGAACCTGATCCGTCGTGATGTGGAAGCCGGCGGCCTTCAGGGCAGCGGCGATTTCGTTCGCGTTCACGCTGCCATACAGATGGCCTTCTTCGTTCGCGTTGGCTTCTATCGTGACGCTCTGTTTTGCGATCGTCTCTGAGAGCTGTCGCAACGATGCCAGGCGCGCCTTTTCAATTTCCAACAGGCGGGCGCGATGCTTCTCGACCATCCGCTTGTGGTGGCTCGTAGCGACGGTCGCCAGGCCTTGCGGCAACAAATAGTTCAAGGCATAGCCGCGCTTCACGCTGACGACATCGCCCTGCTTACCCAAATGATCGACCGATTGAATGAGCAGCAACTGCACACCGTTTCCGGCCTTCGGCAGCGGCTTGAAACGTCCTTCTCGATCGACCCGGCTACGCTTGGTTTTCATCGTTAATCCACTATCTATCGAAAGCCAATCTGCTCCCGAAATTATCGAAATTGAATTGTTTTTATAAGAACCGGCAGCTCATCTGCTCCCGGCTATTGTTTCTCTGCATTAGAACGGAATTTCGTCAGGAGCTGGCGGAGCCGGCGCTGCTGCCGGTGCACTTCGCTGTCCACCGCCGCGAGCGGCCGGTGTTGGCATATCGCCGTAGTCGCCCCCGTCATCGAAGTTTTGATTCTGGCCGCCTCGGCTGCCACCAGCGCCACCACCGCCTCCTCCGCCACCACCCTTGGAGCCGACCATCTGCATCCGCTCGCAAACCACGCTGAGTTTCGACCGCTTTTGGCCGTCTTTTTCCCAGGAGTCATACTTCAAACGGCCTTCGATCAAAATGGGCGAGCCCTTCGACAAGTACTCTGCCGCGACTTCGGCCGTCCGGCCCCACATCGTGACCTCGACGAAAGTCGTTTCCTCGATCCATTCGCCATTCTGACCCTTACGGCGGTCATTCACGGCCATGCCTACGTCGGCGACCGCCATGCCGCTTTGTAAGTACTTTACCTCGATATCGCGGGTCAAATTGCCCAGCAAAATCACGCGGTTAAAACTTGCCATCGGTCGAACTCCATCTAACAGCTAACACGGAACTGTGTTCGCTCCGCACTATGCCGGTTGTCCCACGACTTCTGCCTGGCCGACCGGGGATTCACTGGCCGGCCGGGCTCGTTGGCCCCCCTTGGCGTGCTCAACCAAGGCCTCCACCAGCCGCGGTTCCACCAGCAACGTCAAATTGCGGATGATCGTTTCGTTGATTCGCAACTCGCGGTTGAATTCCGCCAGCTTGAGGCTGTCTAGCCGAAAATAAGTCAGCCAGTACGCACCCTTCTTGTGGCTCCCAATCGGGTAGGCCAACTTTTGCTCCTGCCACAACCGGCTGACCAAAACCTCACCGCCGCACTTGGCGACGAGATCGGGAATGGTCGCTCCCAGCCCGCTCGGATTTTGAGCGTACTTGTTGGGGTCAAAAATCACCATACATTCATAAACGTTTTGAGCCAAGGCTTTATTCCTCATTCTGAACACGCGAAGCGTTCAACTTATCCACAAATTAATTCAGCCACCAATTATTTTAGCCACCAGTTGTTTCAGCCGCATTGTATTTACTCATGGCCGCTGTCAGGCCGTCCCCGACCCAAACCACGGCTGCCTCTGCCGCCCGCTCAATCGCACGGGCAACTTCCGGCAGTTCTTCTTTCATAAACTTTCCCAAGACAAAACCCGCCGCGTCACGGCCAGGCGGCAAAGGACCAACGCCAATCCGCAGCCGGGGCACTTCGTTCGTTCCCAGCCTCCGCAAAATGTCGTCCAGTCCGTTTTGTCCTCCCGACGACCCCTTGGGCCGCAGCCTCAATTTGGCCAGCGGCAAGGCAAAATCATCGCAAATCACTAACGTGTCTTCGGCCACGATCTTATAAAAATCGCGAGCCTCCAGCACACTGCCTCCGCTGGCATTCATATAAGTCAGCGGAGTCAGCAGCAAAACCTTTTGACCGCCGACCGTCGCTTCAACGATCTCGCCCTGAAATCTAGCCCGGGGCGTTGCAGTCGCAAACTTTCTCGCCAGTTCGGCCACAACCTCGAATCCGACGTTGTGCCGTGTATCTTTATATTTGCCTCCCGGATTTCCCAGGCCCACAATCAGCTTCATAGGTGCCGCATCCAACTCCTCGGGTGGCGATTTTCGCAAACCAAGCCAGCCGCGGAGAGTATCGAAAACGGCTATTTCTCCTCGGCTTCGTCTGCCTTCTCCTTGCGAATCAACTCCGGCTCGGCAACGCCAGGCTCCGCCAGGCCACCAGCAGCGCCTTCTTCCATATGCGGCGTAATGCAATGCACCACTACCAAATCGGGATCATCCAGCACTTTCGCCCCTTCGGGCAAATGCACGTCGCGAGCGTGAAT
>JANNTN010000492.1:0-1716 GCA_031394445.1 Anatilimnocola sp.
GAACCTGTGTCTATTTCCGATGGAACTGTAGGAATAAGTAACCAGTGACCAGGAGCCAGTGGCCAGTAACGAAAAGGTCACCGGCTACTAACTTCTGGCCACCGGCCTCTGCCCATGTCTGGTCTCAATCAGCCGCAACAGGAAGCAGTTAACACCCTCAAGGGCCCCATGCTGGTCCTGGCAGGGGCGGGTAGCGGCAAGACTCGCGTGGTGACGTTCCGCATCGCGAATTTAATCAAGCATCGTACTCGGCCGGAGCGGATTCTGGCGGTTACGTTCACCAACAAGGCCGCAGCCGAAATGCAGGAGCGAGTTAGCGGACTGTTGGGCAAGTTGAAAGAGCGGCCGCAGATCAGCACGTTTCACGCTCACTGTGTCCGCGTGTTGCGACGGCATGCAAGAAAGCTCGGATATCCGGAGCGGTTCGCGATTTACGATCGGGGCGATCAAGAGAGCCTGGCTCGCGGCGTACTCCGAGAAATTCGGGTGCCGAGCGAATTGATGCGGCCGGGCGATTTGATCTATCAGATCAGCCGCTGGAAAACAGCTTCGGTCCGCCCGCCGGAAGCCGCGAAAGTTGCCACCAGCGACAAAGAGCATCTGGCCGCGATGGGTTATCGCCGCTACCAAAAGACATTGCAAACCACCGGGGCGATGGATTTCGACGATTTATTGCTGCTCACCGAAGAGCTGTTCGAGAAGCATGCGGACGCTCGGAAAGTCGAAGCCGCGCTGTTCGATCATCTGCTCGTCGATGAATATCAAGACACCAACGGCAGCCAGTACCGCATCATCAAGGCTCTAGCCACCGAGCACCGCAACTTGTGCGTTGTGGGGGACGACGATCAATCCATCTACGGCTGGCGCGGGGCCGAAGTGCAACACATTCTGCGGTTTAACAAGGATTGGCCCGATGCCAAGGTCATTCGCCTGGAATTCAACTATCGCTCGACCGCCGCCATCCTCGACATCGCCAATAAACTGATTTCTTACAACAAGGTGCGGCACGACAAAGTGCTGCGGCCCGCGCGAGCCGGCGGCGAGCACCCACGAATTCTGCAATACAACAGCGAAACCGACGAAGCCTGTGAAACGGTGGCCGATATTCGCCGCCGGATCGAAACCGATCATTTGCAGCCGCGAGATTGCGCGATCCTGTTTCGTACCAACGAGCAGCCGCGGCCGTTTGAGACGGAGTTGCGGAAGGCCAAAATTCCCTACGTGATCCTCGGAAGCCAATCGTTTTTCGACCGCAAAGAAGTGAAGGACATTTTGTCGTATCTGCGGGTGATCGATTCGCCGCGCGACGAAGTGTCGCTACTACGAATCGTCAACAATCCGCCCCGAGGCATCGGGCAAAAGTCCGTCGAAACGCTGCTGAAAGAAGCCGTCACGCGCGGAGCACCGATTTGGGAGGTGATGGACGACGGCAATTCGCCCGTCGTTTTGCCCGCAAACGCCCGCGAAGCCGTCGGTCGTTTCGTTGCGCTCGTGCGGCGTTTTCACGACGAGTTGGGAAAAACGAAGCCCCTGGTCGATCCGGTGCGGCGGCTGATCAGCGAGATTGGTTACGAAAACGAACTGAAACGTATCTACACGGACTCCAACGAGTTGCAAGCCCGCTGGGCAGCCGTGGAGGAAGTCGTCAACGCACTCGGTGCATACGAAAAGAATGCCAAAAAACCCACGCTCGGCGGCTTTATCGATGAGGTCACG
>JANNTN010000511.1:0-2093 GCA_031394445.1 Anatilimnocola sp.
GCCAATGCCCATCTGCTTGAGATTGTTGGCGCATTGGGTGCGACGAGCCGCCTCGCGGGCGGATTGGACAGCAGGCAAAAGCAGAGCAACGAGGACACCGATGATGGCGATGACAACGAGGAGCTCGACGAGCGTGAACGCGCGAGGGCCGCAAAGAGGTTTGGAGGACATGGCGGGTTTTTCAAAGATGTTTCCAGCAGCGACTGGTTGTACAGTCGGGCATAAAAGTCACCAGCCGCGGATGCGGCAAAGGTCGCCTATTATGTTAACTACTGCCGCTGGAGAACCAAACCCGCCGTAACTCTCGGCTTAATCGACGCCCAGGTTTTCGCCGCCTTCCTTGGTGATCATGGCAGCAACGACTTTGAACTGAGCATTTTGAGAGAGAAAACGCACGGAGCCGTCCCCTATCAGTACCATGGCCCCCGAGGGATGAAAGGCATAGACCTCGTTGTTGTTGGAGCAGTTCAAATGGCAGGGACCAGTGGATGTGGTGCCGGCCGCGTTGAATCCATGCAGGATGTATTCGTTATCGCGATCGAGGTGTGAGGCACCGGAGGTCCGAGTGCTGCCGACCCGCTTGCTGTTCGCTTGATAAAGTTGCGGCCGACCGGCATCCTCGCAAATCCACATCGTGTTCGAGAGTCCGTCAGTGATTTGGGCGAAGCGATGGGCCTCGTCAACTTTCATGACGCCTTGCGGGGCCATGTTCGTGCCTGAATCGATGAGTCCGAGCGCAAATAGCGCGGCACCATCGACTCCGTTGTTCACGCCGTAATCGGCCGCCGCGGAGCGCCAGGTGACGCTGCTGGTGGTGGCAGTGTCGAGACGGCGGGGAATGGGAGATGACGGGCAAATGAATGCCGAGACATATTGCTCGCGGATGGGTGCGTTCGCTGAATCGTACCAATTGATGTCGAATTTATACTGGTCGAAGGCGGCCTTCTGCTCGATGAAGGGATAGAGGAAGATTGCCCAGCCGTGAATTTTGTTGTTCGGCACGTTGAACTTGAGTCCCGGCGGCTTGGTGCTGCTGGTGATGGCACCGGCGGGAAGGCAGCCGTTGGTGTCGTGAAAGCCGTGCAGTCCCAGACCGATTTGTCGCAGGTTGTTGCTGCACTGCATGCGCCGGGCGGATTCACGAGCGGACTGGACCGCGGGGAGCAAGAGAGCGACGAGCACGCCGATAATGGCAATAACGACGAGCAGCTCGACGAGCGTGAAACCGCGACTGGTTTTTGTTGTGCGGTGGAGCATGTGCGATCTCTATTGCAGGTTGATCGGTGCTAGTTCGGTGGGTTTCGATTCGACTTTTGCCGTTAATTTTGATGTGGCCGAATCGGAATATCGGCCGCCGAGCTTGTCGGGGCTAGAGGCTTCTTCGTTTTGCGGATTGGGTAGCGTCCAGATGGCGATCACGACATAGTCGCCGGCCGGAGCGCCGTCGTTGTCGGTATAGGTGCCAACTTCGAACTTGCCGTCGGCCGAAGTGGTCGCATGCGGAAAGCCGGCAGACCATTCGTCTGGGTTGGCATTGCCTTTGGGCTGAAAGCTGAGCAGGACTCCCTCGGCTGGCTTGCCTTGCACGAGTAATTGGCCTTTGACCGGGTAGCAAGCTTTCTTGGCCGGACCGCTAGTGCGAGAACAGCCGCAGGTAAGCGTCGCTGCAAGGAGGGCGGTTAACAACAATCGCAGCATGTTTTTTTAGGCGAGGAGCGGACGGGCACGTGGCGGTTTTTGCCGCCTCGGTGACTTCAGAATAGCGAGGGAGAGAATCCGGCAAAGGCCGCTTCACGCAAGATTTACATTCGATCCGAGAAATATTAGTTTCACCTCCAGGTTCTGAAACGACAAGTAATTCGTGCGGAAAAACATTGTTTATTCATTAGGGGGATTCTTCTTCCCGTGGGCCTGCCGTACGGCGCAGACGATCGACAATGGCAGCGCCTAACCCTGTGTTGGGAGGCAATGTTACGAGGGCGACGTCGCAGCCCAGGGCGTCGATTTGACGCAGTCGATCGTAGAGAACGTGGGCGAGAGTTTCTGAATTGTCAGGTAACGGGAGAACGTGAATGCGGAGATCGAGGGGGGGT
>JANNTN010000513.1:0-3461 GCA_031394445.1 Anatilimnocola sp.
ATGCCGCCGGTGCAAAACATGACGATGGGCTGCTGCTTTAGTTCGTCGGGCAGATTCTCCACAGCGGCGGGAAAGTTGCGAAAATGATCGATCCCGAGCGTGAGGGCATTTTTGAACGTGCCGAGTTTGACTTCGTAATCGTTGCGTGTGTCGAGGAGCGTGACGGGGCGGCCTTCGTCGAGCCAGCGTTTGAGTTCTTGTGGGGCCAGTTTGGGGGATGTCCGCTTGCTGGGTTCGATGCCGGGAATGCCAAAGGCGATGATTTCGCGCTTGATTTTGACCAGCATGCGGTTGAAGGGCTGTTCGTCACTGATGCTGATTTTGGGCTGAAAGGCTTGTAAGCCGGGGATCGATCGGAGTTCTGCGAGCAGGGCGTCGATTTCGGCCCGTCCGCCGGCGAGGAAGAGGTTGATACCTTCGGGGCTGAGGAGAATCGTGCCTTTGAGGTGCCAAGTTTTGCAGCGGTGACGCAACCGCTCGCGGAGGGCTGGCAGATCGGTGAGGGGCAGGAATTGGTAGCCCGCGATGTTGAGGACTTCGGGCATTGGGCCAGGGAAGTAAGCCGGGGAGAAGCATCGAAAGTCGCCGGCTGTTGTAGCATTTGCTGGGAACCTCGTGAGAGGGGGGAGTTTAGGGTTTAGGGCGGGGTGGGCGGGGTTTTTTCGGGGTTGTTTGGAAGCCTAATGTTGGGTGTAAGTGGTTGTTGGGTAACGGTTTGTGAGTTGAGGTATGTTGGTTTTTGTCGCGCTAATGTTTAGGGTTTAGGTTTGGGCATTAGGCAGATACAAAGTGGCATATTGGGGAAGTGCGGATAGAGGCACTTCCCTATAGATCCATTGCAATCTGGCCCAGAAAGCGGGCCAAATTGCGGGAGATTTTCTCGGAAGGGGGGGGGGGCGGCTACGGCGCGACAGGTATGAGGGTGTATGGCTTGTTGCTGCCGTCGGCGAAATGAATGCTTCCGGTGATGTGACCAAAACCGGTCGCATCGCGGTTGTTCAGGAACCACAATTTGTGAGTTCCGCCGAACCAATAGCCAAGATCCTCGGCAGAGCCCGTCACGAGCGCGTCGAGGTCGAGATAGCCCAAATCGCTATGGTGTAAGAGTAAGCCAGTGCCGTTCACGGAATCATGCAAGAGGACATCGCTGCTGGAGTTGATGGAGACACCATCGTGATCTGCAGCGCCGGTCAGCACATTGAGCGAGGAGGTAGTCAGACGCATGGGATACGGCTTGCTGGGCTTCCCTGAATATGTATCGCCGCAGAGGACACCAGCGTCGTTCAAGTCGCGTACTGCCGGACTCTTGAGGCCAGGAAACGTTTGAAGTCCTCCTTCGCCCGACGTCCAGAGGAAGGCCGTGCCGTCGGCCAGGTTGCCGGCAACTTGGGCGGGAGTGGAATTATTGAGCGAAAATGCTGAACCCCGAACAGACTTAATCGCTGCAGGCAAATACTCTGGGACAACCAACTCTGGTGCCAAATCGTAATCGTCAAAGTTGTACAAGTACGCTCCGTAGTTGCCGTCAGGATTTACATAAATGGTGAGAATGTCGCGGTGGATGTTGATTCTCAGATAGCCGATCGTAGTGCCAGGCGGGGAGAAATCCGGCAGGAGCACAATCTTGGGATCGATAGCCAGCGTGTCGAGAAGATAGCCGTTGACAGCACCAGACGGGTCACGGATCTTTCCAACGATCACTCCATCATCGTTGATTCCGCTCGTGTTACTGATTCTCCAACCCTCAAAGGCTGTGCCCGGTCCCGCATACATGTCGGTGAGGTCAAGTGTCGTGTCGGTGAGCGTGTCATAACGGATTCCGTACACATTCCCGTCTGGCCGTGTGTACCAGCCAACCACCTGGTCTGAGTTGTTCATATCCATCATCCAAATGCCCGGGTTGGGGTAATTCCAGAACTGAATGACGTAACGAACGGGCAGGGTTTTGAATGTGTTATTTCCGGAGACGATGGGAGTGCCGCTGGGCGACGGACTAGATTTGACGCGATAGTGGTAGGTCGTGTTTTTCGTCAAGCCCGTGATGAGCACCGAGTGAGAGGTGACGAGTGTGTTACCGACAGGCGTGGCATTGCCGTAACTGGTGGTTGTGCCGTATTCGACCTGGCTGGTGGCGGGGGCGCTGGTCGTCCAGGTGATCGTGACGCGATCCGTGGAGATGTTGGTTGCTTTGACGGCGCTAATGGAGAGTGGTTTCGCGAAGGCGATTGGAACGAAAGTGCCATGTATGGCAGATAATGCCAATAGAAATGTCAGCAGGCGGCGATTGATCGTTTTCATGAGAGTGGGTCCAAGCGGCCTGCTACAATGAAAAAAGCCTTGAGCCGGCGCGCAGACCGTGCGCTGGTTGGGGCGTTTACTGGCCGCTGGAGCTGCGTGATTTGCCGTCAGTGCGCTCCAGCGGCCGGGTTTTTGTTTTGCGATCAGTTCAAAGTTCCGAGTTCAATGTTCAAAGTTGGGTCAATTGTCAGTTGTCATTGGCAAGAACGCGGCGTGGTATAATTGGGTTGGAGGTATGCCATGACGATTACGATTGATGCGACGTATGAAGACGGGGTTTTGAAGCCGGCGGAGGCGCTGCCGTTCTCCGAGGGTGCAAAGGTGCGGGTGACGATCGAGAAGCTGATTTTGCCAGACGGGTCGCTTGTGGATGTTGGCGAGCCACCAGCCAGGCAGTGAGTCGATGATTTTTGGGAAATAACACGTATGACGACAGCGATCAAAACAGAACATCCGCATATCGTGCGGTTGGAAGGCGTTTGTGGCGGAGAGCCGGTCATTGACGGCTTGCGAGTCGCAGTGCGGCACGTCGCGTCGCTGCATCAGCAAGGTGAAGGCGTGGCAGAAATTGCTGATTCGTTGGACCTGACGGAAGCCCAGGTGTTTCACGCCCTGAGCTATTACTCCGATCATCAGGATGAAATCAATGCACTGATTGCCGAGGACGAGAAGACGCATGGCCGATTCACTCAGCGATAGGGCACTCTTCGTCCGGCTATATCTCGATCGACATATCCACACGCGTCTGGCCGAAGACCTGGTCGAGCGCGGCTTTGATTGCCTGACGACGCAAGATGCGGGGCTGGACACCGCCAGCGACGAAGAGCAGCTTGCCTTCGCAGCGTCGCAGTCGCGATCGATTCTCACATTCAATATTTGCGATTTCGCTCCGCTGCATGAGCAGTGGACCGCGTCTGGCCGACCGCACGGTGGGATTATCGTGTCACGGCAGCTTGGCAGCCGGCAATATGGTCTGCTGCTGGCGAGAATACTGCGTTTTCTCGACCACTTCACGGCGGATGAAATGATCGGCAACTTCGTGCATTTAGAGCAGTTCAAGGAATAATTTCCGGCAGACATTGGGGCTGATCGATGGTGGCGATGAGGTCGGTGGGTTTGGCGGAGGTGTTGACGAACGGTCGTCTTTGGCCGTAACCAGGTTC
>JANNTN010000557.1:0-2785 GCA_031394445.1 Anatilimnocola sp.
ACCAATGAGTGAATTTCAGTGGTCATTGGTGCTTGGTCATTTGTTCTTCCAAGATTTTGGTTACCACGCCCGAGCCGACAGTCTAGCCCCCTTCGCGAATAGCGAAGCGGACCCCGTCGTCAATGGCGATCGGCTTGTGCAACTCGACCGACATCCTCACGTTGTCGCCGGGCATTCACATCTCTGCGCCAACCAGGTTCGCCGAGCCGGTAACGTCTGTCGAGCGGAAGTAGAACTGCGGGCGATAGCCGCTGAAAAACGGCGTGTGCCGCCCGCCTTCTTCTTTCGACAAGCAATACACCTCGCACTCGAACTTCGTGTGCGGAGTGATCGAACCAGCCTTCGCGAGCACCTGGCCGCGCTCGATATCTTCACGCTTCAAGCCGCGAAGCAAGCAGCCGACGTTGTCGCCTGCACGGCCTTCGCCGAGTTCCTTTTTGAACATTTCGACGCCGGTGACAGTCGTTTTAACCGGCTCTTTACTGAGACCGATCACCGCGACTTCGTCGCCAACCTTCACCACCCCGCGCTCGATACGACCCGTGGCCACCGTGCCGCGGCCTTCGATCGAGAACACGTCTTCGACAGCCATCAAAAACGGCTTGTCTTCCTCCCGCTTCGGCTGCGGAATGTAGGCATCGACTGCATCGAGCAGATCGCTCATGCACTTCGAGGCGACCGGATCCTTCGGATTTTGATAGGCCGGCAACGACGATCCGCGAACGATGGGAATGTCGTCGCCAGGGAAGCCATGCTTGGTCAACAGTTCGCGAATTTCCATCTCGACGAGGTCGAGCAACTCGGGATCATCGACCAAGTCGATTTTATTCAGGAAAACGACCAGCGCGGGCACATCGACTTGGCGCGCCAGCAGCACGTGCTCCCTGGTCTGCGGCATCGGGCCGTCGGCAGCCGAAACCACCAGAATCGCCCCGTCCATCTGGGCGGCACCGGTAATCATGTTCTTGATGAAGTCCGCGTGGCCCGGGCAGTCAATGTGGGCATAGTGCCGCTTCTCGGTCGAATACTCGACGTGTGACACGGCGATGGTCACCGTCTTGGTAGCATCGCGAACCGTACCGCCCTTGGCGATATCCGCATACGACTTGAATTGTGCCAGGCCCTTCGCGGCCTGCACTGCCAACAAAGCGCCAGTGGTGGTCGTCTTGCCGTGATCGATGTGGCCGATTGTCCCGACGTTACAGTGCGGCTTATCGCGCACAAATGTTTCCTTGGCCATTGCTCTCTACACCTATGGTTAAGGGATTAAAAAAATGCTCATTGCTGTCCGTGAGTGATGAGTGGTCGGCTGGACCCACTACTCACAACCCACCTATAAAACCGACACTTATCTCAGTTGACACGCCTCAAATCACAAACTGTCTCAAATAACAGGCTGCTGCTGGGACTTGAACCCAGGACCTCCTCCTTACCAAGGAGGTGCTCTACCAACTGAGCTACAGCAGCAACAGTCAGTTGCTATTCGTCACTTGTCATTTTTCCGGATGTATCATTCGTGGCGAGTGACCGCTACTTCCTCTTCTTACTTATTCATTCAACAAATGACCACTGACCAACAAGCGGGTGAAGGGAATCGAACCCTCGTGACCTGCTTGGAAGGCAGGAGCTCTACCATTGAGCTACACCCGCACGGTTGATTTCTGGATTTGGGATTTCAGGCTGTCGCTTTCCAGTCCATCTGTCTCGGCTGTTGTTCGTCAATCAAAAAATCCAAAATCGCAAATCCAAATTCCACACTGGCGAGTGTAGGATTCGAACCTACGAAGCCCGAAGGCAACAGATTTACAGTCTGTCCCCGTTGACCGCTTGGGTAACTCGCCGACTAGGCACGCCGTTTGAGCGATGACCAGCGGGCATACCGCGAGCGCGAAACCGATTGTAGCGGAACTTTGCCACTCGCGGTATCCCGCGCCATAAACGCGAGGTATCCCGCGCCATTAACACAGGGTATCCCGCGCTAAAAACGCAAGGTATCCCGCGACATTAACGCGCGGTATGTCCGCAAATTGAACTCGCAGCAGAGCCAGCGAAGGGACTCGAACCCTTAACCTGTTGATTACAAATCAACTGCTCTGCCAGTTGAGCTACGCTGGCTATTTTCCGCTTCTGACAGCACCGCGCTCAGGGTGAAAACCAGTAAATATAATGAACCGTGATAGCCACGCAAGGCCGGACATTGGGCTATTAGCTATCAAACCACAGCCCAACTCCGCCCGGCCCCACCCTCGTTGGCAATTTGTCGCATTTTTGTGCATTCTACGGCTCCCCGTCTGACCAATTCACATGCCAGCAAGACAGTCGCGACCGGGAAAAAGGTTCGCTATCAACAAAAAAACCCGGACACTGGCAGCGTCCGGGGTCTCAGGAACCAATTTTTGATGACCAAAGTTTGACGTCCGAGCCACTAATCGGGGATTTCGACGTGATCCTCAGCCGCGGCTAGGCGGGCCTTGTCGAGCGCCCGTGCCTCGAGCTGCCGAATCCGCTCTTTAGTCACGCCCATTTCGTGGCCGACTTCCTTCAGCGTCAGCGGCTCGCGGCTATGGTCCAGGCCGAACCGGCTGACGATGATCTGCCGTTCGCGCTCGTCCAATCGCGACAAAATCCGCTCGATTTGCTGCTCCCGCACCTTTTGGGCCGTTTCCTGGCCGACTTCGTCGCTACGCACATCTTGCTTCGACGTGAACAACTCGTCCTGGCTGGTGCGGAACCGGTCGCGCCGCTTGAATTCGTCGGGAATCGTGCGGGCAAAGTTCTTCATGAT
>JANNTN010000614.1:0-1139 GCA_031394445.1 Anatilimnocola sp.
ACCCGCCCCTCCTCAAAGGACCACCCCCATGCTCCACCGCCGCCATTTCTTGCAAGGCACCTCCGCCCTCTTCGCTGGTGCCGCAATCCACGCCGCCGCACAGCCGGCTCGCGCCATTCAGCCCATCCCGCGTAGCGGCGAAGCGAAATTCAAATTCAGCCTGGCCGCCTATAGCTACCGCGAACTGTTGCAGCCCAAGCAGGGCAAACAGCCGGTGCTGACGCTGAAGGATTTTATCGACGACTGCGCCAAGATGGGTCTCGAAGGGACAGAGCTGACCAGCTACTACTTCCCCAAGGAAGTTACCGCCGACTATCTCCACGGCTTACGCCAGCACGCCTTTCGATTGGGTCTCGATATCTCCGGAACCGCCATCGGTAACGAGTTCGGCCATCCCAAAGGGGAGAAACGTGATGCCGAAATCGCCAAAACCAAGCAGTGGATCGAGTATGCCGCCCTGCTCGACGCCCCGGTCATCCGCATCTTTGCCGGTCATCAGCAAAAGGGCCAATCTGCCGACGAGGCACACGCTCTCATGGTCTCTGCCATTGAGGAATGCTGCGACTATGCCGGCAAGTACGGTGTTCATCTGGCTCTCGAAAACCACGGTGGTCCCACCGCCACCGCTGAGGGCCTTTTGAAATTCGTCCACGACGTCGATAGCCCCTGGTTCGGCGTCAACCTCGACGGCGGCAATTTTCGCGGCGACGATCCGTACGCTCAACTCGCGCAGATTGCGCCTTATGCCCTCAATGCGCAGATCAAAGCCAAGGTGGGGGGCGCTCCGGCCGACTACAAACGCCTCGCCAAGATCATGCGCGACGTAAAATACCGCGGCTACATCGTGCTCGAATACGAAGAGCCCGGCAACGTCCGCGAAGAATGCGTCCGCCACATGAACGAAATCCGCGCCGCCTTCGCCTAGAACGTCACGGTTACTTCCGCAGCTTCACCATTTCGGCCGGCTTGTTGGTAATCACACCATCCAGCCCGGCCGCGATGAGTTGCTTGGCCCGTGCCGGATCGTCGATCGTGTAGGCCCAGGCCTTTTTGCCCAACTTGTGAATTTGCTCGATTTGCGTTCCATCAATCTTGCGGTGATCCCACACGATGATGTCGGCACCCGTCGCCGCCGCTGC
>JANNTN010000568.1:0-5649 GCA_031394445.1 Anatilimnocola sp.
GCCTTGATGCCGGTCGCTTTGACCAGCGCCGTGTTGGCAGCAATTTCCTTTTGGATATGTGCATCAAATTCGTTTGGCGTCATGATCATCGGTTCGACGCCTAGTGCGGCCAGCTTGTCCCGCAATCGCCTGGGCCTCGCGCGGTGGCTGGTGAGCCCGCAGAATCCACTCACGGCCCGCGTGACGGTGAACCGACTTTGGCAGCAGGTGTTTGGCAGTGGCCTGGTCAAGACGAGTGAGGATTTTGGCTCGCAGGGAGCGCCGCCGAGCCATCCCGAACTACTTGACTGGTTGGCCCAAGAGTTCATCAGCAGCGGTTGGGATGTAAAACATCTTATGACGCTCATGGTCACCAGCGCAACCTATCGGCAGCAATCGCAGCTCACTCCCGAGCTACGACAGCGCGATCCAGAGAATCGACTGCTCGCCCGCGCGCCGCGCCTTCGCCTCCAGGGAGAGTTCATCCGCGATCAGGCACTCGCCGCGAGCGGCTTATTGGTGGATGCCGTCGGTGGCCCTTCGGTGAAACCTTACCATCCCGCGGGACTGTACGAGCAAGTCACCGCCGGCAAGGGCTACAACGTATATACACAAGATCATGGTGACAATCTCCGGCGGCGGAGCATGTACACCTATTGGAAACGCTCCGTTCCTCATCCGGCGATGCTCCTGTTTGATGCGCCCTTCCGTGAGACCTGTACTCTGCGTCGCCCTCGCACCAACACGCCGCTGCAGGCGCTCAACCTGATGAACGATCCGACCTATGTCGAGGCCGCGCGCTTTCTGGCTCAGCGGATGATGCGTGAAGAGGAAGCCACGGTCGAATCGCGAATCACCCACGGCTTCCAATTGCTACTCGCACGTGAGCCGAAGCCCGCCGAATTGGCCGTGTTGGAAGCGGCCTACAACCGAGCCTTCGCCGACTTTCAAACCGATAAGGAGGCCGCAAAGAGCTTCCTGGCAGTCGGCAATGCGGGGATTGATCCGAAGTTGAATCCGATTGAATTGGCCGCCTTCACGTCCGTCGCCAGCACCCTCCTTTGCCTGGACGAGACGGTGACAAAACAGTAGGTGTTACACGATTTCATGAATCCCGATCTTCACCACCTCACCCGCCGTCACTTTTTAAGCCGCACCGGTACGGGCCTCGGCGTCGCCGCGCTGGCTTCGCTCATGAATCCGCGGCTCTTCGCAGCGCCTCAGCCGTCCCATTTTGCACCAAAGGCCAAGCGTATCATCTGGCTCACGCAGGCCGGTGCGCCATCGCAATTGGACCTGTTCGACTACAAGCCGCACTTGGCTGCGCAGTTCGACCAGGATCTGCCCGACTCCGTTCGCAATGGACAGCGACTCACGGGCATGACCTCGGGACAAAAACGTTTTCCGATCGCGCCCTCTGTCTTTAAATTTCAGCAGCACGGGCAGTCCGGGATGTGGCTCAGCGAGTTGTTGCCGCATACGGCGAAAATTGCCGATGAGATTTGCCTCATCCGCTCGCTTCACACGGAAGCCATCAATCACGATCCGGCGATGACGCTGCTACAAACCGGCCATCAGATCGGCGGACGCCCCTCGTTTGGCTCCTGGGTAGCCTATGGGCTGGGCTCGGAAAACGCCGACCTCCCCGCCTTCGTTGCCCTGATTTCGCGCCCCAGCGGCCCGACCAATGCTCAACCGCTGCACGAACGCATGTGGGGGGCCGGTTTTCTCCCGTCGCGTTATCAAGGGGTCCGCTTCAGCTCCGGGAAAGATACCGTCTTGTACCTGTCGAACCCACCTGGCATCACGCCCGAGCGCCGCCGCGCAATGCTGGATGATGTTGCTGCCTTGAACCAGATCAATCTCGCGGAATATCAAGATCCCGAGACGCAGGCCCGCATCGATCAGTATGAAATGGCCTTCCGCATGCAAGCGGCCGTGCCGGAATTGGCGGATTTGTCGCGGGAGCCAGCGAGTGTGTTCGAACGCTACGGACCCGAGTCGAAAAAACCGGCCACCTACGCCGCAAATTGTATCCTTGCCCGGCGGCTCGCAGAGCGGGGAGTGCGTTTCATTCAGCTCTATCATCGCGGGTGGGATCAGCACAACAATCTTCCCAGCGGCATCAAGAGCCAGTGCTATGACACCGATCAGCCCACGGCGGCCTTGATCGAAGAACTCAAGGAACATGGCCTTCTCGACGATACGCTCGTCATCTGGGGTGGGGAATTTGGCCGCACCGTGTATTCCCAAGGCAACCTCACCACAGCTGACTACGGCCGCGACCACCACCCACGCTGTTTCAGCATTTGGCTAGCCGGCGGCGGAGTGAAACGAGGTCACGTTTTCGGTGAAACGGACGACTTCAGTTATAACGTGGCCAAAGATCCCGTCCACATCCACGATCTGAATGCGACCGCACTCCATCTACTCGGCATTGACCATTCGCGGCTAACCTACCGTTTCCAAGGTCGCGACTATCGCTTGACCGACGTGCATGGCGAGGTGATTCAAGACGTGTTGTGCTGAAGAGACCTGTAGGGCCGCGTCGCAGAAAAGGTTGAATTGATCGGTTGCTTTTCAAGCCAATTAGCGGCCGGCGGCCTGTTGGGCTCGATTCCGAAGAAACGTTTGACTTCTTGAGGCGAAAAACGTGCGTCACATAACGTATGGCAATCTCGGACGACCCCGACGTTGGCCGGCATCATTCGGTCGTTTTCTGATCGATATCAGAAACTTTTCGATCCAACGGGTTCTCGGGAACAAATCGCGATTCCGTGCGGCGCGAGAGCGGACTACACAAAAACGCGAAACAGGCCTGCTACCGAAAATTCGTTCGTCGCGGCTGGCAGCCATGTCGCGGCGGAATTACTCTAGTCTTCGGTTTCACGGATTATTTTCGATGTCGCTCTCGTCCACTCCGGCACTTATGTCAGCGGCGATGAGCTGTGAGGATCCCATGTTGATGCATTTTCGATCGACTGTTGTCACGGTGCTGCTCATAGCCGCATCGGCTGCGACGGCCGATGCCCAAGCGCCGCAGCGCGGCGCGCCTCCCGGCGGTCGGGGCGGCGCGGGTGGCGGACCGGCTGGAGCACCGGAAAATGCGATCCGCCCCTACGACGATGTGATTACGAAGGAGGCCAAGTCCAAGCCGGGGGTATTCCTGACGCACCAGATCGGCGAAAAGCTGTTCTACGAGATTCCCACGAGCAAGCTGGGGCAAGACATGCTCTGGGTCTGGCAGCTCGGCCGGACGCAGGCCGGCTTTGGCGAGGCGGGAGCGCCGCTGGGGGATCGCACGGTTCGCTGGGAACTGCGCGGCGAAACGGTGCTGCTGCGGGACGTCAAGTACGCCATTCGCGCGGATAAGAAAGGCGCTATTCAGCAAGCGGTCGAATCGACGAATGTCGCCGCAATCGTCAAGGCGTTTCCGGTGCGGGCCTGGGGCAAAGACAAAGCGCCCGTGATCGAGGTCACATCGCTGTTCACGTCGGACGTGCAGGAAATCAGCGCCCGCCGCCGGCTGAACGCGGGCACTCTCGATACGGCCCGGACGTTCTTCGAGGAGATCAAAGCATTCCCCCGCAACATCGAAGTCAAAGTGCTGGCGACGTACACTCTGGGCGGTGGACCCGGTGGCGGCACGACCACAACACCGACGCCCACCCCCGGCCCGCGGGAAGGGCGTCGCGATCCGTCGCAGTCGGCCGTCACGGTCGTGGTGCATCACAGCATGCTGCTCTTGCCCGAGCAGCCGATGAAACCGCGCCGCAAGGACGAGCGCGTCGGCTTTTTCGACGTCGGCTTTGAAGATTACGCCGACGATTCGCAGCACCAGGTCGAAAATGTGCGGTTCGTCACGCGTTGGCGTCTGGAGAAGAAAGACCCTGCGGCGGATGTTTCGGAGCCAAAGCAGCCGATCTTGTTTTATGTAGGCCGCGAAGTGCCCGAGAAGTGGCAGCCCTTTGTCAAGCAAGGCGTCGAGATGTGGCAGCCGGCGTTTGAGGCTGCCGGCTTCAAGAACGCGATTCAAGCCAAACTTGCGCCGACTCCGCGCGAGGATCCAAACTGGGACGCAGAAGATGCGAGGATTTCCACCATTCGCTGGCTGCCGTCAACCATCGAGAACGCCTTTGGCCCGCACGTCCACGATCCGCGGACGGGCGAGATATTGGAGTCCGACATTCGCATGTACCACAACGTGCTCAAGCTGATCCGCGACTGGTACTACGTGCAGGCGTCGCCGAATGATCCGCGGGCTCAAAAACTCCCCCTGCCTGATGACCTGGTGGGCGAGCTCTTGGCGTATGTCGTGGCCCACGAAGTGGGTCACACGCTTGGCTTCCCTCACAACATGAAGGCCTCGGCGGCGTTCACGGTCAAGCAGCTTCGCGATCCAGAATTCACCAAGAAGTTCGGCACCGAAGCCTCGATCATGGACTATGGTCGATTCAATTACTTTGCGCAGCCCGGCGATGGCGCGGCGCTGATTCCCAAGGTTGGGCCTTACGATTTCTTCGCGATCGAATGGGGCTACCGCGAATTCAAGTCCGATGAGGATGAGAAAAAGGGCCTGGCTGCGCTCGTTGCCAAGCAAAAGAGCGACCCGCAACTGCGGTTTGGCGACGCGCAGCCGACCGAGGACCCCTCGCGGCAGACGGAAGACCTGGGGGCCGATCCGATCGAGGCGACCGAGTTGGGGCTGAAGAACCTGCAGCGCGTCGCCAGCAACCTGGTTGCGGCCTGCTGCCGTCCGGGCGAAGACTATGAGCTGTTGCAGAACATGTACAACCAGGTGCTCTCGCAGCGAAACCGCGAACTGGGGCACGTCACCGGCATCGTTGGCGGCTACGAACAGGTCAACCTGTATTTTGGCGACGCGGATCGGATTTATCACCCGATTCCGGCCGACCGGCAGCGCGCGGCGGTGAAGTTCTTGCTGCAGCATGCGTTCCATACGCCGGCCGAGCTGGTCGATCCGGTGATTACGCTGCGCCTCAGCGCCAACGGCGCTGCTTCGCGGATTCTGGCCAGCCAGCAGTCGGTTCTTCGCAGTCTGATTAACAGCACTCGTTTCCAGCGCATGGCGGAGCAGGGAGCGCAAGCCAAAGCAGGCGAAGCGACCTACGCCCCTTGGGACATGCTGGCCGATTTGCGCGGCGGCATCTGGTCGGAACTGGAACAGGACCGCGTGGCCGTCGATCTCTACCGCCGAAATCTGCAGCGGGCCCACGTTTCCACGCTAGCCGGGCTCCTCGATTCGGGCAGCTCCTCGGACCTGGGCGCTAGCTGCCGGAGCGAGCTAGTCGCTCTGCGGGGACAGATCAACAAAAAGTTGGAAGCGGCCGATCCGATCACTCGCGTGCATTTGCGGGCCGTGCTGGCCGACATTGCCGCCGCGTTCGACCCCGCCAGCAAGCCCAACGCCGCGCCGGCGTCCACCAGTCTTTTTCCCCGCCCTTTCCTGCCGTAATATGTCCGGCGCAGATTGTGGTCCCCAGAAAACGTTCCCTTGTTGCCGGACGTCACGGCGGCTTTTCGTCGCCGGGCGGCTGATCGTCCCTGTTCCCAGGAAAGGTATGGGTTCTCGGCACGAAAATGGAGCTTCAAAAAACGGTTGGGTATTTCGGACGAATACGGGTAAGCGTCTCGCCGATCGCATGGCTC
>JANNTN010000569.1:0-7183 GCA_031394445.1 Anatilimnocola sp.
GACGCCGCGAAGATCGCCGCGTATCAGGCCGCACGCGAAGAGGTACTGGCCGGTTACGACCGTGAGGCCGATCGATTCGCCCAACAAGAAAAAGGGCTGACCAGTACCTCGGCCCAAGAGATGGCCGATTCGGTTGCCGACGCCAAGGCCCTCCGGCAGCACAGCACGCAAGAGGTTTTGCGAGCTTATAAGGACCAAAAATCGGTTCCGAAAAAAGAGCAGCTCATCTTCGAGCAGCGTTGCCGGGCTAGTAGCGAAGAGTTGCACACGCTGGTGCTCAAGGCCCAAGAAGTGGTGCGTCGTCGCGGGGCCGATTCCACCGCGAACATCACTCCCGTGCCCATCCCCCCCGGCCTGACGCAACAGGACTATCTCAATCAATACCGCACGGCTCTGGGCAAGGCCATCGATCGTCTCACCGCACTGCAAAATCAGCCGGCAGCCAAATTCGTCGAAGAAGGCTGGCCGGTTTTGATTTTCTTGACGGCAGCGGTCGTTATTTTTATCGCCAGCATGGTTCTTCTCGTTAGCTGGCCGGTGATTTTGGCAGTCACCGCCCTCGGCTCGCTGACTATTGGCCTTGGTTCCTGGCTATTCGCCCGGCCTTATTCACAGCGACAAACGCGACTGATCCTCCCCGAGCTCATGTCCGCCGTCAGCGAAGCCCATTCCAGCCTCGCGGCCGCCCGCGACGCCGCCAAAGAAGCCGCCACAGAAGCCGCGAACAAGATCGTTGCCAAACGCGATGCCGATCTGGCCGATACCAAAGCCGAATACAAACGCCGCCGCAAAGAGGCCCGCCTCGCCCACCAGGCGGGCACCAAGCGAGCCGAAGCAGAATTTGTCTCGCGGCGAACCAAGGTTGAAAACAAATACGAAAGCAAACTCACAGCCCTCGATCAGGAATATCCCGCCGAGATCGAGAAAATCGAGCGAGACTTTACGCAGCGGCTCGATGAACTGCGCCAGCGGTATCTCAATCAATTGAACGACAGCCGCACTCAGCGCGATCGCGAGCTGGGCGATCTCACAGCGGCTTGGACCGCAGTCATCGCCGAGCTGAATCAAGCCACCGACGCGATGAATGCCTATTGTGATAGCCATTACCAAGAGTGGGACTCAATCGCGGCTGGCGACTGGCAGCCTCCTCTTCGCAAGAGCAAGACCAGCACTACCAGCGACAATGGCGAACTCGCCGGCGCGATTTCCGCCCTGCCCATTGGCCACTTCGATGTCGTGTTGCCAGTGACCGACCGTGTCACCGGTGAGCGACCAGAGTACTCCCTCCCCGCCGTGCTCGAATTCCCTAGCCGCCCCTCGTTGCTTCTGGAAAGCGAAGGCAATGGCCGCGAGCCCGCCACCGTCGTGCTGCAAAATGCCATGTTGCGGCTGCTGACAACGCTGCCGCCGGGCAAGGTCCGCTTCACCATTATCGATCCCGTCGGCCTCGGCCAGAACTTCTCCGCGTTCATGCACCTGGCCGACTACGACGACAAGCTCGTCGGCAGCCGCATCTGGACCGAATCGGCCCATATCAACCAGCGACTGGCCGATCTAACACAGCACATGGAGAACGTGATTCAGAAGTATCTGCGAAACGAGTTCGCCTCGATTCAGGAATATAACGAGCAGGCCGGCGAGGTTGCCGAGCCGTTTCAAGTTCTCGTCGTCGCCAATTTTCCAGCGAATTTCTCCGACGAAGCGGCCCGGCGATTGGCCTCCATTGCCACCAGCGGCGGCCGCTGCGGCGTCTCCATGCTTGTCAGCACCGACAGTAAGCTCTCGCTCCCCCGCAACTTCGACCTCAACGACCTCGCCGCACAGGCCGTATCGCTCATCTGGGACGAGACCGCCCAACGCTTCAAATGGAAAGATGAAACGCTCGGCCGCTTGCCGCTCACCCTCGAAAATCCACCCGCCGATGCTCCGTTCACGCAAATCGTAAAGAAAGTCGGCAGCCTGGCGAAGGATGCGTCCCGCGTCGAAGTGCCGTTCGAGATGGTCATGCCGCCACCAGGCGAGTGGTGGACGAGCGACAGTCGCGGCGGAATCGACGTGCCCCTCGGCCGCTCCGGGGCCAAGAGTCTGCAAACGATGCGGCTGGGCAAAGGCACCAGCCAGCATGTGCTGATCTCCGGAAAAACGGGCAGCGGCAAATCGACGCTCCTCAACGCGATGATCACAAATCTCTCGCTCTGCTATTCGCCCGACGAGCTCGAGTTCTATCTGATCGACTTCAAAAAAGGCGTCGAATTTAAGGCTTATGCTTCGCTGGCGTTGCCGCACGCCCGCGTAATTGCGATCGAAAGCGAGCGTGAATTCGGCATGAGCGTGCTGGAACGGCTCGATCAAGAGCTGAAGCGGCGCGGCGACCTGTTCCGCAAAGCCGGCGTGCAGGATTTGAAGGCATATCGAAACGCCATCGATTCAACATCTAAAGACACGCCGCACGCCATGCCCCGCGTGCTACTTATCATCGACGAGTTTCAGGAATTCTTCACCAGCGACGACCGCATCGCTCACGACGCGGCGCTTTTGCTTGATCGTCTCGTGCGGCAGGGCCGCGCCTTCGGCATCCACGTTCTGCTCGGCTCGCAAACGCTGGCCGGTGCCTATTCGCTCGCCCGCAGCACGCTCGGCCAAATGGCGGTGCGCATCGCCCTGCAATGCAGCGAAACCGATGCCCATCTCATCCTGAGCGAAGACAACACCGCCGCCCGTCTGCTTAGCCGCCCGGGCGAAGCGATCTACAACGACGCCAACGGCCTGATCGAAGGCAATCACCCGTTTCAAGTCGTGTGGCTCTCCGATTCCGAGCGCGAAGAGCATCTACGCCGCGTTGCCGCTATGGCCAGCGAGCGCCACGTGCTCGCGCCCAAGCCGATCGTGTTCGAAGGCAATGCCGCGGCTGACCCGGCCGAAAACACACTGCTCGCCGCCGCTTTACAAGCCAGCCCCACTCCCACCCGCCCCAGCGATGGCGTTCGGGCTTGGCTCGGTGCGGCCGTCTCGATCAAAGACCCGACCGAAGCGGTGTTTCGCGTCCAAAGCGGCAGCAACCTGCTCGTCGTGGGCCAAAGCGATGAGCAAGCCATCGGCATGTTTTCGGTCGGCGTCATTAGCCTCGCCGCGCGACTCGGCCCGCTCGGTGGCGCGGCCTCACTCGTCGCGCGAGGCGATAGTTCTCCGGCTCGTTTGCAGCGATTTTACATTCTCGATGGCGCGCGCCCCGAAGCGGCCGAAGCCGGCTATTGGCAGCGCTTGCTGCAAACAACCGGCGTGGATGGCTCCGCCGTTCAGCCACGTGAAGCGGCGCAACTCATTGGCGACCTGACCGGCGAAGTCAACCGTCGCCTGGCCGCTGGCGAGCAAGGTGCCGAGCCGGTCTTCCTCGTCATCTACAACCTCGCGAGGTTCCGCGAACTCAAAAAGGCGGACGACTACAACTTCGACGACGAAGGAGGCGCGGCCGCCGGCAAAAAACTCGCCACGATCCTCCGCGAAGGGCCGTCGGTCGGCGTACACACACTCGTCTGGTGCGATTCGTACAACAACGCTACACGTTGGCTCGACCGCCAAACGATGCGCGACTTCGAGATGCGCGTCCTCTTCCAAATGAGCGCGGCCGATTCCAGCAACCTGATGGACAGCCCCGCCGCTAGCAAGCTCGGCAACTACACCGCCATGTTCTATAGCGACGAACGCGGCGTCGCCGAAAAATTCCGCCCCTACGGTATTCCCAGCCGCGAATGGCTCGCCGACATCGCTCGGCAACTTACTGCCCCAGTTGAGAAAGTCACCCGACAACCGTAGCCGAATTCGTGAGAATTCGTCCTCACCACTCGCCCTACACCACATCATCCGGTGCCAGCCGGCAACTGTGGCTGCCTCGCCCCGTCTCCATCTGAATCGTTGGATGCTCGATTCCAAACCGTTCGTGCAACTCATCGGCGATGCCGTCTAACCAATCGTCATCGACCACGGCCTCGGGCTTCACCAGATGCACCGTCAGCGCCGTTTCCGTCGTGCTCAAGGCCCAAATGTGCAAATCATGCACGGCTGTCACACCCGGCAACCCCGCCAGATACCCTCGCACTTGCTCCAAATCGACATTTGGCGGCACCGTGTCGATCGCCAGATTAAGCGACTGCCAGAAGAGATCCCAAGTACTGATCGCGATCACCGCCGCGATAATCAGACTGAGCGTCGGATCGATCCAAGTCCATCCGGTGCGGCTAATGACAATCCCGCCGATCACCACGCCCAGCGACACCGCCGCATCGGCCGCCATGTGCAGAAACGCCCCACGGATGTTCAGATCGTGATGCCGGCCGCGCAGAAACAATAGCGCCGTGACCGTGTTGACCACCACGCCCGTAGCCGCAACCCAAATAATCGCCGTGCTGGCCACAGCCTCCGGCTGAGCGAACCGATGCACCGCCTCCCAGGCAATCGCCCCTACCGCGACGAGCAGCAATATCGCATTGCCCAGTGCCGCCAGAATGGAAGTCCGCCGAAATCCATACGTCCGCCGCCCACTCGGCTTTCGGCGGGCCAAATAGCTCGCCCCCCAAGCCAACATCAGCCCCAGCACATCACTCAGGTTATGCCCCGCATCCGCCACCAGCGCCAGCGACCCCGCCCACAACCCCGCCGAAAGCTCAATCGCCACAAACACCGCATTCAGCCCCACCCCAATCGCAAACGCCCACCCAAAATCCCGCGGCGCATGATGATGGTGGCACTTACTTGTCATTGGTCACTGATTACTGCTTAACCAAGCATACCTTACCAACAAAAGGCCACTGACCACTGACACTATCCAACCGTCACAACCTCATCGTGCCGCTCGATTGCTCGTTCCCGTTCCTGCCACCAGATCTTCGCATTCTCGCGCGTCCAGCGGCCGTAGTCTTGACATCCTTCCAGCGCAGCGGCCAGCTCGGCAGCTGATTGATAGCGTTCCGCCGGCTTCTTTTGCAAACACCGCATGATCACCCTTTCCAGATCGTCCGGCACATCGGCATTGAGTTGGCTAGGCGGCGTCACCGGGTCGTGCGCATGAGCAATCAGCACCTTCATCGGCTGCTCGTCCTCGAAAGGCGGTCGGCCCGTGACGAGAAAATATAGCACTCCCCCCAACGCATAAATATCGCTCCGCGCGTCGGGGTCGCGGTCGCCAATCGCCTGTTCGGGCGACATGAATAGCGGCGAACCCGTGATCGCGCCTTTCGCCGTCAACTGAGCAGAATCGATTTCGAGTAGCGGCTTGGCCAAACCAAAATCGAGTAGCTTGGCCACATCGTGCCGGCCGCCGCGAATCGCCGCAAAGATATTCGCCGGCTTAATGTCCCGATGCACGAGATTCTGCTCGTGAGCCTCGGAAAGCGCGTTACACACCTGCCGAACCAAATGAATGGCCCGCGAAGGGGGCACGGCTCCGTCGCTACGCACCAGCTCCGACAGATTCATACCCGGCAAAAACTCCATCACGTAATAAAACGTCCCGTTGTCCGTACGGCCATAGTCATAAATATCGACGCTGTTCCAGTGCGATAGCTTCGCAGTCGCCTGCACTTCGCGTTCGAAACGGGCCAGAACCTTGGGATCGCCCGCTTTTTCAGGGTGAATCACCTTGATGGCGCACGGTCGCTTCATCAGCGTATGCTCGGCCAGATACACATCCCCCATGCCGCCGCTGCCGATCAACCGTTTCAGCTTGTATTGACCAAGCTGCCGCGCCCGCAGCGCTTCGTCGCGCAGCACGTTGATCGTATGCACCCCCAGGATCGAACCCGCCGCCGCCAGCGCAATCACGAGGATCGTTTCCACGAGGAATCGCGAGTCAGTGACCATTAGCCCCGCAGCCGCAGCGTCGGTAATCGCTACCAGCACAATGCCGACAAACGGCGCGGCCGCCATCACGCCAATCACGATCGCCGCGCGCCGCCACGCATTGGGTATGAACAGGGCATACGTGAAAATCAGCAGCACCCAGCCGGGCGTGATTTCCGGCAGCGTGCCAAACTCCGACGCCCATTGAACCATTCGTTCGTACTGCATCAGCACGAAAAAAATCATCGGCGTGCCGAACGTCACCAATTCCACGCCGCGTAATTTCCGCGCGGTCAGGGCGATGTTCGAGGCCAGCACATAGCTGATCGCGGCCAAAATCATCGTCGTGGCAAAGTGACCGGCATAAACCGCGACCTTCAAGCCCGAGCTGAGGTCAATGTTGATCGTGTGCCACGCCAAAAATGCCGCAAAGCCCGCGAACATTAAGAGGGCCGCGCTCCGCAGTCGCGAGCGCAACAATTCTTGCGTTTCCTCGGACCGCCCGCTATCGCTCTCTTGTCGCAGATGCACCCGGCACTGCGGCCCCACGCATTCCGACGAATCGCTGGCTCCGCCCGGAGCATCGAGCGTTGCCTCAATCGAAGCCAAAGCTTTGTGTGGCGGAGAATTCAAATCGCCATTCCTCAGATTTAGCGCCCCGTGCCACGGCGCGACACTCAATAAGACATCTTTCCATCATATCGGGTTCACGGGCAGCGGTCGAACTGAGTAGGTCCCGTCTGCCGGACGGGATCTCATAATAATCAAGCGTTAATTCCGGTAAGACTTCCGCTACTGGCAAATGCTCAATTGATCCGGACATAATAGACGTTTAACAACTACTACCGTTTTGCGTAATCGTGCTAATGCCAAAGAACAACGACTGGACAACCTGCGCCCCCTTCTCAGTACCCAGTACTCAGTACTCAGTACTCGCCCGCCCTCCCTACGCACTTCTCCTCTCCGTGCCTCTGTGCCTTTGTGTGAGCTTTCTGTTCTTTTTCATCACGGATAACGCCACCGCCGCCGACCGCCCCAACATCCTCCTCATCGTCAGCGACGATCAAGGCTGGCCCGACCTCGGCTGCATCGGCAGCAAGCCCATTCAAACGCCAAACCTTGATCATCTCGCGAAAGAAGGCGTGCGTCTCACGAACTACTACGTCACCTGGCCCGCCTGCACCCCCTCGCGCGGCAGCATCCTCACCGGTCGGCACCCGCTGCGCAACGGCCTCTACGACATGGTCCGCAACGACTTGGTGAATTACGGCCACCGCTACAGCGAGCAGGAGTACGCCACCAGCCCCGAAATGACCATCGGCCTCGACCCCCGCGAGAAAACGCTAGG
>JANNTN010000630.1:0-23022 GCA_031394445.1 Anatilimnocola sp.
AACACATTCACGATGCGAATGTCATAGCGGGTGCCAATTTCAATGATCTTCCGCAAAATGTCCGGCAGCTTCGTCCGCGGCACCACACCGTCTTGCGTGCAATAACTCGGGCTGAGTCGCCCGATCGCGCCGAACGCCTGCTTCCGGCACTTCCAGAGCTTCAGTCGTTCTTTTTCGTCCTTCGCCAATCGCACTTCGCGCGCTCCGCACCGCGTGCAGATATTGACGATCTGATCCCGCTGTTGATCGAGCCCCGCTTCCAGCCCATCGACCTCGATCAGCAAGATCGCCTGCGCATCGAGCGGAAAACCAAACTGAAACGCTGCCTCGACCGCGACCAGAATCCCTTGATCCATCATTTCCAGCGCCGCTGGAACAATCCCCGCACCAATGATCTCGCTGATCGCCGCCGTCGCGTCCTCGACGGACTCAAACACGCCCAGCATCGTCCGATGCCCTTGCGGATTTTTCGTCAACTTCACCCACACCTTGGTGACAATCGCCAGCGTCCCTTCGCTGCCGACCACCGCGCCGACCAAGTCGAGCCCCACCGGGTCTTCCGCCGGCCCGCCCAGTCGCACCAGGCTGCCATCGGCCAGCACGGCCTCGACGCCTAGTACATGATTCACCGTCACACCATATTTGAGCGTGTGCGGCCCGCCCGAATTCGTCGCCACATTGCCGCCGATCGTGCAGGCCCCTTGGCTCGACGGATCTGGGGCATAGTGATAGCCGGTCCCCTTCAAGGCATTCGTCAGCCACACGTTCACCACGCCCGGCTCGACCACGGCATAGCGATCGCGCAGATTGATCTCAAAAATCCGCTTCATTCGGGTCAGCACGATCATCACGCCGCCGCCCACAGGCAAGCATCCGCCGGCCAGGCTCGTCCCCGCCCCGCGCGGCAAAAACGGCACCCCCGCCGCGTTGCAAATCTTCACGATCTCGACGACATCGGCCGTATCGCGCGGAAAAACGACCACATCCGGGCTGTTCTTCTCGATCGTGAACCCGTCGCACTCATACACCATCAAATCCGAATCCGCCGCGAGCACGTTTTCGTTGCCGACGGCCTGACGCAGGCGATCGAGGAGCGGGGGAAGTGCGGTAGTAGCCAACATAGAAGCAATCAGCAGAGGCGATGGACTATCAACGAATTATATTTCCATTCCGCTCTGTCGATAGCCGGCAATCGATACTTAACCCAGTTGCTCCGCCAATTTCTCAACAATCAACTTGCCAATATTCAGCGACGACGTGGCCGCCGGCGAGGGAGCATTCAGCACGTTGACAATCCGCCCCTTCGGCTGAATCACAAAATCATCGACCATTGCCCCGTCCGGCGCGACGGCCATTGCCCGCACCCCCGCGCGGGCTGGCACCAAATGCTCGCTCCGCACCTCCGGCAACAAATGCTGCAGCGCCCGCACAAACGCCGCCTTGCTCCACGACCGCCACATTTCTCCGGCACCCATGCGCCAATACTTGGTAGCCATGATCTGAAAGCCGCGAAACGACAACGTCTCCCACAAATCCTTCAGGCAAACATCTGACTTCTTGTATCCCTCTCGTGCAAACGCCAGCACCGCGTTCGGCCCGCACTCAATACCCCCTTCGATCATCCGCGTGAAATGCACACCCAAGAAAGGAAACGCCGGGTCCGGCACCGGATAAATCAAGTTCTTGCACAAATGCTCGGCGTCTGGCTTCAGTTCGTAGTATTCACCGCGAAACGGCACAATCTGCGCCTCCGGCTGAATCCCCGTCAGCTTCGCCACACGGTCGCTTTGCAACCCCGAGCACGTCACCAAATAATCGGCCCGCACCGTCCCAGCCGTCGTTTCCAGATGGATCTCTTGCCCATTCTCCTTAACGCTCGTCACCCGTGCCGAACACCGCACTTCGCTCCCCCGGCTGGCAACCAACTCCGCCATTTTCTGAGTTGCCACTCGATAATTGACGATCCCCGCCTCGGGCACATGCACCGCCTTCACTCCCGCCGTGTGCGGTTCGAGTTCCTTCAGCCGCTCCGGACCGATCAACTCGCACTTCACGCCATTCTGCTGCCCCCGGTCGAAAATGTTCATCAGCCGGGGTACTTCGACGTCGTTCACGGCCACGATCACTTTGCCGCAAATGTCGTAAGGCACGCCATGCGCCGCGCAAAACTCTTGCATCGCCAATTTGCCCGCTCGACAGTTCACGGCACGCAACGAACCGGGCTTGTAGTAAATGCCCGAATGCAACACTCCCGAATTGTGCCCGGTCTGATGCGAACCGACCGACGCTTCCTTCTCCAGCACGATCACACGCAGATGCGGATACCGCTCGACAAGCTGCCAGGCCGTCGCCAGCCCCACGATGCCGCCACCCACAATTGCTACGTTCGCGTGATCCATTGCCAATCAGTCCACCTTCTTTAGCTTACGGCCCAACTTCTCTTCCACGCTCGCCACTTTCGTTTCCAGTCGGCCTGAATGCCCGCGCCGATAATCCAGCTTCGCCGCACAAGTGATCCGGTCGCAATCGGCCGCCATCGCCTCCAAGCAACGCTTCAGAACGCCGAGCACGTCGTCAATTTCCCCTTCCACAATCGTTCCCATCGCGTGGAGGCGATAGTCCAGCCCGCTCTCATCAATGATCTTCAGGCTGCGGGCCACATATTCGCCGACGCTGGCCCCTTTTTCCAGCGGCGACATGCTGAACTCGAGCAATACCATCGTTTCATTCCCTATCGCGCGGGCTAGTCAGCCAAATAATTGACAACACAGCCCAACAAATCGTAATCCAGAACGCCATCGCTGGCTCAAACGCGGGCCAGCAATCTTTGGTCGGCGCTCGCCAATGGTCAAGGAGTGCGAATACAGCCCGCAAGCTTTTTGATTCGAAGTTCCGCAGCGAATCGAGAACCCAATTCTCGACAGCAGCGATCTCTCTAAACTGACTTTCCCCTCCAAACTGCTCCCGAGGGATAGGCCATTGCGCGACGCCAAGGTCGCAAGTCCTTTCATATTCACAGGTTGCGCGGCGGCAACTTGCTCTACAGCGGCTCACCTCTCAACGCTAAACTACGCCGCTTATCTGCTTGTGGGAACCGGTTCATGCGTTTGGCTCACGTTACCATTGCGCTTTTATTTGCCGCGCTCTGCGCGGCCAATTCTGCGCATGCGCAAGTTCCTGGTGGCCAATCGCGCCAACCCGAAACGCTGCCCAGCATTGGCGCACTCGTCGAAGAGCCGCCACTCGACTATTTCGACGTCGATGCCTGGCAAGACTCGGCTTATGCCAGCCCGCTCGCGCCGCGTGACGACTGGCGCTGGCAAGTACTGCCCGACGGTATCCTGTATCGGGCTTATCTGGCCAATCCCAAAGAGTCGCGTCTGGGCACACAGTTTTTCAACCTGCAAGGTAACGGCGCGATGTGGGATTCCACGCTCGGCGGCCGTGTTGCCTTGTTGCGATTTGGAACCGACGACCCGTCCTGGCCGCAGGGCTGGCAACTCGATGCCGAAGGCTCGGCTCAGGTCCGTCTCGACCCCGACGAAAACATGGATCTGCGCGGCTCTGACTTCCGTGCCGGCGCGCCGCTAACCTACGGCTACGGCCGCCATCGACTCAAGTTTAGCTATTACCACCTCTCGGCCCACCTGGGCGATGAATTCCTGGCCGCCCATCCGACATTTACGCACGTCAATTACACCCGCGAGGTGCTGACATTCGGCTACGCCTATTTCCTGACGGAGAATTTTCGCGTTTATGGCGAAATTGGCTGGGCGTTTCACTTCGATCTCAGCCAGCCGTGGGAATTTCAGTTCGGAGTGGAGTATGCACCAGCACGGCCGACCGGCATTCACGGCGCGCCGTTTTTTGCCGTGCATGGTCACCTCCGAGAAGAACTCAACTACAGTGGCAATATCGCGGTGCAAGCCGGCTGGGCCTGGCGCGGAAACAACAGCCACATCCTCCGCGCGGGCCTGCACTACTACAACGGGCTCAGCGACCAATACTCGTTCTATCGCGACTTCGAGCAGCAAATCGGCGGCGGGCTGTGGTACGACTTTTGACGAATTCAGAATTGAGAATTCAGAATAAGCGTGGCGTAAAACTTTTTCTTTGATTCATTCTGCATTTTTTGCTTCCCACGCTTGTTGTAGCAGCGTGAGAAAATTCCGCCCAAACTCCGGCCCATCGCACAACGCTGACTTGGACACTTGCTCTCGCATTCCGGCGCGGAGCGCGGCCAGTTCCTCCAGCCGGCCAGCCCACTGCACGGCGAGGTCCACATAAGATTCCACATCCGCGGCGACAAACTGCCCGTAGCCCGCGTTGGTCATGTGGCTCGTCGAATGCCGCGTTGCGAAGCCCCTCCCCGGGCAACAAACGACGGGCACTCCCATCCACAATGCTTCGCAAGTCGTCAATCCGCCCGAATACGGCTGCGAGTCGAGCGCCAAATCGACAACGCCATAACGCTTCATCACGTCGAGATTGAGCGTCCAACCTTCGAAGACGATCCGTTCCGCCGCGACGCCGCGCCGCGAGAACTCCCCCGATAGCCAGCGCTGGGCATCCGGCTGATTCAACCCGCCATACTTAAGCAGCAGCCGCGACCGTGGCACGCGGCGCAGAATCGAGCTCCACGCATCCAGAATCAGCGGCGAATATTTGGCCGGATTGTTGAAGCAGCCAAACGTCACCTGTCCGGCCGACAGCGCCGGCAGCGGCTCGACGGGCGCGACTCCGGTCGGTGCTCCATAACAGATATAGTCGTGCGGCATGCGGAGCACCGTTTCCGAATACCAACTTTCTTCTCCCGGCCGCACATGAAAGCGGTCCGCGATCAAACCATCCATTGCCTCCATGCCGGTGGTTCCGGTATAGCCGAGCCACGTTGCCTGATAGGGCGCGGGCCGCCGGGCAAACACCATCAGCCGCCGCCCGACGTGCCCCCCCATATCGATCAGCACGTCGATCTCGTCGCGCCGCACCTGTTCCGCCAGTTCTTCGTCCGACAGCCCCATGCTGACATGCCATAAATCGGCCGCTGCCCGGAACCGAGCCGTGTATTCGTCCTCAGCCACGCGGTCGGAATAACAGACCACCCTGCATTGCGACTTGTCGAGTGATTCCAGTCCCCGCAACCCCAAAAATCCGCTCGGCCCGCCACTAAAGTCCATCGTGATGAATCCGATTCGCAGTTTGCGCCCCGCGCTCATTGGCTGTGCAACCGGCGGCTTCACGGGCGCAAGTGGCTTCGCGTACGTCGCATCCCAGGCGCGATGTTCCGCCAGAACTTGCTCCGGAGCGTGGGCCGGATCGTAGTGCAGCGCGACCAGCAATTTGCTGTGCGCCGAATGGTACGGCCGCACCTCCACCGCCCGCCGATACGCCGCGATCGCCTCTCCCATCCGGGCTTGCGCGTGCATCGCCCCGCCCAGCACCGTCCAGGCGTCGGGGTCGTTGGCATTCTCCGCCAGCAACTGCCGCATCCAGGCTTCCGTCTCACAAAATTGTGCCCGCTGCAAAAGCACCAGCCCCAGATTGAACCGCGAGTCATGGTCGCGCGGCGCACGCGACACCGCCTCGCGATAGGCCACCTCGGCTGCCGGCAGATTGTCTCGCAGCCGTTCCGCATTCCCCAAGAGCAGCCACGCCTGCACCAGGTCTGGCATCTGATCCAAAATCGCGCGGGCAAACTGCACTCCTTGTTCGATGTTTCCACGCTGCACATGCAACATCGCGTACCGCAGTTGAGTCCTGACATCGCTCGGTGCCAGGGTCAAGCTGCGTTCGAGTGCGGGCTGGGCCAGGTCCAGCCGCCCCAACGCCTGCTCGGCCCCTCCCAAGTTGCGCCACGAATCGGCATCGTTGGGATTTCTCGCTACGGCTTGCTCGTAAGCTTTCCGCGCCGGTTCCCACTGTTGCAGTTCGTACAAGCAGTTGCCCAGGCTCGTCCAATGCTCATCCGAATCGAACAACCGCAAGGCATTCCGCGCGGCAACTTCAGCATCCACGATCCGCGATTGCCCGCGCAGCGATAGACAGAGGTTGTGCCAATAGCGGGCGTCATGAGGAAACAGCTCGATTGCCCGCCGCAAGGGCTGTTCTGCCTCCACCAGGCGCTGCTGCACCAAATGCAGCATTCCCACCCACGCCCAGGCCAGATGATCGTTCGGCTGCACCTGCAAAATCTGAGCGCACACCCCCTCAGCCGCGGCCAAATCGCCCTGCCGCACGAGATTTTGCACATCCTCGATCGTGGGCTGCTGCGACAAGCGATGCTCTTTCTCGGCCTGAATTTGAAGCGCTCGCCTGAGTCTAGCGCGCTCCGGCGGTTATCGCCATGCTATCCTGCTGCAACCGACACCACGTAACCCTACCAGGATTGGCATGACGCGGATTCTAACGATCGAAACGACCTGCGACGAAACGGCTGCCGCTGTCGTCACCAGCGAGTTGGAGGTGCTGTCCTCGGTGGTTGCCTCTCAAGACCAGTTACACCGCCGGTTTTCCGGGGTTGTGCCAGAAATCGCCGCCCGTGCGCACGTCGAGCGAGTGCTGCCCGTCATCGACGAAGCCCTCCGCCGCGCCAGCACGACGCTCGACGACCTCGACGCCATTGCGGTGGCCAACACTCCCGGCCTCGCCGGTTCGTTGCTCGTCGGCCTGGTTGCGGCCAAGACGCTCTGCGCCGCCACGGGCAAGCCGCTGGTCGCGATCAATCATCTGCACGCTCATATTTATGCCTGCCGGATGGCTGCCGGCCGCGATGTGTTTCCCTGCGTCGGATTGATCGTTAGCGGCGGACATACCAGCCTGTATCACTGCCACGGTCCCACCGATTTTCAATATCTCGGCGGCACGATCGACGACGCGGCCGGAGAAGCCTTCGACAAAGTTGCCGCCATGCTCAGCCTGCCGTATCCGGGTGGTCCGGCAATCTCGCAGGCGGCGACGACCGGCAACCCGCGGGCCTATTCCTTTCCCCGCGCGCTGGCCACCTCGCGTGGCGGCCTCGACTTTAGCTTCAGCGGCCTCAAGACGGCCGTCCGCTATTCCATTGCTGGGCCCGGCAAGCCCGATTTTTCGAGCCTTAATCTAACGCCTCAGCAAGTGGCCGATGTGGCGGCCAGTTTTCAAGAAGCCGTGGTCGATTCGCTCGTCGCCAAATCCCTCCTGGCACTCAAATCCACGAAGCTGAGCCGGCTGTGCGTCGGCGGCGGAGTGGCCGCCAATCGCCTGCTCCGTCAGCGCTTGCAATCAGCAGCAACCAATCGCGGCTTTGAGTTGCACATCGCGCCGCCCGAGCTGTGTACCGATAATGCCGTCATGGGCGCGATCGCTTTCGAGCGGCTCCGCGCGGGAAAGACCGAAAACCTCGACCTCGACATCCTGCCCGGACTCGTCCGGGCGTGAGGTTTCATTTTTGACAGGCTGTTTCGACACCAGCGATGTGCTGCTGGATGGTCGAAAGTCATTCACAATTGACGTGTGGCGCTTAAAATCCTACACCGCCGCCGCCAAATCCACCGCCGCCGCCGCCACCGCCGGCACCGCCACCCTGCATCCCGCCCGATCCCGTCACAAAGTTGAACGTATTGACGGCGGTGACCTGGGAAAACGTCGGTGAGGGCGAAACACGCACGTAGCGCCGGTCGGCCGAAATCACCGCGTTGCTGCTGAAGTTCGCACCTTCGGGCAACGTCGTAATAACCGGACGATAACCCACCGCTCCCCGGTTGAAGAACCCAGGCACAAATCCCATTCCCTGCGCCGCATTCAGGGCATTGCTGTATCGCTGGGCGGCCCCGCTGTCGCCATTTGCCAACTGCTGGGCGAGCAACGCCCGGTTCGCCGCGTTTTGAACCTTGGCCACCTGCGCGACCTGCGCCTCCGGCAAGGCACCCTTACGACGCCCTTTTTCCAGTTCAAAAGGAATCACCGCCGATTTCTCGTCAATCGGCACTTGCAAGCGATCGACGACTTGCCGTTCGCTGCCATAGTGCCGATACAACTCCACCGTCACCTTGCCGCTGGTCGGACGGCCCCACACACTCTTCACCACAATGCGATAGTCGCCGGCAAAAGCCTCAGGGCAAACATAAGCCTCCGAAAAACCTTTCGTCGTGCTCTTGCTGTCGGCCGCCGATACATCGCCCAGGTGAACGCCGCCGCTGGTCGATCGCGGCTGTCGTTGCGAAACGACCGTCCCGACTGGTTCTTCCACCGTCAAATCCACATCCGCATCGCCGGTCCACGTGACCATCACTACGCAATCTCGCTCTTGAGCTCGGCGAACCGCAGCATCAAATGCTTCCGCTTCGGCTTTTTTTCCGTCCGCCAGCATTTGGTGATGGGTCGCTTTGCCGATGCGGAAAGCCTTTTCGGCCAATTCCCGGTGCTCTCCGCTCCAGGCTTGCGACAAAATTCCCACGCAGGCCCATTCAATCGCCTGCACATCATTCAGCCGCTGCGCCAGCGCCAGCCCTTGCAAATAAGCTTCAGGCCGCGAGCGGTTCATCTTCGCCACTTGCTGATACACGGCCAGAGCCCGCTTCTCCAAACCCGCCTGGGCCATATAGGCGGCAATCATCACCAATTGGTCTTCACTCTCGGCAAAATCGACAGCCGACAGCAGCGCCCGCTCCAGCGCCTCGGTCTGCGCCTCATCCAGCTTCACGCCGCGTTCGATCTTATCGAGCGAGTCCGCGCGCAAGGCCAATGCCAGCGCTTCATACATCCACGATTCGACCTGTCCGTGACGAATCGCCGCTTCAATGACCACGGAAGTCTCGGCGTATTTCTTATCCTTCATGAGCTGGCGCACCGTCTCGCGAATCGACGAAAGCGACTGAGCCAGCGCCCCTTTCGGCTCGGCCAGTGCATCAATTCGCTTGGCTTCACCAGCGAAATAACGATCCCAAGCGGCAGCCGCCGTTTCTTCACCCTGCGGCTGAACCACAAATCGCTTCGCAGCCCGTGCAGCCGCCCGCTCCGCCTTGGCGGGCGCTGCGGAAGCAGCCGGGGCTGGTTCACTTGCGGCGAGTGCGGTCTTCTTCGCGCCGAGCGTCAATTCATCTTCAACGGCAAACATGCCGCCGCCGCCCATGCCGCCACCACCCATGCCACCACCGCCCATGCCACCACCCATGCCACCACCGCCCATGCCACCACCGCCCATGCCACCACCGCCCATGCCGCCTCCGCCCATGCCACCACCACCGCCCATGCCACCGCCGCCGAGGCCAAACAGGCCGCCGCCGCCGGCAGCAATCGGAATCACCAAATCACCCACCGGATAAACCTTCGTGATGAGCTGGCTCTCGGCGTCTTCCGGAGTCGTGATCTGTAGCACCTCGTCGCGCACGACATACGTCAGTTCCAGATCCTTCAGAATCAGCCGCAGCGCCGAACGGAGCGTGACGCCACGCAAGCTCTTGGTCACTGGCGTGTCCGCGCTCACGCTCGCCTCTTCCAATTTCTTCAGGCTTAGCACGATAGAAATGTTATGCAAATCGTTTAAATACTGCACAACATCTTTTAGCGGCATTTCAACAACATCGACCGTGGTGGTTTTGTTAAGCTCGGCAAAAATCTGCTTCTCCCGAGTCCCTTGCCTTCCAAGATCGACTGCCTTGTACTTCTCCCGCCGTCGCGTCAAATCCGCCCATTGTTCCGCCGGCATATACACGATCGGCGGCTCATCCGGAAACGGAATGAGGGACACCTCGCACATGTACAGCGTCCGCAAAAAGTTGTTTTCTTTTTGCCGCCAAATCACTTCATTCTCATGGACGACCCGTGCCAACCGCCCGCCATAGGTCAGGGAGTTGTCAATCGTGGTCCCCGGCGCCAATTCCTGAATTACGGGTATAATCTCTTCATCCGCCACCTGCCACCGCCGCTCCGCCATCAGCGATGTGAAGCGATCGACCACTTGCTTGATTCGCTGCTCCTTAATCTCCAACTGTTCGGTCAGCCGTTCTTGATCCAGGGCCGCCGCCTTATGCTCTTGAGCCATGGCGAATGCTTGATCCACTTCGATCTTCTTCTGCCGCGCCAGGCGAACGGCATTCTCCAGCTTCCGCCGCAGTTGGCTGCGAACCTCCGGCTCCAGCTCTGGCATCCGTTCGATGCCCTCCAGCGTCAGCTTCAGATCTTGTTCCGCTTGGTCGGGATTGGTGGACATCGTCTTGCGGGCCGCGGCCAAGGCGTTATCGACCTCGGCTTGCATCTTGCCCGTCACCACGCGACGCTCTTCGTCCACGCGACCCAAAAATCCTGGCGGCTCGGCCAGCACCTCGGCCAACAGGCCGCTCGGCGCGGGGGGTTCCGGCACGCTCGTCAGTTTTAGTACCGGCTCGGTCGCCATGGGAGCTTTCCCCGCGGCCATTCCCTTGCGAGCGGCCTCTTTGATCGCGGCAGCTTCCGGGTTACCCGGATCGCGGGCCAGCGCGGCATCCGCCACCTTCACCGCTCCCACAAAGTTGCCGCTGGCGAGCGCCTCGTTGCCCAACTTGGCCAGTTGCTGCGCGCTGTTCATGGTCTCATAGGCCGCTTGCCGCAACCCTTCCGAACCAGCCGTCGGCAGCGACATGCCTTGATCGTGCGAAGCCATATCGACCAGCTTCGGCAAAAACGCGAAATCCTCGCTCGACTTTTCCGGCTTAGCATTCCATTTCCAGTTCACAGCTTTGCCGTTCATCGTGCCGCTCAATTCCAAATTCACCGGCGATTGATTGGCCGACGTTTGATTAGACAGTGTGCCGATCAGCACCGAGTCGCGATCCGTTCGCACCGGCGGCATCTGGCTGGGATAAGAGGTCGCGACATTGCCCGACAGCGTCCGCTCGCTCGGCCACAGCACCGATGCCTGCACCGCCGCGCCCAATCGCCGTCCGCCTGTTACTGCGGCGTCCGCCACGTCGCTGCTCGTTTCGACCACGCCACCCGTGTGGTTGGCCAGTGCAGCCACCAGTTGTCCGTTCTGCTCGCGTCCCACGACATAACTCGACACGCTCACCTGCTCGCGCCGCAAATCACCCACCAACTGGCTCAGCACCGCGTCGTTCAGCATGTTCGCCTTGCTCATCGCGTCGCCGACATAAATCACCGTTCGCGCCGCGCCATCCTTCGCAAAGCTCTGGGCCGCAGTCCGCAAACCAGCATCCAAATCGGTCGCCCCTAGCGGCGTCCGGCCATTCAGCTTCGCAATCGCGGCTTGCATCTCAGGTCCGCGCGGCGCGACAAAGCCCGCGCTCAGCGGCACGGCCTTCATATCGACAGCCATCAACTGCACTCGGTCGCTCGGCGACAAGCTCGCCAACATCGCGTCGAGCGCCGCCAGTTCTTCATCACGATATCGCCCGGCTTGGCTCGCCGACGTATCGATCAAAATCACGACGCTGTTCTTTTGCTGCGCGTCGGCGCTGGCCTGTGGCATCAAGCTCAGGGCAAAAAATTCCTGGCCGTCTTTGGCATACGTGCCCATGCGAGCGCTCAACGTCTCGGCCGCGGCAACGCCCGTCAGCAGAATCGTGAATGCAGCAGAAACGGTCAGCCACGCACACTTGCGAGTTGACATACGAAATAACTCCACGCACAAAATGAGTGTGCCGCTGACTTTCGCCAGCGTTCAAAAAGCCCCTACAGTGTCGTAAACGGAAAGAATAGCTGTTCGCTGCCCTGGACCGTCGCCGGACACACAACCAGTTATTTTATTCACCGCGATCCCAGCCCGCTACTGAAAACACGCACCGAACCAGCCTTATTCTCCGGCCACCCGGCAGCATCCTCCGCCAGTGCCTCGGACCATTTTGGCGTCCAGGCCGGTAAATAGCGGGCTTCGCTTGCCCCTAAGGCAAACGACATGCCGCTCGCGGCAGAAAGTGGCACCGCTTCCAGAAAGGGCCGCAAACGGCCCAAAAGCAGTCAATCGCACAGCGCGGTAAAAGAGAGCAAAGGCCGTATTCGGTCCAGAAACCGACGCCTCGCTACAGCAGAATGGCACAACCAGCGTTCTTATCGTACAGACCTATTCCCCGCCGAAACTTCTGGCCACGTCAGCACTTATGTTCTGCCGCAAAATAGCCGAGTCGATCAATTCGGCATATTCAGACCATTCCGGCGTCTCATTTTGCTGCACCGGCTCGGCCAATCGTTCGACGTACTGCAAAACCCACTTCTGAAGTGCCGGCAAAACCGTACCCGTCGTGGAGTTGCCCGGCCCAACTCGGTGCAAAGCACGTTTCGGCGTTTTTTCCCGGCTGGCCGTCTCCGCCGTATCTATCACCGATTTGAACAAGCTCGTGACTTCGACGTCGGTCAGGGGGAGGCTGGCCCCAACTTCATTCTCGACCGCAATTGGCGTTATCGGCTGCGACCAGCCCAGCACGGCCCAATCGTAAACCGCGTCATAATACGAACGGCAATCCACCGGTCCGCGTTCCTCGTTGCAGACGCTCCCTTCCGCCTCGGCAATCCGCACAGGTGCCAGCCGCGTCGTCAGCTTCGCCACCTCGACGACATCAACTGCCGTCACAGGCGTTACGACACTCTCAGCCGCGACCGCCGTTGTCTCTTCGCCAGACCCAGGCACGCACAACCCCTCGTCGTGCGCTGCATTGCTGGCCGCGTCTGTGGCTACCTGAACGGTCGGCAGGGCCGCTTTAAGCCGATTCGAAACGCGATTGGTTCGCTGGTTCGCCGGCATAACCGTGGTCGAACGGCTCGTCGAGCTGACGGCAATCATGGTCACTGCCAACAAGCTAAGCAGGACGCCGAAGGCGTTGAAGGAGCGGTTCACGTCGGCTCTTCCGGTCTCTGGAGGATGACGGCTGAGTTCGGTCGTATGGCTGCGCGACTGTCTTGGTAGCTGGCGGCGCGACCCATCGTAAACACAGCTATCGGAGTCTGCCGCTTACACTCGTTAGGCAAACCACGTCAGCTCACACGCCAACCCAAAGGCACATGGCGAACACACCATCCCTCCGCATCCAACCGAAAATTCCGATCGTAACGCCACCCCCGTAGAGCAGGCTGCCAGCTTGCCTCCCTAGTTTCTCGTTCCCACGCTCTGCGTGGTAACGCCCTGTTCCGACGCTCCGCGTCGTTCTCCTCCTTTCTCGTTCCCCAGGCTCCCGCCTGGGAACGCCCCACCCAGAGGCTCCTGCCTCCCCTCATCCCCTCCCCCCCTCCCCGCCCCTCACCGGGTTGCATTCCCCTCCCTCTTTGATACCTTGCTTACTCTAAATCGCATCCAACAGAATCACTCGTTCGGAGACAGAATTCATGTCCATGTACATCGGCGAAGCCCTCGTCGGCGAAGGCAACGAAATCGCTCATATCGACCTCTTGATCGGTGCCAAAGACGGCCCCGTCGGCTATGCCTTCGCGCAAGCCCTCTCGACCCAGAGCAAAGGCCACTCGAACCTCCTCGCCGTCCTCGCGCCGAACCTCGCCGTGAAGCCCGCCACCGTGCTCATCACCAAGGTTTCGATCCAAGGTGCCAAGCAAGCCGTCCAAATGTTTGGCCCCGCCCAGGCCGCCGTTGCCAAGGCCGTCGCCGACCAGGTCGAAGCCGGCATCCTTCCGAAGAACAAGGCCGAAGACCTCGTCATCGTGTGCGGCGTCTTCATTCACTGGGAAGCCCAGGACGACAAGAAGATCTACCAGTTCAACTACGAAGCCACCAAGCAAGCCATCGCCTCCGCCATGGCCGGCAAGCCCACCGCCGACGAAATGATCGCCGGCAAAGAAACAGCCGTCCACCCCTACCGCGGCTTCTAAACACCGTGGGGCGGGCCTCCGGCCGGCCTTTCTGTGTACGGAACGCCCCCGTGGCCTTCCTCACCTACGAACGATCCCACCAATCCACCAGCCGGGAGCAAACTGCTCCCGGTTTTTTTGTCGCCCCGCAGAAGCTAACTGCATTCTCGTTCCCAGGCTCCCAAAGTAGTCCTCTTGCTCCGCAAGGGACCGACGCGGGAACGATCTGGCTACTACTGGCTCCCTCCGCCAACGAACGTCACGTCTGCATCAACGCCAAAGGCGTTACATACCAAAGCCCAGGTTCGCGCAGCGCAACCTGGGTTCCAAACCGCATGCGAACAAAAATCCTGAAAGGGTTATGCCTAGCCCGCGGCAGCAGAATGATAGTGCAGCACCATCATTTGGTCGCTGCGGACGGCAAGCGTCGCGTAGGTGCGGCCATCGTCGTCGGAAAATTCAACCTCGAACACATCACGGTCAAGGCTTTCGACAACCGTGCCCACCTGACCGCGTCGCAAACCGCGCTCATTCAGGTCCACCAAGAGAGCGACCACATCATGAAGCTGGATGGGCTGGGGCATCGAAATCTCCACTACAAAATATGGCATCGCAAGTCGGTTGTCGAAAGTAGGTCGGCGAGGCCCTTCGCCGATCAGCAGCGAAAAAAAACACTCCTGAGCTGTCATCGCCAACCAACCGATCCGCCTCCCATCCCTCTTCCGCCGCGAACCGTTTGAACGTGGCACCGACGAGCGACTATTTCCCACGCCGCCGACGGTATAGGCCGCGGGCTTCGAGATGTTCGAAATCGGGAAAGCCAAAAATCGGGCCGCTCAAACCGTCGCCTAACGCGTCTTTGAGCTGGCCGCCAATCCCAGCGACGTACCGATTGTATTCTTCGAGTTCTTCAACGAGCCGACTTCGGTCACGATTTTTCCAATAGCCCCCTTCATCTTTGACCGCAACATCCATTCCCAGCGCCGCCGCTCGGTCCAGCAGCCGCACGACGCTCAAATGGCAACGCAGGAAGTTCTCGACACCGCCGGCGCGAGGGTCACTGGCATATTGAGTTTTGCAAAAGGCATACCACGACCAGCTTCGCTGGCGAGCATACCGGGCCAGGCCAAACTCGGCGGGCTCGCTTTCCGGCCCCGGCAAAACGCGAAAAGCAAACAGCGATTGCAAAGGACGCTCGACATGCGACCGACCTACCGGCTGCGAACCGTCGGCATGAAATAGTCCACAGGGAAAATCGGGCGGGGCCACGTTCGGTGTTGCCCGGTATTCGACCAGCGGCTCCACCTCTTCAAACGGCAGATCGCAGGCCGCGGCGCGAAGCCGCGTTACTATCCGACGCACTTCCTCGCCTTTCCGGCCTCCGAGCCGCAGATCGTAATGAATAGTGAGACCCATAAATCAGCTTCCTTAGGCCCGGAGGAGTAGTTCCTTAGGCCCGAACGGCCGACAAGAAGTAGTTCCTTAGGCCCGGAGGGCCGGCAAGAAGTAGCCCCGACCGTGAGGTCGGGGAAATACGGCCAAATTTTAATTTTTGATAGGCCCGGAGGGCCGGCACAAGCTTCGTCATCTAACTCTGATTTCCGACAGGCTTTTGTTGGGCCTGGCACTTAACTGCATCGCCGACCAATCAACCACCTATCCATCCTCCACCCCCTCAGGGCCTGAGCGCTCTACTTTGTGGCACCTTCCACAATCGCGATTTCGTCGTCGGTCAAGCCGTAAAGCTGATACACGAGTTGGTCGATTTGCCGATCGGTAGCTTCAATCTGGCGTTGGATGACCGTGTGTGTGTGGCCGGATTTGGTGGCGGAGAGCTTGGTGTGAAGCTCTAGATTCAGCTTTACCTGTCCAGCAATCTTCTCGGTCGTCTTGGAACGCAATTTCGTAAATGGAAATCGGGAAACGTATTGATGCTTAAACCGAAGGTAGGAATCGCCTGCACCTTCGAGTGCCGCACACATCTGCCGGAAATACCAGAACGCAAAACGCGAATTAAGGGTACCCAACAGCACCAGATCGTCAGTTGGAATGGCAAACGTTGTGTCACCACAAACAAAACCGGATTGATCGAGCGTGAATCTGCATTCATTTGCAATATCGGGATAGATGATTTTCGGAACTTGCATCAGCTCCACGTAGCGCTTCTGCGGTTGTTGCAACTCATACCATTCTTGTTTTGTGGCGCGCTGTTTCAGCTTTGTCCTAAACGGCTCGAGATACTCAAGGATCGCCGAATAGCGGTCCATTTCAATTCCGTGGAATGTGTAAATGAGAAACAAGTCGGAATCGATGCTTTCATAACGACGAACGTGTCGTCCCGTAACGTATGGCCGTATCACCTCTGAATACTTCTTGCCTTTCCTTAGAAGTCGCTCAGCCACACTTCGCTCCAAGACGAATGCGTCAACCAGCCCACTCTTCACTCCATAGCAAATCGGAACATCAATTGCTTTTTCGAGCGCTTCAAATTCTCGGGCAAGCCTTTGCAGCAAATCGTCTTCTCCTCGGGAGGAAAACGTCCAACTAGAACCATCCAGCGAGGGAGGCGCTACCTCAATCGTGAGTTTGCGAATTGCCTCGCCAACCGATAGGCGTCTGGAAGCCACTGCTTGGAATGTTTCGATGTCGAGTGGGGGGCAGTACTCCAGATTGACAGTTTTGCCATTGCGCCGTGATGTAAGAAGAACAATGGTGCGAACAGTCGCACCAGCGAAAACCGGAAGCCCGGCAAAATCGACGACCCGCTCCACTGTTCCCTCACGGCGAAGAAACTGACGCAATGGTCGTCCATAGTTCGATCGCAAGAACTTGTTCGAGACGATCATGCCAAACTTGCCGCCGTGGCACAGGAGCTTGTGTTCCTGTTCGATGAAGTATCCATACATGTCGGATCGTTCATCGTGTGTCGAGTATTTCGCACGCAAATACTCCTTGATTGCCTTGAAGACTTCCATCCGGATGTATGGCGGGTTGCCGATTACGGCGTCGAAGCCCCCGGATTTCATGATGTCGCGAAAGCCACCCTCACCTGACCAGTCAAAGACGTTGATGCGATAGCGTTCCTCTTCGTCCAGAAAGTTGATCTGCTGCTTGTCATAAAAGTCGGGACCGATCAACGAGTTACCGCACTTGATATTGCCGCCAAGATCGGGCAGAGCGCGGTCCTTATGAAACATCTTGAGCTGCTGATCGAGTGCAGCCCGGTTCGCGTTTTCGAGAACTTTGAGGCACAGCGAGAGCTTGGTCACCTCGACCGCTTGCAGATCAATATCGACGCCGTAAATGTTGTTCAAAAGAATTCGCTTGCGCTCGCTGATCGATAAACGCCATTGCCCACTGCGATCCTGATTGATCTCCTTGCGGTGTTTCTCGGGGCCATCGGCGAGGTACCAATCGCGGTGCCAGTCGAGCAGATGTTGATAGGCCCCAATCAAAAAGCTGCCGCTGCCGCATGCGGGATCGAGAATTTTTAACTTCGCGGCTTGCTTGGGCGATTTGCCCTCCAGAAGTTTGCCCACGGTTTGCTGCACGATGTAATCGACGATATATGTGGGCGTGTAATAAACGCCCCCTGCTTTGCGGACTTCAGGCTTTTCCTCGACAACGGCGCGGTGCCCAGCCGTGAGCTTGATAACCTTGCCCAGGAACTGTTCATAGACCTGACCCAAAATGTCAGCAGAGAGAACGGAGAATTCGTAGGGACTGTCGGGGTAATAGAGCTGACGGATGATCTCCTTGAGAACTTTGTCGTCGATTTCCAAATCAAGTGTCAGCTCGTCGGGATCTTCCAGGCGACCTTTTTCGCGTTCGAAGTGGAACAGGCCGGAGTTGTAACGCTCGTCGGCCGAGCGGAACAGCCCTCCCAACTTTCGATAGACACCCTGCATGTTGAGCAGTGTTTGCAAGCGGGCGTAGTCTTCAATGCCACGGTCTTCCGCGATCCGCAGGAAGATGATCCGGTCGATAATTCTTTGAACCGCGAAGTTCAGGTCGCGCTGGTCGAGCTTCGGATTCCGCAGGGCCAGATTCTTGGCCAACTCCAGACGCCACCCTTCGATTTCCTCCAGAAATACCGCGTCGACTAGAGCCGTGCCGCGTTTCCTCTTGTTCGACTCGGCATATTTATCGAACGAGCCTTTAAGGATGGCCTCTTTGCTGAAAATGGAGGCCAGTTCGTCCCACCGCTCAGCCAGTTCGGTGTACTTCCAGTACAGCACGCGAGCGGCACTTGCCTTGTCGTTTTTGTAAGGGCGGATACGGCAGTCATAGACGGCCAATTCCGCGAAATTGCTCAGAATCGATAGCGGCAGTTTGCTCGACCAAGCATAGCGGCGGACTTGGAAGGAATGCCCCGTATCGTCCTTGAGATTTTCGGCTGGCTTTTTGGCTTCGGTAAAGAACTTGCGGGTGCCACCGATGCGAAAACAGTAGTCGGGAGCCTTGTGTCGACCAGAAACCTTAATTGCATCCTCGTGGATGACTTCTTTGTAGGCTTCCGCGTGGCCCTGACTATTGTCCATGTCCCAGCCGAGAGCGGCAAACAGTGGGTCGAGAAACTCCTGGCGCAGTTGGGCCTCGTTGTAGCTTGGCGACAAATACGCTTCTTTGTGCAGCTCGAACTTTTCAATCAACTTCGCGACTTGGGGCGGGCAGGGCACGGCAATCCCTTGCTGGGGCTTAGACGTTGGGTACGGAAATGTCGTTGAATCATAACCGGCGGGGGGTGGCTGTGGGTCGCGGAGCGAACCACGGCTGACATACCCAAACCCGTCATCCGCCTTCATCACCGGCCAAGCATCGCTCAGCGTCTCTGCGCGTCCTCCCCTCTCCGCCAATCCCCCCAACAGCCGCTCCACCTCAAACCGCCTCCCCGCCCATCCTCTAGAAATATTTTCAAAATTCTGGCCCGGTTTTTCGCGCAGATTGCAATGTACAAAACGGGGGATCAACCTCTCGTCTCCGCGCCTCCGCGTGAGTAATCACCACCCCTGCGCGCCGACCACTGACCACTAACAAATGACAAACCCTCACCAACCGCTCACACTTGCCTCCCCAACCACTCACCTGGCCCTCACCAACCACTCACCAACCACTCACCAACAGCTCAAGGTGAGCGTTTTGTTTCCTCGTCAGTTTCCCCAACTCGTTGCCAGAAAGCGACTTCCAGATTTGCCTCACACCAATGCTCGTCAGAAGTGAGCGCTTCGCCGCCAACCATCCACCCCAACACCCCAAACCGAAATAATCTGCCAAAATGTTAACTTCGTATCCTCGTGGTAGGCACACTCCATGTGCCATACCCTGGCGGCCTTAATCCGTGTCACCCGCGTTCATCCGCGGCAATTCCTTTCGCCTTGCCTTCGCATTTTTCTGTCCCCCATCTTTCTGTCACTTTGCTCTCCTAACCATGCCTCCCAAAATCCTCATCCAACTCGACTCCGATCCGCACCCCAGCGTCTTCGACGCAGTCGTCGCTACCGATTCGGGCGTCGATCGCTTGTTGCAATACGCCAACGTGAAGCCGAGCGACGTTCGCGACCTGGTCCACGGCGCGATCTTCACCCGTGCCCCGCAAGACCTGTCGCAAACGGCGATCTTCATCGGCGGCTCCAATGTCGCGACGGGTGAAGAGCTGCTTGCAGCCGCCAAAAAAGCCTTCTTCGGTCCGATGCGCGTCTCGGTGCTGCTCGATGCCAACGGTGCCAACACCACCGCCGCCGCCGCCGTCTTGGCCGCCGCCAAACACGTCAATCTGAGCGGTGCCACCGCCGTCGTCCTCGGCGGCACCGGCCCCGTCGGCCAGCGCTCCGCCCGGCTCTTAGCCCGTCAAGGTGCCGAGGTTCGCCTCGCCTCGCGCTCCCTCGAAAAAGCCGTCGCCGCCAGCCAGGCGATCGCCGATCGCGTTCCCTCGGCGAAAATCATGCCCCTGGAATGCTCCCGCGATCAAGACACGAAAGAAGCCTTGGAAGGCGCGAGCATCGTCATCGCCGCCGGAGCAGCCGGCGTCGAGCTATTATCTGCTGCCGTCCGTCAGCAATCCGCCTCGCTCAAAGTCGCCATCGACCTCAACGCCGTCCCCCCCGCCGGCATCGGCGGCATCGACGCGATGGACAAAGCCAAAGAACGTGACGGCGTGATCTGCTACGGTGCCATCGGCGTCGGCGGCACCAAAATGAAAATCCACCGCGCCGCCCTCCAACGCCTCTTCACCGCCAACAACCTCCTCCTCGACGCCGAAGAAGCCTTTGCGATCGGCCAACAACTAATGACTAATGACCAATGACAAATGACCTCACCTCGCCATCGCCCAAAACACCACCAGCAGCACCACCACCAAAACCGCGAACACAATCAGATTTTTCCAAAACCGCAATTGGGCCCGTTCTTCCGGCGATTTTGACTGGCCAACCCGCACCACTTTGTCAAAGACCGCCGCCGGCAATGGTGGCACAGATATCGGTGGCGGAGGCGACAGAACAGGAGCAATTGGCTGCGCCGTCCAAGCCTGAGTCGCTTCATCAGAAGTCTGCGGCTGCTCAGCATCAGCACCCGGCGGCAACAAATCCGCGGCTGTCGATCGTTTACTTATCGACGGTTGACTCGTCGAAGATGGACTTATCGAAGATTGACTCGTCGAAGATGCACGCAGCGACTCGGACACAATCGAGCCCCTAGTCGTCATAGGACTCGTCGCCTCGGCTATAGCCGCCAGAATCATCGTGATCGTAGCCGCCCGAAACCGATCCCGCCGTCAACGGCTGCCGACCTGAGAAACCCGATTCCAAATCATGCCAATACAGAACTTCCGGCTCGCCCAGCTTCCAACACAGCAGAGCCAGCTTTCCGTCCAGACGGCACGGAAAATCGACCAGTCCTTCCACCGCCCCCTTCGGCTCAACGCCCAGCTCGCGCAGTTCATCGACATATCCCTGCAAGCGGATCGCATCCCGCTCGAGGTCGGTCTCCATGGTGGCGAGCTCGTCCGAATACGGATCGCCGTGTTTCAAATCGCGGCCCGACGTCAACAGCGCCAGCCGATGCCGCCGCTCCACCACGTCCTTGGCCAGATTCGCCAGATCGCCGGTGATCGCCTTCACCAGCGGCAACATGGCGTTGGCTTGATCGATCGTAAACAACCGCTCTGGTTTGTACTCTTCCGACGCCATGACAACCTCAGCAGTTATCAGCAGAGGTCAGAAGTCGGAGGCCAGAGATCAGAGAGCGTGCTGCTTCCGATTTTCTGATATCTGACTTCTGACCTCCGATCTCTAACTTCTATTAATCTACCGCCACAATACTCACTCATTCACCGATGTCGAGCATTTCGCTCCTGTCCTACTCCCTATTCGCTACTCGCTACCTCCTACTCCCTCCCCCTACTGATTCGGCCCACCATGCACCGGCTCGGCTATCACTTTCGATTCCGACACAGCCGTCGGATTCAACGTCGATTTTCCCCAGGCCACATCCACCGGCAGCCGCGAAAAATCGACAATGCATCCGTCACGGCTATAGCACGACAAATCGTGCGTCGCACCCATGAAAATACAATCGACCGGGCACGGCTCCACGCACAGCGCACAAAACATGCACTTGCTGTAGTCGATCGTAAAGCCCGTGACCTTGAAGCCCTTGCCGTTCTCGACCCGCTCCTTGCCGATGTAAATGCAATCCACAGGGCAGGCCTTCGCACACTGATCGCAGGCGATGCAGGTCGTCAGGTCGTAGCGATGAAAGCCGCGATAGCGGGCCGCCACCGGCACCGGCTTCTCGGGATATTCAAACTGCTCGGTAAACGTGCCGCGGTCGGGTCGATACGTGATGAAGAAGTACCGGGCCGTCACATACAGGCCCTGCGCGACCGTAAAAACCGCCTGCCAGATATTTCGCAACCAATCCAACATGTCCGATTGCCTTATCCTGTCGCCATCACAAAGATAGCCAGGTTTCTTGCCTACTCACCACTCACGAACTCACTCGCCCAACGTGTGATGAATTATAGGGGGGGCCGATTCGCCCGCAATCCAGGGTTCCAGCCACTGACGAACAGCCCTCAAATTGCCCCTTGCCGCGGCTTTTCGGGCCCGCGTCTCCACAGGCCCACTAAATTGCCTTGTCGTAGCACTTTCCCCGGATTTACCGCCCTAGCTGTCTATTCCGTCACATTTCGCCCTAATCTCGCCCGATTCGTCCCGGAAATTCTTGACTGGCGGAGCCTGCGGTTCACAATGAAGCTAAGGCCGGTAGTGTCGAAATTGCCGATCCCCTCCCCTTGGCAAGGATCTCACTCCGCCTGCTCGTGCGAAAGGAATGCAGTCATGTTGGTGCTCTCTCGGAAGAAAAACGAAAGCATCGTCATCAACAATGACATCACGATTGTCGTCGTCGAAATTCGCGGCGACAAAGTTCGGTTGGGCGTGGAAGCCCCCAAAGAGGTTCCCGTTCATCGACGTGAAGTCTATGATGCGATCAAGCGAAACGAAGCCGTCCAAAACGGCAGCCCGACCAGCGCCGGTGCCAACGCCGCCGCACAGTCGTAGTTGCATACGGCCGTAATCGCTCGTTCGCATCGGTTGTTGGTGACCTGCCGCTGATTTAGCCCCCCGCGTGCTATAACCCGCATAGCCCGCCCCTCTGCTACTTTTCTCGTTAGCACTCGCTTCTCGCCACGTCCCCGCGCGAACCCTACTTGACGCTTTCGGCTCTACGCCATTATACCGCATGTAGTTACGACGAGCGGATCGTGTTCGAACCCTGACCTCGCCCTCTCGGCAAAGATCACTGGTTCCCGACTCCGCGCCTAAATCGGCCCCATCGTCTAGCGGTTAGGACACCGCCCTTTCACGGCGGTAACACGGGTTCGAGTCCCGTTGGGGTCACTCGTTGGTTTTGCGCTTGCTTCGTCTTTTGCTGTTCTGTGGCGGCAGAACGCAATGCTTGGCAGTGGATTGCGACGAAAATGCTGTCCGCCTTCAGGAACGCTTCTTGCCAGTTGGACTATTGGCTTGTTTGAGTGCGCGGTCGATCTTATCGATAGTTGGCACGCTGGGGACACGCCTGCCGCTTTCAATGCGGCACAAGTGCTCAAAGCTGATTCCGTCTCGTTTGGTCAATTCGCGTTGCGTCCAACCGGCCGCCACGCCCCTGTGTCACGCACGGACTCCGCCATTTTGGTGGTGCAGCGCGAGAGTAGTATTTGCAGCGCGGCCAGCGGCAGCCGGCCGCGTGCGGTGC
>JANNTN010000674.1:0-2449 GCA_031394445.1 Anatilimnocola sp.
AATAGATAAAGTATCCCCGACTGTAGTCTAACCAGTAACCTTCGGCTTCGGAGACGCCGCGGGCCGCACCTTGATATTCAGCGTTTTCCTCGTGAATTCGGCGATTTTAGCAGGTCGAAAAGCATTTGCAACCATTTGCGAGCGTTGTTGACAATTCCCACGAATTAACAGTAACTCAGATTTTGCACGTGCTCCAAACCGGTAGTTTCTGACTTGGCAGTTGACGCTCTACCTGCCTGCTGCTGGAGTCCTGCCACAGACGCGATTTCTTGGATAAAGCGACCATCAACCCTGATTTGTATCTGCGCAGGTGCTCCAGTTATGCGCGTCGTGTGCGTGGCAGTGTGGATTTCTTTCAGCTTGCGGATGACGACTTGGAGCTAAGCAAAATTCAGCCGAGCAGCGACCAACCGATGCGCATGGCCGCGACCACTAGCACCAACAACCACCCGCGAGCACGGAACTCCTCGCCTTGCGGAAGTGCGGCCAGCGGTACCGGTAAATCGGTGTCCGCGGCGACGTGCGATAGCAATTCGTCTTTTTGCCGCTCTTACAAACTGTAATCATAACACGGGCAGCAGGCTGTGCCGCTGGTCAAAACCGCCGTGGTTGGCGGCCAAGCGTCAGGGCTTTAGCAGCCTGAATAGCCGGCACTAGAACCAAGCATTCTCGTACGTAAATTGGGTTCGTATCTGGGGCTCTGCATCGGATTCTTTGGGCCTAAGCGCGCCCTCGCGTGCGGGCATCTGCAGCAATCTTCGTTTGGGGATTTAAGACAGCTTTGCTAGCAGTTCGAGGGACCGGCAGTCTTAACTGCATGCGAGAAAAGGACTTAACGCCGGTGGTCGGCCGAGGCCTGGATATCGTATTTTGCGAAACAGAGCTTGTGCAGCTAAAAACGCTCGTTGCGCTAGATCAAATTGACATTTCGGCAGCCCTACGCAGCAATGAATAGTGATGCACGGGACCGTCCGAGATCGGTTGGATGCGCACGACACCCCGGCCGCGAAACCCGATCCTGATAAGGTTTCGCCGGACATAGGAGACGTGCTGTAGCCGAAGGCCCACTTTCAACAAGCCTCCGCTCGTGCCTGTTTAGCATCAACTGCTTCCCCTTAGCACCTTGCGAAAACCCTCCTGGAACCCCCTTGCGCAAGCCCTCCCGGGACCCACCACGGAATCCCACTCGTACACCCTCGGCGCAAGCCATTCCGACCACCCTCGCGCAAGCCCTCTCGGAACCCCCTGAACAAGCCCTCCCGGAGACACCTGCACAAACCCACCCGGAATGTCCTTGCGCAATCTCCTCCCGGAAGCCTAAGCGCAAGCCCCTTCCCGGAACCCTCGGCGGAAGCCCTCGCGGAACCCCTTGCGCACGCCTTCCCGAGCGAAGTGGCCGAACATTTCCGGTTGTCCCCCGGCCTGAATCAGCCAACTTCACCGAGGAACTTCGGCAGGATTGGGATGTGTTCCAGGCGGTGCCGGCGGTGGCGTAAGCCGCGTTGGCTTGATAGGCCTCGAAGGCGAACGACACTGCCTGGCGGGCGGCCCGCTGGATCTTTTTCTTAGCGGTTTGAGATCGAACTTGGGCTTATCTGCGTTTATCTCCTGGCCGGGGACTGGCTGCCCGTTCAAGCAATATCCCCGCGATTTCGCCATTGCCAACAACCTCAAATTTGACGGGTACTCGTTGGTTTGAATAGCGAGATGGCAATCTCGGACTGGCGTCCCTTTGGATTGCGTCGGCAGACTTCGGCGTAGAGCGTTCCGAGAAAAGGAACGTTTGATGCGATCGCCTGGCCTCCACTGTTCGATGCTCGCAGTGACCATTTAAGGCCGCACGAGTGCGGTGAAGCCGCATTCCCAGCGACTTTGCCATCCGCAGGATTCAAAATGCAGACTTGTACCTGCTCAGGCCAAGCTTGATAATCTCGAGCGACAGTTGGTTTCTCGACTTCACCCTTTCCGCCACGGAGCCACTTATGTCGTTGCCGCCACCAGCTCGTTTCTCCGTGAGCCGTCGCCTTGCTTTTACGCTCGTTGAGCTTCTGGTCGTGATTGCGATCATCGGCGTGCTGGTCGCGCTGCTGTTGCCCGCGGTGCAGTCGGCCCGCGAAGCCGCGCGGCGGATGCAGTGCCAGAACAACCTCAAGCAACTGGGCATCGGCGTTCACAACTTTCACGACACGAGCAATCTCTTTCCCTTCAACTATCAACTGATCGGCGTCAACGCTTGGGAGGCGGCCAGCGCCCACTATTTCATTCTGCCCTATATCGAACAGCAGAATCTGTACAACCAGTTCCGAATTCCCCAGACGGCCAGGGCCGGGCAGGCGCTGGGCACCGCGCCGACCGGGGCCGTGGGCGACGCGGCCATGTGGACCACCAGTTGGAACGGGCCGATGAACGTCCCGCTCAAGACCTTCATCTGTCCCTCGGCGCTCAAGGC
>JANNTN010000773.1:0-4195 GCA_031394445.1 Anatilimnocola sp.
GGGGTGGGGTGTCTTTGTGGTGGTCGTGGTGCCAGGTGGGGGCGTGGGGGTTGGGGGAGCGGCTGTAGTAGAGGGCGCGGTGGTTGTGGTCGAAGACGACTTTGACGCAGGCGGGGTCGTGGAGCTTGGCTTTGTCGCGGATGGGGGTGGCGAGGGTGCTCATGACGGCGGTGGGATCGCGTTCGAGCAACTCCACGGCGAGGTCGATGGCGGCGGCGGAGATTTCGGGCTCGTCGCCTTGGACGTTGACGAGAACATCGACGTCAGGCAGCTTGCGGGCGATTTCGGCGACGCGGTCGGTGCCGCTGGCGCAGTCGGGGCTGGTGAGCTCGACTCGGCCGCCGAAGGAGCGGACGACGGACGCGATTTCTTCGCAGTCGGCGGCGACGAGGACACCGGTGGGGCGGGTGGCGTTTTTGGCCGCTTCGTAAGTGTGTTGGAGGAGGGGCTTGCCGGTTTCGGTGAGGAGGAGCTTGCGCGGGAGGCGGGTGGAGGCCAGCCGGGCGGGAATGACGATGGTGCTGCGGAGGCGGGTGGTAGGTTGGCGGGGGTTGAGCGGGGGGAGTGCGTGATTGGTGGTTAAATTGGTAGAGGCGAGTGCGTGGACGTCCATGTCGGGGCTCCTGATCTCTGGGGAGGAAGGGGCATGGTAGCGGGAGGGGGCGAGGGGGGCCAAGGCGAGAAATGGAGGGGGCGGTGTTGGCGAAAAAAATGATTGGGAGGGACGCAGGATAGGTAAGTTGGGGCGGAGTCGAGCCTCAGGTGACAGAAAAATGAGGGACAGAAAGATAGCGGAGAAGACGGAGGCTCGGCGCGCGAGTGTTGATATTCTGGAGGAATGCAAAAAGCAGCTGCAACGACGCTGAATCGATTGGTGGTGGGGGCAGCGGTGTTGTTGGTGGTGAAGGTGACGGTGAGCGTGGTGGTGGGGTATCGGAGTTATTTGCCGCCGGATTTCAACGCGGATTTTTTGCTGGGGAGGGAGGGTTATTTTTGGGGGGCGTATAGCTGGGCGTTTTATACGCATCTGGTGGCGGGGCCGCTGACGCTGGTGGTGGGGACGGTTTTGCTAAGCGAGCGGTTTCGGCGGTGGGTGCCGGCTTGGCATCGGAGGCTGGGGCGGATTCAGGTGGGGTGCGTGCTGGTGCTGCTGGTGCCGAGCGGGTTGTGGATGGCGCGGTATGCGGCGACGGGAGTGGTGGCGGGCGCGGGGCTAGGGATGCTCGCGGTGGCGACGGCGATTTGCTGCGCGATGGGCTGGCGAGCGGCTGTGGCGCGGAGATTTGCGCAGCACGAGCGGTGGATGTGGCGGACTTACTTGCTGCTGTGCTCGGCGGTGGTGATACGGGTGATTGGTGGGCTGGCGGCGGTGATGCAAACCGAAGCGGAGTGGGTGTATCCGGTGTCGGCGTGGGTGAGTTGGGTGGGGCCGGTGGTGGTGTATGAAGCATTCCAGGGGCTGAAGCCCCTGGCAACGAGCGAGCGCCATGCCGGGCGAGGAAGTATCAGCAAGCTTGCTGGCCCCACCCTACGAGAGTACCGCCGGGCCGGCGGTACCTACGAGGAGGATCGGGAGGATCAATAGTCGCCGATGGGTTCGCCGTCGGCGATGGTGAGGAGGCGGCGGATGATTTCGGAGGGAGTGTTGTTAGTGATAGCGCGGATGTGGCCGTCGGCGAAGAGGGCGAGAGCGACAGCGGGATGGGGGCTGGAGATGCCGGGGCCGGTCGGCGGATTGATGGCCATGGGAATCTCGTCGAAGGTTAGGTCGCGGGGTTCCATCCAGTGGATGCCGCTGTTGGCGGATTCGGTCACGAGAATGGAGTTGGATGTTCCGTCGGTGATGTTGGCAAGTTTGATGGATCGATCGCCGGGCCAGGCGGTCCCAGCACTGACGACGGCGACGTAGCTGGTTTCGGTTCTTGATTGGCGGGTTGGTCGAGAAGGACAGCAGAAAACATGCACGACTTCGCCGTGCAGCTTGGAGTTGTTCGGCCCGTTCCAGGGTTCGTTGAAGTCGTATTTGTCGTAGAGAGCTTTTTGCTCCATGAAAGGTAGGAGCAGGACTCGCCAACTGTGAATGGGCTTGCCGGTGGAGTCGGCGATGTAGGCGGGGGGCAGGCAGCCGTAGTAGTCGTGGTAGTTATGAAGGGCGAGGCCGATTTGCTTGAGGTGGTTGCTGCAGCCCATGCGGCGGGCGGCTTCTCGGCCACCACCACGCCCAAACGGAAGAAGTAGAGCGGCGAGCAGGACGATGATGGTAACGCCGGCGAATAAACGAAAGGCGATGGTTGCCCAGCCGGTGGGTGGTCTTGGAAGATTGGAGGGGTGCTCGGGGCTTTCGTAGGGGTTGGTGGTCATGGGAGAGGGTTCCGATTGGGCGCACGTGGGCGAAATCCATCCTATGGCATTACCCCGGTAAATGCGCGATGGTTTTTGGGGAGGTGAGCGAATGGACCAGTGAGCGGAATGCAGGGCCGGCCAGAGGCCCGCCCCTCGGGGAGGCAGGACAGGCGAGACGCCTATCCTACGGGTCGCGACCAATGGTCACGGCTTTGTTGAGCGGAGGCGGTTTACACGGCGGCCGTTTATACAGCAGCTAAGCCGAGGGTTACGCTGGGGCGGGGAGGTTGCTGGTGCCCATGAGGGCGACGTCGATGGCGCGGGCGGCACCGCGGCCTTCGTTGATGGCCCAGACGACGAGGGATTGGCCGCGACGGCAGTCTCCGCAGGCAAAAATCTTGGAGTTCGACGTGGCGAACTTGCCGTGCTGGGCTTTGTAGTTGGTGCGCGGGTCGTGCTCGATGCCGAGCAACTCGCTGACGTATTGCTCGGGGCCTTTGAAGCCCATGGCGAGGAGCACGATCTGGGCGGGCCAGAACTTGTCGGTGCCGTTCAGCTCTTTCAGCTTCCACTGGCCATCGACTTTGTTCCATTCGACCTGGACGGTGCGGATGCCGGCGACGTTGCCGTTTTCGTCGCCGACGAATTCCTTGCTCATGACGCAGTAGGAGCGCGGGTCGGCACCGAACTTGGCGGCGATTTCTTGGTGGCCGTAGTCGGTGCGGAGGATGCGAGGCCACTGGGGCCAGGGATTGTCTGGGGCGCGGTCCTTGGGCGGCTTGGGGAGCAGCTCGAAGTTGACGAGGCTTTTGCAGCCGTGACGGATGGAGGTGCCGATGCAATCGGTGCCGGTATCGCCGCCGCCGATGACGATGACGTCTTTGCCCTCGGCGGAGATGAATTGGCCGTTTTGATGGCCGCTGTCGAGCATGCTCTTGGTATTCGCCGTTAAAAACTGCATGGCGAAGTAGATGCCGGAGACGCCGCGGCCGGAAATCGGCAAATCATTCGGCTTAGTCGCGCCGGTGGCGAGGAGGAAGGCGTCGTTCTCGTCGAGGAGCTTTTTTGGATCGACGAAGTTGGACGATTCGCGATTGCCGACGTCGGCATTGGTGGCGAAGTTGACGCCTTCGTCGCGGAGCAAATTGACACGGCGCTCGACGACGCCTTTGTCGAGCTTCATGTTGGGAATGCCGTACATGAGGAGGCCGCCGATGCGGTCGGCCCGTTCATAGACGGTGACGGTGTGGCCGACTTTGTTGAGCTGCGCGGCGGCGGAGAGTCCGGAGGGGCCGGAGCCGATGATGGCGACCTTCTTGCCGGTGCGGCTGGGCGGCGGCTGGGGGACGATCCAGCCTTCGGCAAAGCCGCGGTCGATGATGGCGTTTTCGATATTTTTGATGGTGACCGGCGGATCGGTGATGCCGAGGACGCAGGCCCCTTCGCACGGGGCGGGGCAGGTGCGGCCGGTGAATTCGGGGAAGTTGTTCGTCTTGTGCAGGCGGTCGAGCGCGTCGCGCCAGCGGCCTTGATAGACGAGGTCATTCCACTCGGGGATCAGGTTGTCGATCGGGCAGCCGCTGTTGCTTTGGCAGAAGGGGACGCCGCAATCCATACAGCGGGCACCTTGGAGGCGGAGGTGCTCCTCGGGCGGGTGCGTGAAGATTTCGCCGTAGTCCTGAATGCGCAGGAGTGGCTCGCGATACGGGACCGCGCGACGGGGGAATTCTTTGAAACCGGTTGGCTTACCCATGGCTTGGGACTCCATGCACGCCGGCTTCGATCTCTTCGTCGTGCTTGGCGCGTTCAGTGAGGACTCGTTTGTAGTCGGTGGGCATGACTTTGACGAATT
>JANNTN010000775.1:0-2860 GCA_031394445.1 Anatilimnocola sp.
GCCGATTTTGCGGCGTGGCAGGACGAATACGACCGCAACGTCTCCTGCCACCCCATTTGGGCGGAACGGGAGCGGACAGTGAGTGCGCAGTCCGTGGGGCCATTCGACGACTGGCGGCTGGGGGACGGCGATCCGCGTTTCGTAGCGATCGAAAACAACTTCCACTGGCCACCTGATCCTTTTCTTGACATTCCGGGAGCGTTTTGTGATGCCTAGTTCCGATAGTCGGTTTGCGCGCCAAGAGGCGCTCGTTCCTGAGCACGTCTTGGCACCCCTCAGCGTGACTGTGATTGGTGTCGGTGCCATTGGTCGGCAGTTGGCTTTGCAACTGGCCGCTTTGGGAGTCCGCCGGCTCCAACTGGTGGACTTTGACCTGGTCGAACTGACCAACGTGACCACGCAAGGTTATTCGGCAGCCGATTTGGGGATTGCCAAGGTCGAAGCCACGGCCCGCGCCGTGCGAATCATCGATCCCAGCGTGGAGCTAACGCTCGTTCCCGATCGGTTTCGGCCGCAGTTGGCGGTCGGTGAGGTGGTGTTTTGTTGCGTCGATTCGATTTCGGCGCGGGAGGCCATCTGGCGGAGCGTGGCCAAGCGCTGCTCGTGCTGGATCGATGGCCGGATGCTGGCCGAAGTGATACGGATCCTGACAGCGGCCGATGCAGCTGGCCGGGCTCACTATCCGACCACCCTCTTTCAGCAAACCGAAGCCCACACGGGAGCCTGTACGGCCCAAGGGGCGATTAACACCGCTGCGATCGCCGCGGGCTTGATGGTCCATCAGTTCACACGCTGGCTGCGTCAGTTACCGCTGGATGCCGACCTGACCGTCAATCTGCTGTCCAGCGAACTGTCTGTGGCCTGATCAGATTGGCCGTTACCGCTCGCACTCGTTTCTCGTTTTCCACCGGCCCGATTCTTGGCAGCCGCAAGCTGCCTGGAATCGGGCCTTTTTTTGTTTTCAAACTTTGTTTCAGGAGTTCCGCTCATGACCCAAGCCGACTTGAACCGTGCGGTGGCCGCCGCCACCGGAGAGACCGTTGAGAGAATCGCCTGCCAGGGATTCTGTTTGCTGGAAATGCCGACGGTGGAACGGGATCCCCTCGTGTTTGATTGGGATGACCAGGATGCACGCCTGCTGGGTACGACGTTTGACTAATGTGAATATTTAGAAGTGCGTGGTCACTGCAAACCTTGACGCTGGCCAGACACTACTGCCAACTCGATACGGTCATTCGACTGACAATCCGACCAGCCCTGGGACAGGTTGGGACCGACCATTGTCACAGGGCAAATTTCTCTGACCAAAGGCGTTCAACACCCGCTGATAGCTTGCAAAGTCGAGTGGGTGAAAGAGGCGATTACGTCCGAACTCAACTAACCCCGAGCCGCCGCTACTTCCCCCTTCACGGACGACTTCTCCACGCTACTCACGCTCGTCGTTAGCTCGACCCCCAAAGCTTCGAGAATCCGGTTCGCGCGCTCCACCGACAGGCCGTGGTATTCGTTTCGTTCGTCGCGGGACACCTGCGACTCATGCACACCCAATCGCTCCGCCAACTCCCGCTGCGAGGCACCCTGTGAAATTCGCAGCGCCACCAACAGCCGTCCCAGCCCGTCAAAATTATGCAACTCGTCAAACTCCCCACGCTTCAGCCGCTCGTAACTCGCGACCTCCTCTTGGAGTTGCTCGTGGAAAGAGCGGATGGGGTCCATGACCCGCTTAATCTCTTCCTTGGACAAGTCCATTTCCTTGAGCTTGGCCTGACTCTCCCGCAGGCGGGCTGCCTCTTGCTGCAGTCGTTCCACTGCTTCTTTGTATTCGCCTTCGTTTCGAATCATGGGCCACTTCCAATTTTCACAATCCCCTTCGGAGTTCCATCGCGCCTGGACTGGCGAAACGCCGAGGGAAATTCGAGTTCGTGTCCGTGTTGGTCCAAGATGCCACTGAGCTGACCCACGTGCGGATAAAGCTCGACGCGGTACACATGCCACATCGGCAACTGTCGCTTCGGGTAGCCTCGGTACGGCCGCCGAGAGCCTGGATCCCACGTCCACACTTTGTGTGGGTCGAGCAGATTCAATTCCCGCTCCAGCTTCCCGCTGGCCAGATAGCGCAAATCGCACTCGAAGTATCCGTCGATATCATTCGGATGTGCCTTGTCCTCGACAAACGATCCGTACTTCGGTGATTCCGACCTGCCACAGCTGCCGCACCAGCACGGCAAGATTCTCGACCAACTTCCCGCGCCAGGCCTCATCCCAGTGCGGGTACGCCATCAAGTCCTCTGGCCCGGTCACTAACTGCGAACGTCTGAGTTCGTCCAGCGAAAGCACGTAGTCACCAGCCGGCAACAGACCGTCCGCGGTGAACCCCGGCAGCGTTTTACCCTGCGAATCCATTCTAGCATTATTCGTCATGCTTGACATTCGTGTCAAGTAAAGACGCTTTCGTACGATGCTGATCGCCGTCTACACAACCGCCGCGACTAAAGGCTGATCGGCGCATTTCTTTGACGAGAGTACGTCGTTTAGTTCAGGGTGTGAAAGGTGATTGCGTCGCCTGTGCCTGCGTCTCACGTGCATCGGATATCCGACCACCCTCTTTCAGCAATCGGAAGCCCACACGGGAGCCGGCACGGCCCAGGGAGCGATCTACACCGCGGCGATCGCCGCAGGCTTGATGGTCCATCAGTTCACACGCTGGCTGCGTCAGTTACCGCTGGAGGCCGACCTGACCGTCAATCTGCTGACCAGCGAATTGGCAGTAGCCTAATCCGATTGGCCACTGCCGATCGCAATTCTGTCTCGTTTTCACCGGCCCGATCCCCAGCAGCGTGCGGCTGCCAAGAATCGGGCC
>JANNTN010000803.1:0-8463 GCA_031394445.1 Anatilimnocola sp.
CCGCAGCCAGTCCCTCCCGGCCAATCCGCTCTTTGCCGTCCTCTTCAGCGGAGCCCTGCACCTGCTCGTCCTCGGCGGCGTTTCCGTACTCGCCGCGATGAGCACTTCGGCGAGCGGGCCATCGCTGCCAGGCGTCCCAAAGAATCCGCTCCACCTCGTCTTCGTGGCATTCATTCTTGCACAGTGCGGACTCGGCGCGATCCTCTTCGCCCGTAGTTCCTGGTCGCTCTATGCAAAGGCCCTTGTGACGATCATCGCCTTGGGTGCCCTCTGGCTCCTGCTGATCGGCACCCTGCAGCAAACTCGCGATAGCCTGCTCACCGCACAAGCCTGGGCCGCCGGCATCGGCTTGTACGCGGTCCTCGTCATCAGCATCGTGTCACTACTTGAACTCGCGCTGCATTACGAACCCGCCGCCGCCCGCTCGCGCTTCGGACTGCTCCACGTCCTAGCTGCAACCACCGTCGTCGCCGTCGCGCTCGGCGTCGCCCGCAATCTCTCAGCCCGCGAAGGCTTCGTCCTTGCCGACGTGCTGCACTGGCCGTTCTTTCAGCAAGTGCAACTCGCCGGCTGCACCAGCGCCGCGCTCGCCGTCGCCATTTACACCAGCCTGCGCTTGACCAACACCTGGGCCATTCGCGCAATTACCTGCGGCCTGATCTTACTAGGAATCACCATCGCCTTCCCGCTTGCCTTCCAATCCGCCTTCGGCAACGACACCGGTGCCACGCTGACAGAAATGCGTTGGCTCTTCGGCACTCAAGGGCTGTTCCTGCTCGGCACACTCCTGCCGCTGCAAATATTGCGCGACGCTGCAAAAGATTGCAGCTAGCTCGCATCTGAAGATAAAGCTCACATCTGAAAATAAAACGTCCGGCACGCCGCCCGCCACACGCGCTGCCAGATCGGTTGATAGCCCGCGTGAATGCGAGCCCAGCCGGTTCCGCCAACAGCAATCTCACCCGAAGGATCATCCACCGGCACATTCGCTTGATACACCACCGACAGCGGCCGCTCGACTCCCGACGCATCCGTCCGCGTCGCCAACTGTCCGCCCCCTCGCGTTCCCAGTCGCGCCGATGCAGCTTCCATATTCTGCTCCGCCACATGATCCAACTTGCCCCGCACCCGCTGGCCCGGGCGCGACGCCAAAAACAGATCGACCTCCTGCCCCGAAAACACAAAATCCAATTCGTCTTGGTCAATCGCCACGATCGCTTCCAGTTTGCCCGGCTCCGCAATCCGGCAAACCAGCGTGCTGGCCTCGAAAAACGCCCCAATATTACGTGCCTCCAGCGGACGGCCCGACCAACTCGCCAACTGCAACCGGCTTCGCTCCTCATCCGGCCGCGAAGCCGGCGAGACGATCACGCCCCCCTGCGGAGCCCGAATCACCAGCTTTGCCAAGTCTTCTTCGAGCCGCTTGATTTGCTTGTTGAGTGCCGCCAAGGACTCTTCCGTGTGAGAAAGTTCCAAGAGCGCATCGGCATCCGTGTGAGCCCGTTGGCGAATGCTTGCGATCCGGGCCAACAAGTCACCTTGCTGTGTTTGCAGTCGCTGCAACGACAAATGCGCATCCGCATCCATCAGCTCCGCAATCGGCTGACCGGCCGCGACGCTTCCACTCCGCAGATGAACCTGTCGTAATTCACCCGGCAGCTCGACATACACGCTGGCCGCATCCCGCGGCTGAATCTCAAACGTCGCCGCGACATAGTACGGCAAAGGAATGAACGCCGCGGCCGTCGCGGCCGCGCCAATCATCGACAAGCTGACTACCGCGCGCATCTTGTTGATCTCCCGGGGCCGGGCCGGCTCCAAAAGGAATTTCGTAAATCGCACCACGGGAATTCCCACCAACGATGCCACCATCGACACCGCCAACATCTGCCCGACGATCTTCAGACCATACGGTTCCAGCACGCGATACAAAAACCAATAGATCGACAGCGATATCATCCACGAGTACGCCGCCGAGGCGATGCTGTACGCCGCAAGCAGCCACTGCCGCCGCTTCGGAGCAAACGGATCGGGCCGCTCGCGCAGTCCCAGAATCAAAGCCCCGAGCTTGCGTTGAATGATCGCAGCCGACTTCTGCCGCAAGTTCGGAATCTCCAGCAAGTCGGCCAAGATGTAGTAACCATCGAACCGCATCAGCGGATTCGCGTTGAACAGCAGCGTGCTCACCGACGACACGAACATCACGTTCAAGCACAAATGATTGAACAATCCCGGCTGACTAACGAACCACAAAAACGTGCAAACTGATGCCAGGATCAATTCCACATACATGCCCGCCGCGCCCACAGCCGCTCGCCGCCATTTACTGGGAATCAGCCACGCATCGCTTACGTTGCAATACAAGCACGGCGTCATCACCAGCAGCATCACTCCCATCTCGTGACACTCGCCGCCAAACCGCTTGCAAGCCAACCCATGTCCCAGCTCGTGCAACACCTTCGTCACGCACAGCGTCACAGCCAGCCAAACCCAGTTTTGCACGGCAAAAAACGCTTGAAACGTCGGCATCCGTCGCCAGACGTCGTCGATCTCAGCCACAACCAGAGCCACGGCTGCACCCATCAGCACCATTGCCAGCAAACCCGCCACTGGCGAGAAAATCCAGCCCACTTTGCGATTCAACGCTGTCAGCAACCGATCGGGGTCAAACCCACGAAATCGCAGCGCCATGAAATTGCTCAGCCCCTCCAGCAATTTCTTGCGGCTGCGTTTTTGGTCGCGCGCGAGCAGTTCCTCACCCTGGCCGGCGGCATTCGCCATCAGCAAATTGCTGCGGTGCAACATCGTCAACAGTTGCTGCACCTGGCTATTCGTGATCCGCTGCGGTGCGAACCGCCGCTCGAACATATCGCGAATCGCCTGCGACGAGGTTTGCCCGTCCAGCATCGAGAGGATCGCGAATTCCTCATCCTCGAATCGGTAATACTTCAGAGCCAGCGGATCCTTGATCGTCCAATACTCGCGCCCTTGCCACATTTGCCGCTTGATGACCAGATCGCGGCGCATCTGCAGCGGCAGCGGCCGGTTAGAGATCGATGTAAACAGATCACTCATGGGCGTGGCCCTAGCGGAGCGTGCGGGCAGCCTGCTGGCTAGAACCCAAACCAATCGTCATCGCCGCGGTCATGCCCGGCCGCAGCAGCGGGCTGCCGTTCTCGGTGCGATTTTCCACTTCCGCCCGCACGCGATATTTATCGCCAGCCTGCACCATCGGGCTGATAAACACTACATCGCCGACGAATTTCGCCGTTTTACCACCCACCAGTTGCACCTCGACCGCCACAGGCCGGCCCGCAACTTCCTCGGGACCAATCCCCGTAGCACTCAAAAATCCTTCCACGCGCAGCCGATCGATCCGCACCACTTGCAGCACCGGCTCACCCGCCGCCACCCATTCACCCGTTTCATGCAAGATGTTGACAACAACCCCCGCCAGCGGCGAAACAATCTGCCGCCGCGCCACCGCATGACTGGTTGATTGCACAGCCGCTTGATGCACATCGGCATTCATTTTGGCCACGCGCCGCTCCAGCTTGCTGCGTTCGATTTGCAGTTCGTCGCGGTGCTTGGCCAAGCGTAGTTTCTGAATTTCCTGTTGCGTCACTCCACCGGGACTTTTACGATCGATCGACAGGGCACGTTCCAGCTCGGCGTTGGCCACTTCAGCCGCGGCTTCGGCATAGCGAACCTCGATGTCGTCGAGTGCCTTGGCCATCGCCGCATCGCGTTCCAATTCGGCTGCCAGCTTGTCCAGCTTCGGCTGCTGATCGTCGATCTGTGCCAGCAACTGGCCCCCGGTAACGTATTGCCCTTCAACTACGCTCATGCCAACCAGTGGCCCCGCTTCGCGAGCGGGAACCTGCACATCCTCGATCAGCGAGACCAGACAGTGAGCCAGCCGCACTTCGCGCCCGGCAGTTGGCGCGGCTTTGGGTGTCAGCGTCGGCGTGCTCGCCACCGGTGGCACGCTGATGAGAAGAATCGCCAAACCGAGCGAAGTATGCATGGATACGACGGGCTGGGGGGAGTTGCCTGCAACCTTCGGAAAAAACTAACTCGGCAGCCAAAACAGAACTTTGGACTGAACCGTTTCAATCAAATCACAAAACCAGGCATAGCCGATGCTCGTCCGGCCACTATTCAGTTTGGCGGTCACCGTCGTCTGATCGTGCAACTGCGGCAGACTGGCCTTATCGACCGACACGCGAACCAGGACGGTATTTCCTTCCTCGCCGCGCACTTCGGCCGTTTGTTCAATTTCAGCCACCGTGCCCCGAAACGTCTGCCCAGGATGGCTCGACAGAATGAACGTCGCTTCCACGGCCGCACCACCACTTTGGGCCCGCAGCAAATGCGTCAACCGCCGCTCCGGCAAAAACAACTCCAATTCCCAAGGGCCGTCGGGATTCGCCAGTGTCATCAAACCCTGGCCGCGGGAAACCGGACGCTTCAGCAGCAAGTCACGCACCTTCCACGTCACCACTTGTCCCCGCTCGTTAGCAACCACCGTGAGCTGCCGCTGCTTTTCGCGCAGCAGAGCCAATTCTCGGTCGATGTTCTGCGCTTCCTGATGAAGTTGCAGCATTTCGCCCGAAAGGCGGTTCTCTTCCACGGCAGACAACCGCGCCGCCGCGCCACGATTGTCGAGCAACACGCGTTCAACCGCTTCCAGCCGCTCGCGATTCGTCGTTTGCCTGCCCAGAACGGCCGCGAGCTGAATATCCAGATCCGTATTGGTCAATTGCGCGAGGACAGCTCCCGGCTCCACGATTTGGCCGTGTTCAACCAACACGTTCGAAACCAACCCATCGAGTGGAGCAAAAATCTCAGCCCGCAGCGACGGCTGCAATTTGCCCCGCGCTTGAATTTCAAAATTCGTCGGCACCGCAATCAGGGCTGCGACAATCCCTCCGATGGTTGCCAATGTCAACACCGTTTTGACCAGTCCGCTGCCGCGAAACAGCCATGTGACTTTGCCCAACGCCTTCCACAGCGGCAACAAAAACAGGCTGCTATGTTCCAAAGAGTTGGCCAGCGACTGCGCGCTATGTTTCGCCACAGCCTGGCTGCGCATGCGAATCGTCTCAGTCACGTCGCCTTCACGAAACTGCTCGATAATGACTACACCAATCGGAGTAGCCGCTTTTCCGCCGGCACCACTACCGTCGTTCGCAGCCGCGGCTCCCGATGCATTCACCAGAGGCAGCACACCCACCAGTCGCGCATGCGAGCGATCAATGTACGCTTGCAGCGGCACCTGGATTTGTGGAGGAAAGTCGTCGGAACCGTCGCTCCAAATAGGTTCGCCCGTTCGCACAACAGCCGTGGCCAGGCGGGCCAATCCCTGCAACTCCGAAGCCCGGCGATCGAGCGTGTCCAATCCGCTCACTGCCTCAATGCGGCAGTGATTTCCGTAACTGATAGCCAAAGTCAGCCGGTCACAGCCAATCAGCCGTCGCCCTTCATTCACAATAGCATAAGCCGTTTGCCGCAGATCCAGCCCATGATTGATGGCCGTCAGCAGCCCTTCCAGTTGCCGCCACAGTTGCTGCGTTTCTTCCAATTGCCGCAAGCGACGGCTCTTAACGTAGGCACATATCAGGTCGGCCATTTGCGCCAGAAACCGCAGGTAGCCGCGTTGGGCGCTCGGCGCGCCCCCTGGCCGCTGAAAAATCTCGACTATTCCTTGCGTTTCATCTTCGAGCACGAAGGGAGCTAGAATCAGCAACAGTTCGGTCGGATTGCCAGCGCCGGTTTCAGTCGCCGGTCCGCTGCTTGGCTGCACGATCTGGGCCTGGCCGCTCGCCGCCACTCCACGAATGAGCTGACCATGCCGCGACCGCGATCGAGGCGTAGCCTCCGTGCCCGTTTGTGCCAGATTGATTTGATATTGCAGTTTCCAAGCGCCGTTATCTCCCGGCACCCAAACCGCCCCGCCCGCGGCCGCCATGGCCGACACGATTCGCGTTAAAAACCCGCTGTAAAAAGCATCCGGCGATATGTCCTGGCCCGCCAGCAGCGTGACTTCTTGCACGAGGGCGTTGATCTCATGCTTCATCTCCGCCACAAGTTGCGGATCGGGTCCAAGCGAATCCGCTTCCGAAACGCTCCGCCGCTGGGCGTGCGCTGCTTGCTGCGTAAAAGCTGGATTGGTCGCTGAAACCGCCGCCATCGACTTCCGTGCCTTCTGACGGGAAGTGAACACACTCTCCCGTGTAAATCGGCATCGTCAGCCTTCGCCCTATTGTTAAAGTCACTACGACCCGCAGACTTTGCGCATCTTCAACACGGCGCCCCACGCCAACATCGCTAGCCAGCATCGCGCACTAGCATCGCTAGCGACGTCGCGCCAGCCAGTCGCACAAACCCACCACGATCCCCACTGCGATGACGCCAAGTGCCCACAATCCCTCCACGGATTGGTTGTGACGTGCATAGTCGAGCGCCGCATAGACCATGGCCCCGCTCGTGCCAGCAAAGATCAGCGGCAACAGGGGAAACAGCGGCGTGCGAAACGCGGCCGCGGCCATCTTTCCCTTCAGCCGCAGCCCAATTTGCGAAACCGCCACCAGGGCAATGAACCCCCAATAGAACGGCGCGGTAAACACCACCAGTCGCTCAAATCCCTCCCGCCGACAGATTGCCACCAGCGCGAGCGTCACAACCGTTTGCATTACCAGCGAACGCAGTGGCACGCCGGTCTGCTCATTCCAATTGCCCAGCCAGCGGAGCGTCGGATGATGCTGGCCCAGTGCATAGAAAACCCTGGCTCCCGTGAACAGCATCCCATTGATGGCTCCCAGGCACGAAATTACCACCAAGATGCTGATCGCCTTGGCTCCCCACGTGCCGAGGCGCAGCGACAACACGTCCGCAGCCACTGCCTGCGACGCCGCCACTCCGGCCAGTCCGAGCGCGTGCAAAAACGCTGCATTAACCAGCAAATAGATGACCGTCACGGTCACTGTTCCCAGCACCAGTGCCCGCAAAATATTACGCTCTGGGTGCCGCACCTCTGCCGCCACAAACGACATATCTGCCCAACCGCCATAAGCGAACATGATCTGAATTAACGCCAGGCTAATGCTGCCGTTTAGAGCCGTCGATGGCAGTGATTCTCTCGACGGCGACACCGAAAATCCAACCGCCACAAGTAGCAGTAGTCCTAACAGCTTGAGCGCGGTCAACGCGTTTTGCGCCCGTGTCCCGGCTTTGAGACCAATCGCGTTCAGCACCGCCAAACCGCCAATCGACAGCGCGGCAATCAACGCTGCCACACTGCCCTGCGAAATCGCTCCGGTCGAGCCATCTGCACGGGAAAACAGCGGCACAGCATAGTCCGCCAACACAAAAGCCACCGCGCCGATATTGCCTGGCCGCACGATCCAAAACTCGGTCCAGGCAAATGCGAAGCCAACATTCCTTCCCAAGCCCTCCGACAGATAGACATAAGTTCCGCCCACATGGGGAAACGCCGTGGCCAGTTCGGCATAGCACATCGCGCCCACCAGCGCGACAGCCCCACCTGCCACCCACAACCACAGCGACCATTCCCCCGCCCCCGCCACGACGAGCGGCGCAATCTTATAGACCGCCGAACCAATGATGATCCCCACTGTGATCGACGTGGTGTCGAGCAACGATAGCGATTGGCCCGGCCCGGCTGACGGCGTTTGAGAATCGGAAGGCGGCATTTGCCAAGTGTAGCGACCAGATGTGATTTATCGCTCCCCAATTTTCGCTCCGCTTACGTTTATGCGGCAGGTAGCGTGAATGCCAAAAACTTCGTCCCTGACGATTGTGCGAATCGTAACGAGCAACGCCGTGCCGCCATCTTCCTTCGGGGGAGCGCCGTACCGTTTTTTCAACAGGTTTCGTCATAACTTCAACTGCGTCCTAGTCTTTAGTCGCGAACGCCAAGGACAACTACTGACTAAGTGCAAAATCCCCATGCTTGCCCGCTTCCTTGAGTATCTGGCTCAGCTTTTTGAAAAACCGCCGGTGCAAACGGTTGCACCCGTTGTTGCCGCCGCCGTTACGGCTGTTGAGCCCGCTGCACCACCGCTGCCGCCACCTGTGGACATGACTCAGTTCCAGGGCCTCGTGGGCCGCGTGAGCGAATTAACCACATCCGTCGCTCAAGACGTCGGTCAACACAATAAAAGCATTCAAGCCATCTCGAGCGAGCTGACTACTGTCGCCCAAACGGACCCTTCCTCCGTCGCGGCCATCGTTTGAGCGATTTCCCTTGCCATGAGCCTTTCCGGCGGGCCGACGGGGGCTGGGTTCCCGACGCTGCCGTACCTTACCGTTGCGTAAGTTACGCTAGCGTAATATCGCTGTCAAGGTGGCCAGCGCGCGCGCTCCGTCCGGACGTCTACCCGCTGCGGCACGGCGCGCGCAATTGATCGACGTCGGGCGCGGGGTGTTCGCCGAGCGTGG
>JANNTN010000821.1:0-15377 GCA_031394445.1 Anatilimnocola sp.
GCTAGAACCGCAAATCCAAGCCTGGGTCAGCGTCGATGCCGCAGGTGCCCGCTGCGAAGCGAAACGCCTCGACAAACTCCAGTTGGGTGACGAAGTCCTCGGCCCACTCCACGGCATTCCCATCGGCATCAAGGACATCATCGACGTCGCCGGCTGGCCAACGAAATGCGGTTCGCCCCTCCGCGCGGATCACATCGCCAACCGCGACGCCCCCGTCGTCGCCTCCCTGCGCAAAGCCGGTGCAATCATCCTCGGCAAAACGGTCACCACCGAGTGGGCCTGCTTCGATCCGCCGCCCACTCGCAATCCCTGGAACCTAAACCACACCCCCGGCGGCTCCTCCAGCGGCAGCGCCGCCGCCGTCGCCACCGAAATGTGCCTCGCCGCCCTCGGCACGCAAACCGGCGGCTCGATCATCCGCCCCGCCTCCTTCTGCGGCGTCAGCGGCCTCAAGCCGGGCTTCGGCGAACTCTCAATGAATTGCATCGCTCCGCTCACGATGCACCTCGACCATGTCGGCCCCATCGCCCGCCGCGTCAGCGACCTCTACGCCGTCTGGCAAGCCCTCGCCGCCGACGCCCACGGCAGCATGGAAAGCATGTTCTCCCGCCGCTGGGCCGACAACGATCTCGAATCGTGGATCGACGCCTACGGCCTCAACAAAACCCTCTTCGTCCTCGAAGGCCCGCTTCTCAACCACGCCGAACCTGAAATGCGGCGTTCTTTTCAACAAGCCCTCGATCGGCTGAAGTCATCCGTTTCCATGCGGCCGCTCGCGCTGCCCGACTCGTTCACCAACATCCTCACCTGGCACCGCCGCATCAACGTCGTCGAAGCCGCCGCCTATCACCGCCAAACATTCCCCAGCCGCCGTGACCAATACGGCCCCAACATCGCCTCCCTGCTCGACGAAGCCCAAAACATCTCCGCCGTCGATTACGCCGAAGCCCTTATCCGCCGCGAAGACCTCCGCAACGAGTTGGCCCAACTGCTCCACTCCGAGGAAGACACCCTCGGCTGCCTCGTCATGCCCTCTACCATCGGCCCCGCACCTAGCCTCGATACCACCGGCGTCCCCACCTTCAACGCCCCCTGGAGCTACATCGGCTGGCCCTCCCTCACCATTCCCTGCGGCCTTTCCGCTGTGTCGTCATCCAAGCGCGGCCTTCCCATCGGCCTCCAATTCATCGCCCTCACCGTCCCTCAAGTTTTCGCCATGGCCGGCCTCTGCGAAAAAATCCTCGCCTTCCACAAACAACCGCCCATTCTGGAGAGCCTGAAATGAATTCCCCATTCCTATCTTCATCCGTGTTCATCCGTGTTCATCCGCGGCTATTTCCCTGCCTGATTCGTGTGATTCGTGGTTTTTCAGCGTTCGTGTTGGCTGCGGCAATTTTTTCACCGTTTGCCCCCGCCCAAGCCGAACTCCCCAAACCCGCCGCCATCCAAACCCAAGACGTCCCACCCGTCCCCGTGGAATTCGCCGACCGCCTTTCTCAATACCAAAATACCCGCGCCGCCAGCTTCCACGGCTGGTCACCCGACGGCAAAGGCATCCTGATCTCCACTCGCTTCGCCAACGCCTCGCAACTCCACCGCGTCTATGAACCCGGCGGCCGCCGCGAGCAAATCACCTTCTATAGCGAGCCCGTATCCGGCGGCTTTCTACGCAAAGCCACCGACGGCGCGATTCTGCTCGCCATGGACCGCGGCGGCAGCGAAAACGACCAGATCTACCTGCTCGACCGCCAGAACTTCACGACCACGCTCCTCACCGACGGCAAAAGCAAACACCGCATCGATGGCGTTCGCGACGACGGCAAGCTCATGATCGTCGGCGGCAACGCCCGCAACGGCCGCGACACCGACCTCTTCGCGATGGACCCGCGCAAGCCCGGCTTCCAACGCACCCTCATGGAAGTCACCAACGAGCATTGGGACGTGAGCGACTGGTCCCAGGACGGCAAAACCTTGCTCCTCACCCGCTACGTCTCCATCAACGAGTCCTACCCCGCCATCATGGATTTCGAGTCGGGCAAACGCCGCGACATTCCTCTACCCACCAAGGACAAAGTCGCCATCGGAGCCTTCGAATTCGCGCCCGATGGCAAACACGCCTTCATCGCCTGCGATGCCGACAACGAATTCCGCCGCCTCGCCCTCCTCGATCTCGAAACGAACAAATACGACTGGCTCACCTCCGACATCCCCTGGGACGTCCACGGCTTAGAGGTCAATAACGACACCGGCCTCGTCGCTTTCACCGTCAACGCCGACGGCGCGAGCCAACTCTATCTGCTTGAGTCCCAAACTGGCGGCAAATTGAACCGCCGCGAGCTAAAACTCCCCACTGGCATCGTCGGCTCGCTCGACTTCTCTCCCGACGGCAAATCCCTCGGCTTCACGCTCGCCCGCCCCGACGCCCCGGCCGACGCCTACTCGCTCGAAATCGCCAGCGGCCAGCTCACCCGCTGGACCTACAGCGAAGTCGGCGGCCTCAACCCCGCCAAATTCATCGCCGCCACCGGCATCCGCTTCAAATCCTTCGACAACCGCGAAATCCCCGCCTGGTACTACAAGCCCCGCACCGCCACCGCCGAAAAGAAAGCTCCCGTCCTCATCAACATCCACGGCGGCCCCGAAAGCCAGGCTCAATCGTTCTTCTCCGGCACCACGCAGTTTTATCTCAACGAGCTTGGCGTCGCCGTGATTTTCCCCAACGTCCGCGGCTCCGCCGGCTACGGCAAGACTTACCTCATGCTCGACAACGCCGAAAAACGCGAAGACAGCGTCAAAGACATCGGCGCTCTGCTCGATTGGATCGCCCAGCAACCCGAGCTCGACGCCTCGCGCGTCGCCGTTACTGGCGGCTCCTACGGCGGCTACATGGTTCTCTCGTCCCTCATGACCTTCGGCAACCGCATCAAAGCCGGCACCGACGTCGTCGGCATCTGCAACTTCAACACGTTTCTAAAGAACACCTCGCCCTACCGCGTCGATCTCCGCCGGGCTGAATACGGTGACGAGCGCGATGAAAAGATGCGAGCCATCTTCGAGCGGATCAGCCCCGCCAACCACCCCGAAAAAATCGTCTCGGCCCTATTGGTCGCCCACGGCAAGAACGACCCCCGCGTCCCTTTCAGCGAAGCCGAGCAAATCTCTGCCAAAGTCCGTGCCAACGGCCGCACCGTCTGGACCGTCTTCGCCGACAACGAAGGCCACGGCTTCGCCAAAAAAGACAACGCGGATTATTTCCGCGCCGTCGAAGCCTGGTTCATCAAGAGAAGCTTTGAGCTTTGATGAGAGAAACCACGGATTTCGCGGACACCGCGCGGATAACGATGTTATCCGCGCGCTTCGCGTCATCCGCGGTTCAAACTGAACCTACGCAATTTCGTCCAACAACCGGCTCAACGCCATGTCGAGCTTATCCGACGTCTCATACGTCCCGTTCTGAATCTGCGCCTTCAGCGACGCCACGCGGTCTTCCCGAATCTCGGGCAAATCGCGAGCTTGAGCGACGAAATCGGCTTCGGGTGAAATATCCAACTGATCGACTCCACCAAAGGAGCTCGCGCCGCCGCTCGCCTGGCTCGGAGTCATCCGATGGGGCGCGCTGATCGGCTGGGCGGCGTGAATCTGACTGCTTCCATAAATATACATTGTCGGTCTCTCCCTCGGCCAGCGTCCGCGTGGGTCTAACCCGCGAATGCCGGCATGTTCGCTGTATCGAAACGTGAGGACGAGATACGCCGGAGGCGTTGTGCCCGCCGCGGACTGGCCAGTGAAGCCGAAATTTATCCGCTGCATGAATACAACCCGGACGCTCGCGTCCCCTAATGAGTATCACCCGATGTGCCGTGCGCCGCGTTTCCGTGTCCGAGGGGGAGCGTCCGTGAATGAGCTGGGCAACTTTGCCGGCGCTAGCACGATAGCACTCCCTTCATCGGCCACTCGCGGCGGCCAATCGAGTGTAATTTTTTCAAGAGCCTCCTGTACCGGTTCACCCCGTCCCGTGCAATTGTGCGGGGCGTGTCGGCCGTAAATTGACTGCCACTGGGACCAATTATCCGGCCCCTTTAGCAGTCAACTCCCGGCATGGTTGTTGTCATAATGCAACCAGCGTGCCAAGTCCTCACCACCCCACGTTGCTTTCCGGCAACATCCGTAGGTTCCGCCCGCCGCGCGGAATCTCGGCTGGACGAAAACGTCGGTTTATCTGTGGGCGGGCAGAAGTATAGGCAGACCGGAAAAATCGGGCAAGTTCGCTATCGCCCGTGGGGCGGGCCTCTGGCCGGACTCAATTTTACTTGTTTTGAGCCGGCACCTCGCCATCGCAGCACTGCTGACACCCAGAAGAACCTTCAAAACTCTAGTAGTTCCGACCGTTGGCCAGGATCTCTTGCGGCTCCGAGCCTTTAACGCCACGCAGGTTGCTTTGGCCGAGACTTTCCCCTTATTTCTTGACTGTGCCCCCGCCATACGAAACGATCATGGCTTCAGCCGAAGGCGATTATCGGGAAACCAACCCATGTCAGCAGCGATCAGTATCCGGCTAGCAAACATCCTGATAGCACTTGCGTGCATTTTTGCTGCCGGCCCCGCGCTGGCCCAGCGAGGCGAAGGCAACGGCCCGCGCGTCTATAAATCGCGCCTCGTGCCCCACTGGTTCGACAGCAATACCAAGTTCTGGTATCAGAACGACCTGCCCCAAGGCGCTCGCGATTTCATTCTGGTCGATGCGGAAAAAGGCACCCGCACCGCCGCCTTCGATCACGCCCAGCTAGCAGCCGCCCTCCGCGACAAAAACATCGCCGAGGCCACCGCCGAGCGGCTTCCCATCGAACGGCTCGAGTTTAAGCCAGCGGACCAAGTGCTGGAATTTCGCGCCGACGGACGCAACTGGCGCTGCGACCTCGCCACCTACTCCCTCACCGAGTTGAAAGACCAGCCCGCCGCCCCCAGTGGTTCAACCACCACGCTCCGCCCGCTCGACGGTCCACGCGTCAGTCGCACCACCGGCGCAGAAACCGAATTGACATTTTTCAACCGCACACCGGGCGAAATCGAATTGTTTTGGCTCGATACCAGCGGCAACCGCCAAACATACGGCAAGGTCGCCGCCGGCAGCCAAAAAGCCCAGCACACCTTTGCCGGCCACGTTTGGGAAATTGTCGGCGGCGAGGGGCAGTCGCTCGGAATTTTCCAAGCCAGCGAAGCCACCGACACCATCGACATCGACGGCAAAACGCCGCCGCGCCCGGTACCCGCTTCGCGAACCGGTCGCGGGCGAACCCGACCAGGTGGCAGAATCGACAAATCCCCCGACGGCAACTGGACCGCCTTCATTCGCGATTCCAACGTCTTTGTCCGCTCTGCGGATGGCCAAAAGGAAGTGCAACTTAGCCACGACGGCCGCGAAGGGCTCGCCTATGGCAATCTGGATTGGTCGCCAAACTCCCAAACCCTCGTCGCTTTTCGCATCGAACCGGGTGAACAAAAAGAAGTCCATCTTATCGAGTCCTCCCCCGCCGGCGGCGGCCGCGCCAAGCTGCAAACCCGCAACTACGCCCTCCCCGGCGATAAATTCACGGGTTACGAGCTGCATCTGTTCAACGTGCCGGAGCAAAAAGAAATCCCCTGCAGCGTCGATCGCGTCGATTTCGGCACGCCGCGACTCCGCTGGAACGACGACGGCAGCAAATTCACCTACCAAAAAGTCGATCGCGGCCACCAGCGTCTCCGGCTAATCGAAATCAACGCCCTCACCGGCCAGAATCGCAATCTGATCGACGAACGCACCGAAACATTCATCTGGACCGCCCATACCGACGGCACCAATGCCGCACCCTTCACCTGGCTCGAGAAAACCTCAGAAATCATCTACGCCTCCGAACGCGACGGCTGGCGTCACCTTTATCTCGTCGATGCTCAGGATGGTGCCATCAAAAACCAAATCACGCAGGGCCAGTACGTCGTGCGCGGCATCGACCGCATCGACGAAGCTCGCCGCCAAATCTGGTTCCGCGCCAGCGGCCGCAATCCCGATCAAGATCCGTACCTGATTCACCATTACCGGATCAACTTCGACGGCACTGGTCTCGTCGCGCTCACAGCCGGCAACGGCACACACGCCATCGAATACTCTCCCGATGAAAAATTCTTCATCGATCGCTACTCCCGCATCGATCAAGTGCCGATCCACGAGCTGCGCCGCACCAACGACGGCCAACTGGTCTGCAAGCTTGAGGTCGCCGATGTTCAAGAAGCCACCGACGGCCGTTCGCTAACGCCCGAAGTCTTCACCGCCAAAGGCCGCGACGGCACCACCGACATCTGGGGCATCATCACCCGCCCGCGCAATTTCGATACCGCCAAAAAGTATCCCGTCATCGAACACATCTATGCCGGTCCGCACGGCTCACACGTCCCCAAGTCGTTCAGCCCGCAGTCGCGGTTCTCCTCCCTGACGGACCTCGGCTTCGTCGTCGTGCAGATCGACGGCATGGGCACCGCCAATCGCTCCAAGGCCTTCCACGACGTTTGCTGGCAGAACCTCAAAGACGCCGGCTTTCCCGATCGCATTCTCTGGCACCAAGCCGTCGCCAAAAAATATCCCTGGTACGACAGCACGCGGGTTGGCATCTACGGCGGCTCCGCCGGCGGCCAAAACTCGACAGGTGCCCTCCTCTTCCATCCCGATTTCTACAAAGTCGCCGTTAGCGGCTGCGGCTGTCACGACAACCGCCTGGACAAAGCCTCGTGGAACGAGCAGTGGATGGGCCATCCCGTCGGCCCGCACTACGCCGCATCGTCGAACATCGACAACGCCTCCCGCCTCCGCGGGAAGCTGCTGCTGATCGTCGGTGAGCTCGACACCAACGTCCCCCCCGAATCGACCCTCCGCCTGGCCGACGCCCTAATCAAAGCCGGCAAAGACTTCGACCTCATCGTCGTACCCGGCGCGGGTCACGGCATGGGCGGCGCTTATGGAACCCGCCGAATGCACGACTATTTCGTCCGCCACCTGCTCGGCCAAGAGCCGCCCGACCGCAACGCCCCTCGGCAGTGACGTGCCAATTTATCGGGAACGGAACCAAAAACCCCGCCCTGCACGGCTGGCGGTTGGGGCAGTCGGCGTGGTCACTGGAACCGGTTCTTCGGCATTCGGCGTCGTGAGAGTGGGAGCCGGAGCCTCGCCGGTCGAGGATGGCGGAACAGTCGTGTCTCCGGCAAAGCGCTGTTGTTGACGTTCAAAATTCCGCGTGGCGTTCGCTTCCATCCGGTCCGCGGTTTCGAGCAAGTGTTCGTTGCCGTTCCGCTCGGAAATTCCTCGCAGGTGTTCGGCCTGATTGAGGCGGTGATCCAAAATTCGTTGCTGGTTGGTTACCGGATTTCCATCTGCGGCTAGCGGGGGCGTGTGGGCTGTGCCAATTCCAGCGCGCTGCAAACCGCTACCCGCTCGTCCCAAACCAGGACCGCGGCGAGCCAATTCGTCGCCTCCATGACCTGAGAGACCGCCCTGCCGGCCCGGCCCCGCGTTGATCGGTCCCTTGGCCCCGCCCTTCAGCGCTCGGTTCAATCCGCCTCCTTTGCCATCAGCTAGCACTTGCATGGGCCCCACGACCAAAACCCCCAAGACTGCGCAGGACAGGCAAATGTTTCGTGACATCAGATTTCTCCATTCACCAAATTTGGGACCAAAGCTAGAGGCGATTCCTAGCGGCGGTTCGATAATGTTTCCAAGATCATTTATCGACCAAATGCATTTGCCGCGTGTGGAATTGCGACCTCTCCAGTTCATCGAAGCCGCGCCAAACCTCCGGTACTTCCCAAATTGCCAGTACCAGCCGTTCATTGATCGGCTTGACGTCAATTTGCCCCACCTTTAGAAGTCACGCCGCTGTGAAATGAGCGCGGAGGAATGATGCTGCCAGCGAGTTGGACCTTGATCGCAGCCCTCGCCTGCGCCCAAACACCGGGCGAGTTCGCTCCGCCTCCGGCCTTCGCCGAAATGCCGGTTTCCTTTCCCGCCGAATGGAACGCATTTCCAAACACGAGCTATCCGGCCGCCGCTGGACCCACTACAGGCTATCCGGCTGTGACTTTCGCTCAGCCGACCGCACCTCCGCCATTACCGGCCTTCGCTTCGGACGAGCTACCGCTCCCCGCGACACGCTTCACGTCGATTTGGCTGCCGGCCTGGGGCAACCAAGGGTTTGGAATCATCGACTCAGACTGCAATCACACGTTTCTGTTTGGTTACGACGAAGTGCCGGCTTTGAACATCACGCCTGGAGCCGGGATGCACTTTTGGTCGGGACCGCGCGATCTCGACCTGCCAGCGTGCGTGTACGACCTCTATCTCGATTTGAATTGGCGGCCAATCGATGGCGATCGGTGGGGGCTATCGCTGGGCATCACGCCGGGTTTTTACGGCGACTACGAACATCTCGATGGAGACACTTTTCAGCTCACCGGATGGCTAATGGGCAATCTGCGGCTCGGCCCGCGCTGGAATGTTCTGGGCGGCATCGCCTACGTCCGCCAACTCGACTCGCATTTGCTCCCGGTTGGCGGCGTCGTTTGGACGCCGTCCGATGACTCGCGTTTAGAGTTCGTCATTCCCAAACCCCGCTATGTGCAGCGCTTCCGAACGGACGAAACCGGCTCCTCATTCTGGTATGTGGCGGGTCAACTGGGCGGCGGCACCTGGGCGGTGGCTGATACGCCGACGGAAAACGTGCTCGTCGGCTACACCGATCTTCGCCTTCTCGTGGGCATTGAGGGCTTTCACGTTTCCGGTAGGGAATGGAATCTGGAGGCCGGATATGTGTTTGCGCGGCAGTTGAGCGTCAATGGCAACGCTGCCGACACGCCAGCCGACACGATTGCGCTGCAATTGAGTTTGGCCTACTAATTTTCTCACACGTAAAGCAGCCGAATTCGGTCCAATTTTCCGGGCACGCGACGCTGCCGGTCCACGCGTTAACGGTTCGCCGGCCCATCGGCCCCCGGCAACTGCCAATTTCTGCAAAAGTAGCAGGGGGTTGGCGACTTTCCATTTTTGATCGTGTACCATAGCGCCCGTCGGTCGCGTTCTACTTCCTGTTTCAAGTTACACACAGCGGAGAATCTGGTATGCGAAAGTTGTTCGTCGCGTCCCTCGTCGTGGTTTTTGGTTGGACCATGCTCACCATGACGAGTGGAGCCCAAGACAAAGCAAAGCACAGCATCAAGGAGGTGATGAAAGCCTGCATGGCCAAGGGCGGCCCCGGCTTGTGCGGAAAAGTTGCCGGCGGAACTGCCTCCGATGAGGAAAAGAAGCAGTTCGTCGAATACATCGAAGCTTTGGGATCTAACAAGCCCCCCAAGGGCGAAGATGCCAGTTGGAAAGAAAAGACCTCTGCCTTGCTCGCCGCCGCCAAGGATTGCGCCGCGGGTAAGAGCGGCGCAACAGATGCTCTGAAAGCGGCCGCGAACTGCATGAACTGCCACTCGGCTCACAAAGGCAAGTAGTCCCTTTGATCGCATCCGCGTGTAGGGTGTATAAGCGCAGCGCAATACACCTTCCCACAGCTTCAACCAACCCCAGCAACCCGCTGCCTCACCCTGAGCCGGCGGGTTGCGTTGTTTTCACATGGTCGAAAATGTTGAATGAGGCGAGCAAATGAAACGTCGCACCTTCCTTGAAACATCCGCCACCGCCGGCCTCATCGCCGCCCTCTCAGCGGTCGCCTCGAAAAAGGCCATCGCTGCCAACGAAAAAATCTCGATTGCCATGATGGGCGTCCGCGGTCGCGGCGGCGGAGTGCTGAACACGTTTGCCTCGCTGCCAGAAGTCGAAGTTCGCTACGTCTGCGATCTCGATCCCGGCGTGCTTGAGAATCGCCTCAAGCAAGTCGAGCAAAAGACCGGCAAACGGCCCGAAGCGATCAAGGATTTCCGCAAGGCTCTCGAAGACAAATCACTCGACGCACTCGTGATCGGCACTCCCGATCATTGGCACGCCCTCCCCACAATCCACGCCTGCCAGGCCGGCAAAGACGTCTATGTCGAAAAGCCCGACGGCCACAACATCCTCGAAGGGCGCACGATGGTCGCCGCTGCCAAGAAGTATGGCCGCGTCGTCCAGCTCGGCACCCAATCGCGCAGCGGCCCCCACCTACTCTCCTGCATGGAGTACCTGAAAACCGGCGCGCTCGGCAAAGTGCGGTTCGCCAAAGCCTGGGAAAGCGGCAAGCAAGGCTCAATTGGCAAACCACCCGACGGCGAACCACCCTCCGGCATCGACTACGACTTTTGGCTCGGCCCCGCTCCCTTACGTCCGTTCAATCCCCGTCGCTTTCACGGCAGTTGGCGGTGGTTCTTCGACTACGGCACCGGTGACCTCGGCAACGACGGCGTGCATCGGCTTGATTACGCCCGCTGGGCCCTCTCAACGGCGCTGGCCGCCCAAGGCGAAACCTTGCCCGATATGCCCCGCGCCATCAGCTCCCTCGGCGGCAAATACTATTTCGACGACGCCCAAGAATGGCCCGACACGCAAATGGTGACCTACGACTTCGCTCCAGGCGTGCTCATGACCTACGAAATGCGAGTCTGGAACGCCTATCCCCTGCACGAAGAACCAGAAGGAGCGGCAATTCACGGCGACAACGGCTACATCGTCATCGGCAATACGCGCTGGCGATCCTTCGACGCCAAAGGCAAGCTCATCAAAGAATTCAGCGGCAGCTACGACAACGACACTCCCCATGCCAAGAATTTTCTCGACTGCCTGCGCTCCCGCGCCAAGCCGAATGCCGACCTCGAAACCATCGGCCACCCCTCCAGCCTCCTCTGCCACCTCGGCAACGCCTCCTGGCGCTCCGGCCGCACGCTCCACTTCGATCCCGCGACCTACACCTTCCAAGAAGGCACCGTCGCCAATCAATTTTTGACCCGCGCCGAATACCGCAAGCCCTGGCTGCTGCCAAAACTGAGCGAAATCTGACCGCGATGGCTCCGCATTTATTCAGGAAAGTAACTCTTTCCTTACTTGCATTGCGGAAAAATTCGCCACTGATTGCCTGCCAGGATAGGATGGCGCTGTTTGCTGGTCCCAGCCCGCCGGAGCGGTCGCCATGGGCAAGTGCCTTGACGAATTCCAGGTTGAACAACTGGCGCACGGCACACTTGCGCGCGAGGCCATCGAAGCCGCGGACGATCACCTGTGCCATTGCGAAACCTGCCGTCTGGCCGTCGCTCAGTTTCGTGACGATGAAGACCTGTTTGGAGACATTCAAGCGGCCTTTCATGCCTTTGGCGCGGGCAGCGAGCCGACCGAACAGAACGAATCGGCCGCAATCGCTTTGAAAGAGGCTCCCCCCGAGGAGATCGAGGGCTACGAGATCCTCGCCGAGCTGCACCGCGGCGGCCAGGGCGTGGTCTATAAAGCCGTGCAGAAGGCAACCAAACGCACGGTAGCCCTCAAAATCCTCCTGCGCGGTGCCAGTGCCACCGAGCGTCAGCGTCTGCGATTCGAACGCGAAATCGAAGTCGTGGCTGGCTTGCAGCATCCCAACATCGTCACCATCTACGACAGCGGCGTCAGCCGTGGGCGGCAGTTTTATGCGATGGAGTTTGTGGATGGCGTGCCGCTCGATCAGTTCATGGCCCAAAACCACTCGGCCGTGGCAGGCCGCCTCGCGAGCAGGCAATCACAAGCAACCATTGAGTTGTTTTATCGAATCTGCGCTGCAGTCAGCTACGCCCACCAGCGCGGCGTAATTCACCGCGACTTGAAGCCGGCAAATATCCTGGTCGATGCGGCCGGCGAACCACACATTCTCGATTTTGGCTTGGCAAAGCTCGCGAATACCAGTTTGCCAGACGACCATCTTACGGCCACGGGCGAATTCCTGGGCACGCTGGCTTATGCTTCGCCCGAGCAAACCCGTGGCGACCCGCTTCAGATCGACGTGCGAACCGACGTCTATTCACTGGGCGTAATTTTTTACGAGTTGCTCACGGGCGAATACCCCTATCCGGTAGCCGGTCCGTTAAGCGCCGTGCTCTGTCACATTGCCGAGCTCGAGCCGCGGCGGCCATCAACCGTTTGCCGCGACATCAACAGCGAGATCGAGACAATCGTCCTCAAGGCCCTGGCCAAGCAGCCGGAGCGAAGGTACCAGTCGGCGGAGCATCTCACGCGCGACCTGGGGCATTATTTGTGTGGTGATCCCATCGATGCCAAACGCGACAGCACCTGGTACTTGCTGCGCAAATCGATCCGGCGTTACCGAGTGGTCGTAGCGACCGCGGCGGCCTTTCTCGCGGTAATTGTAACGGCGTTGATTGTCTCGATTTTCTTATGGCGCAACGCCGTTCATGAACGCGACCTGGCGCGGCAGGCTGAGACGAGCGAACAGTCGGCCCGCATCGCCGAAGCAGCCGCGCGACGTGAAGAAAAGCGGCATCGGGAAGATGCCGAGTATCACTCGTACACCGCCAATGTGGCCGCCGCGGCGGCGGCACTGCAAATGCACGATGTCGTTGAGGCCGGGCAGCGATTAAGTGCCGCGCCGCCGTCCTTGCGAGGCTGGGAATGGCGCGAGGTGCAAGGCCGACTGGACCAAAGTCGGCACACATTCTCGGGCCACTCTTCCTATGTCACCGTTGTGGCAATCAGCTCCGATGGCAGAGTGATCGCGTCCGCGGGGCGCGACGATCAAACGGTGAAAATCTGGGATGTGCCCTCAAAAAAGTTACTCGCGTCTTTGGCTCGACCAGCCGCTGCGCCTCCAGTCGCCTCGGGTGATTTGTGGCCAACGCTGGCAATAGACCCTCAAGGCCACCGGCTGGCCGTGGCCTGGGGCGATGGCACACCGCGAATCTGGGATATCGCGACGCAACTATACGTGGCCGAGTTCATCGGACCACCCTGCATCATTAATGTGCTTGAGTTCTCAGCCGATGGACAAACTCTTGCCGCGGGTGCGAGAGAATCGCACGGCCAAAAAGGCCAGCACATCATCCTGGCGTGGCGGCAAAATGGCGAATTGCTGTGCCAAATCCCCCAAGAAGTTTGGCGAGTCAACGACTTGGCGTTCGCTCCCGATGGAAAAACACTCGCCTCTGCTCGTTTCGACGGCGTGACATTGTGGGACATCAACACGGGCACCGTGAAGCTGCGGCTGGAAGATCAACCAGGAAACGATGCTTGCGTTGCCATCAGTCGTGATGGCCGGTTGATCGCCACGGCTGGACACGAAAATGCAATTCACCTCTGGGATGCAACCACGGGCGGCCCCGTGCGCAAACTGAGCGGGCACACCGGGCCGGTCACATCGGTGGCATTTGGACCGGACGACGAAATACTTGTCTCCGGCTCGCGCGATAAAACCGCTCGAATATGGAGTGTGGCCACGGGAGAGACGCTACGCGTGTTGCTCGGGCATCGCTGGATCGTAACTTCCGTCGGCATCAGCGGCGATGGCCGCCAGATCGTAACTGGCGCGTGGGACTACGACGTTAAACTATGGAATGGAATCGAAAGCCAGCCGGGCAATTTGCTCAAAGGGCACACAGCGCTGGTGGCCAAGGTCGCGTTCACCAGCGACGGCCAGCTCGCGGCGACGGCTTCTTGGGATCACACGATCAAGCTGTGGGATTTCAAGAAGCGCCGGCAAATAGCCACATTATCGGGCCACAACGCGCCGGTTCACGAAGTGGCGTTTAGCCCCGACGGAAAGCTGCTGGTGTCGGGCGGTTGGAACGGATCTTTGAAATTGTGGGATGTTGAGCGGCGCTCTGAGCTTGCGAATCTGCCGGCGCACCAGCCCGACGCGCGCGTCCACGCTGTGGTGTTCGCGCCAAGCGGCAAATGGTTTATCTCGGGCGCGTCGGATAACGAATTGCGAATCTGGGACGTGAAGTCGCATCAGCCGATCGCCCTCTTGTCTGGCCACACGGACCATATTCACGCCGTCGCCATCAGTCCTGACGAGCGGTGGATCGCATCCGCCGGTCACTATTCGGTCAAAATCTGGGATGCCGCTTTACTCGTCGAAACCGTCTCGTTTCCTCGCCGAATGGTCCTCGACGATTTTTCCTTGGCGTTTCATCCCGACAATCGCAGGCTGGCGGCGGGCGACGTCCGCACGCTGACGATTTGGGATGTCCTTGAACGCAAGCCTGTTCAACTGCTCCACGGACATACCGATGAAATTCACGCCGTTGCAATCAGCCGGGACGGACGCCGGCTGGCATCCGCGGCCTTTGACAACAGCATCAAGTTGTGGGATCTGGCCGCCGGCCGCGAAATGGCCACGCTCCGCGACCAAACATCCCACGCAAATACCGTCGCCTTCAGTCCTGATGGCCGCTATCTCGTCGCGGGCCTGGAAGATGGCTCCGTCAAAATTTGGAATGGCGGAACGACAAGAGAAGTTGATGACCAGTGACGTTCGCGCGGCAGAAATCACCGGTTCACGCGAATCAATAATAGAGGACTCATTCTCGATACTCGTCCTGCGCCATGAACACGACCCGCGCAACCCTGCTCATTCGCATCAAGAACCCTCGCGATACCGAGGCCTGGGCGGAGTTTCACGATCTCTATGCCCCGCTCCTCTATCGCTACGCGCGCGCCCGCGGGCTAAGCCATGAAGATGCGGAGGACGTGCGGGCGACCTGCTATGAGACGATTGTCCGGCAAATCCGGAAGTTCGATTACCAAAGAGAAAAAGGCGGCTTTAAGGCCTGGCTGCGGACCTTCGTCAACCGCCGCGTCGTCGATCTGTTTCGCAAGCATCGCCAGCCGCTGGCGAAAAGCCACGAGCTCGCCGATCTGCCCGCACGAGAAGGTTCGCCGGACGACTTGTGGGAAGAGCAATGGAAGCAGCAGCACCTCTGCTATTGCGTCGAGCAGGTGGCCAAGGACGTTCCTGAAACGACCTACTTGGCCTTCCAGTTGCTCGTACGCGATCACTTGGGCGTGGAGGAGGTGAGCCACCGCCTCCATCTAAACGCCAATCAGGTCTATAAGGCCAAGGCCCGCGTTTTAGAGCTAGTCCGCCTCAAAATGGCCGCGGTGTACTCGGAAGTCGGTGGGTAAAACGTCCGCCCAGCCGACCAAACAGCCTTTCGCAAGTGCCTGTGCCATAAACATTTGCGGAATTTACCTGCGAAACCGAAAGTCTTTCGGCGAAAGCGAGCCGCTAGACCGAATCCCCTTTTGAACCACAGTGAAGAGCTGGCCAAAAAGGGGAACCGTCATGAAAAGGCCGTCACGATATCCATTAACCCGGCGACGTACTCTCAGCCGTTTCTTTCGGCCTTGCGGCGAGCAGCTCGAAAGGCGAGAGTTGCTCGCCGCATTTGCGGTGAATGAT
>JANNTN010000855.1:0-3141 GCA_031394445.1 Anatilimnocola sp.
GATGACTGCTCCCCCAAGCAACGCAATACCTTCTCCTGCGCCGAGTCGGATGGGACCGCAGACGCGGTCGGTAGTTCCGCGGAATATGGGTGAGACTTATTTGCCGCGAGGGCAGTGAGGAAATGCAGAATTATGAATGCAGAATGCAGAAGCATGCACGCTTTTAGAGGGCTTGAAAGCCTTGCATGATGCGGGGAATGCACCAGGCCATGACGAGATAGAACAGCCAGAGTACGAGGGCGGTGTAGAGCAGGACGACGACCGTTAGGACGATCTTGGCCGCGAGGGAAAATCCGCGGCTTATCCACAAAAGTGGCAGTCCGAGAGCGGCGGTGACCAGGAAGAGTGTGGCCAAAAGCGGCAGCGGTTTATCGATTAATTCGCGCCAGCGCTGGTTCGGCGATTCTGGCTGCACGTCGGGGATGGCGGGGTCGGTGGGCATGGCTTTGGGGACGCATTGTAAATGGAAATGCTGGTTAGCAAGTGGCGTCGCTCGATTTCAACACAGAGGCACGGAGGCACAGAGACGCTGAGGGGAATGGTCACGCGGAGACGCGGGGATCGCGGAGATAAAGGCTGGCGAGGCTTTTTCGGGAGTCGGTAGAATACTGAGATGGAAATAAAGCCGTTAGAAGTGTTTTCAGAATTATCAAATTTCGGCATCGTGCGGATGCCGGGCCGTAATTTCCCTGGATGCGTCATCCAAGGAGACTCGCTGGCAATCCTGTGCAAACAGGCACGTTTATTGGCCGAGAGTCTCGAAGCTCATGGTGAAAGTGAAGCTCACGAAGAAGCACTTGAGCTCCTGGAGTCCCTTGAAAACCGTCTCAGGCATTACGAAGCTGTACTTGCTCAGCATGGTTTGCCTCTTCCGTATTTTCCTCGAGGCCGCAATCGAAATTAGATAGCTTTAGGGCCAGACCGGGCGTTGACGGGTGGGAGGTGATTTATTAGGATCGTCCGTTTGCGAAATATCGGAAGTGAGCGGGTAATGGCAGCTCTGCGGTAGTGATTCGCGGAGATTCTGCGCTTCTGGCGGGTTGTCGAAGTGGCCGATGTCCGCGATATTGGCCTTTCTCGCTTCGCTGGTTGACCGGGGCCAGGTTTGGTTCCGGCTGATGCAAATTAAGTGATTGTGGAGTAGTGACAACGTGGCAGCGAAAGAGGTAATTCGAATCCGGATGGAAGCGTATGATCACGCGATCCTGGACCAAAGCGCCCAGGAGATCGTGGATACGGCCAAGCGGACGCACAGCGAAGTGCATGGTCCGATTCCACTGCCGACTCGAATTGAACGATATACGGTGTTGTCGGGCCCGAACATTGACAAGAAGGCTCGGCAGCAATTTGAAATTCGCACGCACAAGCGATTGATTGATATCGTGCAGGCGACGGCGAAGACGATCGAAGCGCTGAACAAGCTGAGCTTGCCGGCGGGTGTGGATATCAAAATCAAGGCCTCGACTCGCTGAGCTTTCGACAAGATAAGTTTGAAGTAAATCATTGGCCCTCTAGGGGTTTTTATCGACTGGAAGCGGCGTGGGTAATGCGAGAGTTAATCTCGCCATCCCATGAAGCAACTAGACCACAGGATAAATCGCGATGACTAAGGGAATACTCGGCCGCAAGGTCGGGATGACGCAAATTTATGACGAGGCGGGGCTTTGCATCCCCGTGACTGTCGTGCGGGCTGGCCCTTGTCACGTGCTCCAGGTGCGAACCAAGGAGCGCGACGGCTACGAAGCAGTGCAGGTTGGCTTTCTGGATAAGCCGCGACGCCTGGCGAGCCGCAGTGAGCGTGGTCATGTTGCTAAACTTGAGAGCAAGCGATCGAAGAAGCTCTCCGCAGCGGGTGTTGCCGCCCCTGACAAAGCCGGATGTGAGCCGCAGCGATTTATTCGTGAGTTTCGCGGGCCGGTTGGCGAAGCAAAGGTCGGCGGTGAGATTACCGTCGATGTCATGGAAGGCGTGAAGGCCGTGGATGTAACGGGCCTCACCAAGGGTCGCGGCTACTCGGGCGTGATGAAGCGACACAATTTCAAAGGCCAGCGAGCGACGCACGGCGTGAAGAAGGTGCATCGTCACATGGGTGGCACGGGTGCCCTGGCTGCAAACCGCGGTGGCGGTCGCATGAAGAAGGGCAAGAAGATGCCTGGCCAGTACGGTCACGAGCGCGTGACGATTCGCAATGTCAAGCTCGTGAAAATCGACAAAGAGAACAATCTGATTTTGATCAACGGCTGCGTGCCAGGGCCGAATGGTTGTTATGTGGTGCTCAAGGCGACGAATAAGGTCGGTTCCGGCGCACCAAAAAAGGCATAAACAAGCTCCCAGGCTAAAGATCGATTTTGACTCCCATGGTTAGTCTTCCTGTATTCAATAAGAGCGGTGCTGAGGTCGGCACTTACGACATTGATCTCGACGCGCTCGCGCCGAAGATCAGCCAGCAGTTGCTGCACGATGTCGTGGTGATGTATCAGGCCAGCGCGCGGCAGGGTACGCATCGCACGAAGGATCGCAGCGATGTGGCGGGCACGACGAAGAAGATGTATCGCCAGAAGGGTACGGGCAATGCCCGTGCTGGTTCGCGGCGAGCTCCGCAGCGCCGGGGTGGTTATCACGTCTTTGCTTTACGGCCGCGCGACTACAGCTATCGATTGCCGAAGAAGGCGGTGCAGGCCGCGACACGGATGGCGATTGCCCGCAAAGTGCAGACGCAAGATGTGGTGGTCATTGATGAATTGTCGTTCAGCGAGCCCAAGACCAAAGAGATGGCGGGGATTCTGAAGGCCCTGAAGTTAAATGGAAAGACAACGCTGGTAGCCACGGCGGGTCTGGACGCAAACGTGTATCGCAGTGCTCGAAATATTGACATGGTGACGGTTTCGCCGGTCGGTGAGTTGAATGCACTGACGATTCTGCAGCCGCGAAAAATGTTGGTGACGAAGGCGGCACTGGACGTGATCAAAGAGCGGGCGGAGAGTAAGGCGTCTGCGAAGAAATAGCCACGTTGTGAGAGATCAGAAGTCAGAGATCAGAGAAGTAAGTTATGGCCGAAACAACACAAATAGCCGAACAGCCGCGACTGGAAGCGTATCAGGTGATCCTGCGTCCGCTCGTCACGGAAAAGGGAATGCATCG
>JANNTN010000863.1:0-3711 GCA_031394445.1 Anatilimnocola sp.
AATCAATTCCGCCAAAACTTCCCGCATCCAGTTTACCCCTGCCTTTATTCATCATTCTGCATTCTGAATTCATTTTTCCATCAACCGAAACGCTTCCAGCACCTTCTGCCGATGCTGGCTGCCAAACACGAGCACCATGAGTTGCGTCATGATCTCGCGTTCGTTCGTTGTGAGGAATGCCTCGCCGCCGCCAGCCATGGCGATTTCATAAAACTCTGGCAATGGCGAACGGCTGCGGCACGTTACGGTGCTGACGGTCCCTTTCTCACCACGGCGAAAATCGCCGGCGATCTGCAAACAGCGCTGGAGCTTATCACGGTGGGGTGGCGCGTCGCCAAACAGCAGAATCACCTTGCGCGCGGCAGGCCGAAATTGATTTTGCGAGCTTGACCAAGAGAGCCCCTCATCGACGGCTTCCGGCGTGTCGCCGCCACCTGCCGCGTTGATCCGCGCGAGATAGCTGCTCACTTCTTGAATGCTGCTGGAAAGGGGCAGCCCCTTTACGACAAAATCATCTTCGCGATCGCGAAACGTGCATAAACTGATTCGCGTTTTGGGAATCAACGTCGTTAGCGTTTGGCCGATGCGCTCGATTTGTCGTTTCACCTGGTCGATCTCGCCACCCATGCTGCCGGTGCTGTCGAAGCAGATCACGATGTCGAGGCCTGTGCGGCGGAGAGTGCCAATCATTCCTTCCCACGAGCCACCGCCGCTGGCCGCACTGCCGCCGATATGCACCGTGCCCAGATCGAAATTGCCGATCGCGCCACCGCTGGCCGAAAGCGTTGTTGCCGAAAGGCCTCCCGCGGCGGGTTCCACCGCAGCCGAGGCCCCAGCGCTCGGCACTTCGACTTCAATTTTGCTTTCCGTATCCGATAACTGCTGCTTTTGCACTTCAGCAACGGAAAGCTGCTCTTCGGGCCGATCGACCAGGTCCTTCACCGGCAGCGGACCGATCATAACTTCCTGACCTTCGCCCGCGCCGCCGCTCCCTTGGGTTGTTTGCCAAAGTGCGATCACCAAGAACACCGTCATGTGCAGCACGAGCGAAATCAGGCCCGAGAGCGACCCCTCGAACCAGCCGGTGGGCCGCAATCGATCTGATTTGGCGCCCGCTCGCGGCGCTGCTGCCGGCTTGGGCAGCTCGATGGTCCCGCGGCAATGGGGACAGCGCCCCTGGCCGCCCAGATCTTCCGCGCGAATCGCGAATTGCCGCCCGCAATGGATACAGACAATTTTCATACTGCCCGTATTGTACGCCACGAACCGCTCGTAGTGGCCTACTCCAACACGCCCATTTGATCGCGGAGTCGATTGCGATCGAATTCGATCAGGGCGTCGGTCACGGGCTGAAAATCGCCGTGGATGATTTGGTCGAGCTTGTAAATCGTAAAGCCGATGCGGTGATCGGTCAGGCGATTATCGGGAAAGTTGTAAGTGAGAATTTTGTCGCTGCGGTCGCCGCTGCCGACCATCGTTTTTCGTTCGGCGGAGCGTTTCTTTTGCTCTTCCTGTTGGTAGTGATCGTAGAGCCGCGACTTGAGAATGCGGAGCGCCTTGGCGAGGTTTTTGTGCTGGCTCTTTTCGTCCTGCATGGAAACGGTGATGTTCGTCGCATGATGGGTCAGGCGAACGGCCGATTCGGTTTTGTTGACGTGCTGCCCGCCCGGGCCGCTGGCGCAGAACTTATCGAGTCGATAGTCATCGGGCTTCAGATTGATTTCAACGTCTTCGGGTTCGGCCAACACGGCCACGGTGGCGGCACTGGTATGCACGCGCCCCTTGGCTTCGGTCTCGGGCACGCGCTGCACGCGGTGCGTTCCACCTTCGTAGTGCAACTCGCGATAGACGCCTTCCCCCTCGAAGGCGAGCGTGATCTTGCTAAAGCCGCCCATGTCCGTCGGGCTGGCTTCCATGACTTCGCACTTCCAGCCTTTTTTCTCGGCATGGTGCTTGTACATCTGAAACAGATCGTGCGAGAAGAGGGCCGCTTCTTCTCCACCGGTGCCAGCACGAATTTCCATCACGCAGCGCGTGCGGTTCGCGTCTTCACCGCCGACCGTCGAATCGACCAGTTCTGTCCACAGTTCTTCGCGCTTTTGGCGAGTTCCTGGCAATTCAGCCTCGGCCAGCTCTTTTTCGTCCGGCGAACCTTCTTCCGACATCCGTTTCAGCTCGGCCGTTTCCTCCACCAACGACTTGAACCGGCGATACTTGGTGGCGACTTTGGCCAGAGCGCCGTGCTCGCGGGCGACGGCGGCCAGCTTGGCTCCCTCGGCCAGAATAACCGGATCGAGCATCTGCCGTTCCAGTTGTTCAAAGCGAGCGAGAGACTTTTCGAGTTGATCGCGAATAGAAGACACGGCACAAGCTCCAATCACCAAAGCATCAAACCACAAACAAACGCCAAGCACCAACGTCAATTGGGAAAAAGCAGCCCGCTACGTTTCGGTGATGGCCATTTCGTGGTGCGAATTTGTTTGAAGCTTACGGCTTGGGATTTGGTGCTTCGATCGGCGCGCAACCTGAGCGCGACCCATCAGCAAGATTTCAGCAAAGCTAGGCTTCTTCGGCAGCCGGCTCGGGACGGCGCTTTTTGGCCGCTGGCTTTTGCACGCTGTTGTAGGTTCCAGCCGCAAACTTCGACTGGAATTTTTCAATGCGGCCGGCCGTATCGATGTATTTCAGCTTGCCCGTGAAAAACGGGTGGCAAGCGGAGCAAATATCGACCTTCAGTTCCTTCTTCGTGCTGCGGGTATTAAAGGAATTACCGCAGCTACAGGTCACGACGGTCAGAACGTAGGGGGGGTGAATGCCGTCTTTCATGGTCGTCTCATCAGCGCGCTCGTCTCGTGAGCACGCAAAGGGCGCGTTTCGCATCATTGATTGGAATCTAAGAGTATATCGGCCTCTGCCCCTGGCGGCAAGAGCCGCAAGACTTCTTGACGTTACTGCTTATGCTGTAGGCACTTCGAGCGGTAGGTTGGGTCATTTAGTTGTCCGAATTTAGGGAGTCAGGCCGTGGATCGCATTCCCATCAAACGAGCGCTAATCAGCGTGAGCGACAAAACGGGGCTGGATCGACTGGCCGCCGCCCTCAAAGCGGCCGGGGCCGAAATCTACAGCACCGGCGGAACCCGCAAATATCTGTCCGAGCAGGGCTTCGAGTCGCGCGACATTGCCGAATACACGGCTTTTCCGGAAATGATGCACGGACGGGTGAAGACGCTCCACCCCAAGGTGTTTGGCGGCATCTTGGCGCGCCGCGACCACAACGAAGACCTGGTCGCCTGCCGCGAGCACGGCATCAACCTGTTTGACCTGGTCGTGGTCAATCTGTATCCCTTCGAGCAGACCATTGCCCGCGACGGCGTCACGCCCGCGGAGGCCATTGAAAACATCGACATCGGCGGCCCGAGCCTGGTGCGTGCGGCGGCGAAAAATCATGCCTTCACCGCTATCTCAACCGAACCAAATCAATACGAAGCGATCATTGCGGAACTCAATGCCGGCGGCTCGACGCTCGCGCTGCGACAAAAGCTAGCCGCGGCTGCCTTCGCCCACACCGCGAAATACGACGCGGCCATCGCGATGTGGTTCAGCCACCACACCGAGCCCGAAGCCCACTTTCCTGCAACCATGTTCATCGCCCTCCAGCGGCGAACCGAACTGCGGTACGGCGAAAATCCGCATCAAAAAGGGGCCGTGTAT
>JANNTN010000869.1:0-13369 GCA_031394445.1 Anatilimnocola sp.
GAACCGTTCGATCGTGGCCAGATTCGCGGCCTTGTCCCCCTCGGCATGTTGAAACTGAACGGCGGCGACGCGGATGTTTCGCATGGCTGATCGTGGATGGAACGGCGCTAAAGTTTGGAAAATTTTTCTGCGGGGAACTCGAGCAGTTTGGCGTAAATCGTTGGGCTGGAATGAGTTGTGGTTTTGGGTTGAATTGCCAGTGCGCTCAACTTGAGCGATTCTTTAGCGCGATCGAGGCACGAAGTGATTTGGAACCGCAAGAGATCCCGCCCGGCAGGCGGGGCCCCACTATGTACATTGCAATCTGCGCGAAAAACCGGACGGAATTCTTGTTACATGGCCAAGATTTTCGAAAATATTTATCAAGCCGGAAGTGGTGGTTTTTGGGGAGTGCAGGGGTAGGGACGCCAGAATGGAAAGTTTACCGGGAAAACGACCTTACCGGGAGGCTGACGCCTGCCGCTCGCCATGAAGAGAGACTTGGGCAGTCCGCAGAAAATCATCTACCCGGTTAGCCACGTCAATCGACGCCTGCAGCTACGAGTAAACGAAGTTGGGACCGCGAGGACGCGGTGGCTAAGCGGGGACTCGTCTCTCGCTCGCCTTTTTACGGCAGCGAGGCGAGGAATTCGCTGAGAGCGCCGTCGTAGGAATGCGGTTCGGGATCGTTGTGGCCGGCACCTTCGATCGAGATGAACTGCTTTTTGGGGCTGGGGATGGCGGCGAAGAGGCGTTGGCCGAGAGCGTAGGGGACAAGCGTGTCGTGGGTGCCGTGACTCATGAGGACGGGACCGTGGTAGCGGCCGATTTTACTGAGGGAGTCGTAGCGGTTTCGCATCAGCCAGCGGACGGGTAGGAACCAATACAGATAGGCGGCGGCATCGGGGATGGTGGTGGTCGTGTTTTGCAAGATAAGCCCACGAGCGCCATTCTTGGCGGCCAGATCGACGGCGATGCAGCCGCCGAGGGAGCGGCCCATTAGTACGATATCGGACGGCGGTTTTCCGGTTCGCTGGGCGAGCCAGGTTTGAGCCGCATGAGCGTCGGCCAAGATACCCGCCTCGCCTGGTGAGCCACCGCTTTTGCCGTAGCCGCGATAGTCGAAAGCGAACACGGACACTTGGTGTCGGTCGTGCAATTCCTTCAGGTACGACCCCAAGTAGCCGACGCAGTCGCCGTTGCCGTGGCAGTAGAGCAGCACGGCCCGCGGGTTGTCGTGCTCGACGAACCAGCCGTGCAGCTTGGTGCCATCCGCGGAGGAGAACTCCACGTCTTCGTGCGGCAAATAGCCGGCTGCCCAGTCTCCTTCGGGATACCTGGGGGCGGGATAGAGGAGCGTGTTTTCGAGTAGCAACAGCAAGAGCAAGACCACGCAATAAATGAGCGCTACCCAGCGAACCATGCGCAGGAAAAAACGACCCAGGGCGGCACTGGAGGAGGTGGCAGTCACCGCTGAATTATAGGCGCGGGCGGTGAAGAGAGGTTGCCGCAACCAAAAGGGAGGGCAACCACGAATTACACGAAAGACACGAATCAGGCAGAGCAATACCGCCGATGACCGCTGACTAATATTGCGGGGCCGATGGCGTAACGAAAGGGAAAGAAATTAGCCGCGGATGAACGCGGATGACACGGATTAGGATGAGAATACGAGAGAGTCCGGCCTATGCCTAGTTGCCCGAAATACTCGCGGAGCCGATCCCTGTTCAACTTTGGATTCGGCTATACACCAAACCACGCAGACCGGGAGCAGGTTTGCTCCCGGCTAAGTTCTTAACGGCTGCCAACAGAAAGATCCACGAACATTCTGCGATGGGGAACTACCGGCAGGCTGACGCCTGCCGCTCGCCATTCGACTAGAAGTTGTAGTTGGGGTTCTCGGGATCGAAGTCGGCGTCTTTGAGGCCGACATTGGTCTTGATGTTCAAGTAGGTGTAGGCTTCGAGAACCGGTTCGGGGCTGCCGGGTTTGTCGGGCCAGTAGTAGGCGGCGTAGCGAATGGGAAACTTCAGTTGGTCGTCGATGAAGATTTCCGCTTTGTAGAATTCAAAGTGAGGTCGCTGCGTGGGGTGCAGCACTTGAATGACGGTGCAGGCGCGGCCGTTGATGCGGGCATTCTTGATGAAGCTGACTTCGCACTCGGGAAATTTGCGTTCTTTGTCGCCGCGCTCCAATAATTTGAGCACGAGGTTTTCCACACCGATGTCGGAGATGGGATGCAGTTGGCCCCGCATCGCGAGCGTGCCGTTGATATCGAGCCAAACCGAGGGCAAAAAGCGGCCAGCGGCACCACCTTCGTGAGCCCGTAGCTTGTCGTTGTTCTTGCCTTCGACCCACAGGACTTCGCGGCCCTTCACCTTGCCCGGTTCCACAAACTTCATATAGACGCTGAGGGGAACGATGATCTTGCCGTCTTGAATTTTGCGGTTGCGAATCTTCGCGTCGATGAACTCTTGGTCCTGCAGTTGGCCGCGAATGAGTTCTTGCTTCACGATACGGCAGGTGTAATCGACGAGGGTCGCTTCAATGTGCTTGAGAGACTCCCGGGCCATATCTAACGCCGGGTCGAGCGGATGGGCGTCACCGACAACCGGCTGGGCGGGAGGATTGCTGTTCGCTTTAGCCACGCGATGCACCGGCTCGTGCAGGTCTTTCGCGTCGTCGCTGCCGCACGCAGTAGCCGCCAGATACGACGCCCCCGCGACGGTGATCGAACGGAGGAAATCGCGGCGAGCCAAATTTTGTGCGGTCATACTGCGAATCTCCTTCATTCCATTTGGCAGCCGGTGGTTTCGCAATTCCACCGCCTGATGGGCGTCTTATCTTCCGTGAATACTCGGCCGTAACTGCAAACGCCAGGCCGCCTTGGCGGCGGAGTCTGCTCAGCAGGTCGCCAAAATGGCTAAACTGTATGCACCAAACCAGTTCCGACACAGGTTGGTCGTGCTGGCAGCCTGCATTTCGTTGGCAGTTATCTAGCTTATCGCCCGCGATGAACGGACCTTATTACAAAAATCTCGTCGCGTGTCGTCGGCTTCACGCAAACTTGGCGGCATTTCGCTAGCTTGCGCAATCGCTGAATGGCCCTTTATTGTAATCGTCATTGCGGAACCGGTTTAGGCCAAATTCTGAATGCAAATTTTCATATTTGAGTTTTTTTCCGGTGGAGGACTGGACACTTCCGCCAGCGAAATGCTGGCATCGCCCCTTTTGGCGGAAGCCCGCAGCATGATTGCGGCCTTAACCGCCGATTTTTGCGGCCTGAGCTCGGTACGAGTCGTTTCGACGCGTGATGCCCGCTTGTCGCCGTTCCATCCGGTTGATTGCGGAGTGATCGAAGTCGCTGGTGATGTATCGCAAGTAGTGCGGAAGATGGTGGCAGAGTCGGATTGGACCGTTTTGATCACGCCCGAACAGGACGGCGAGCTGTGGAAACTGGCCAAGTTGGTAGAGTCGGCCGGTGGGCGGCTGCTTTCGCCAAACTCCACGTTTATCGGAATTGCGAGTAGCAAACAGGCCACCGCCGAGGCTTTGGCGTGGGCCTCGGTTCCGGTTCCCTGGGGAATGGTGCTAGCGGTGGGCGAACCGGTGCCCACGGGTATGCAGTTCCCGGTGGTGATCAAACCGATCGACGGGTGTGGCTCACAAGGAGTGCGGCTCGTTCGTGATGCGGATGAATACGCTCGCTCGTTTACTGGCCAAGCCATGCGGGTCGAGGAGTATGTCGCCGGACTGCCGGTGAGTGTGAGCCTGCTGTGCGGCCCGGCTGGCTGGCATGCTCTGCCGGCATGTGAGCAGCGGTTAACGCCAGATGGTCGATTTGAGTATCTCGGCGGGCGGCTGCCGCTGGAAACACAGTTGGACAACCGCGCGCGCCGACTTGCCATGCGGGCGATGGGAGCGTTGCCGGCGACGACGGGCTACGTGGGCTTTGATCTGGTGCTCGGCCATGCGGCCGATGGGAGTGGTGATCGCGTCATTGAGGTGAATCCGCGGCTAACGACTTCGTATGTCGGTCTGCGAGCCGCTTCGCAAAGGAATCTGGCTGCTGCGATGCTTGCGGTGACCGCCGGCGAAACGCCCGATTTGTGTTTCCGTCAAGACTCCGTGATATTTACGGCGGCGGGTGATATTGTTGACTCATAACGTGGGGCAGGCTTCCAGCCTGCCATTCATTCACGGCAGGCTGGAAGCCTGCCCCACAAGGAAATTGGCGTGACTTGGTTGGCACTCGATATTGGCGGAGCAAACATCAAAGCGGCCGACGGCAACGGCTATGCCCAGTCGCATAGTTTCCCAATGTGGAAACAATCAGCGAAGCTGGCGCAGCAGATACGCAACACAATTTATGAAGCGCCTCCGTCGGATCGCCTGGCGGTGACGATGACGGGGGAACTGGCCGATTGCTTTGAATCGAAGGCGGCCGGAGTGCAGTTCATTTTGGAAGCGCTCAACGCGGCGGCTGACAACCGCCATGCCCGGGTTTATCTGGTCGATGGCCGGCTCGTCTCGACGCAGGTGGCCGCGACACTGCCTCAGTTGGCGGCTGCTTCAAATTGGCACGCGCTGGCCCGGTTTGCTGGCCGCTATGCAACCGCGGGGACGGCGCTGGTGATCGATGTTGGTTCGACGACATGCGACGTGATTCCGCTGGTCGATGGCAAGCCGGCAGCGACAGGCGCGACCGACACGCAACGGCTGTTGGCGGGTGAACTGGTCTATACGGGCGTGGAACGTAGCCCCGTCTGTGCCGTCGCGAGCCTGGTGCCCTATCGCGGTCAGTCCTGCCCCGTGGTGCATGAACTGTTTGCCACGATGCGCGACGCGTATTTGATTTTGGATAAGTTTGCCGAATCGCCAACGTACACGCAAACGGCCGACGGCAAGCCGGCGACCAAGGCGCACGCGCGAGCGCGACTGGGCCGGATGATCGCGGCTGACGAAGTCGAGTTCAACCACAAAGACGCGGTTGCGATCGCCGATAGTGCCGCCGATGCGCAGGTCTCACGATTGGCCGCGGCGATTCAGCAGGTGAGCGGCACGTTACCCAGGGAACCACAACTGGCGATCGTTGCCGGCCAAGGCGAATTCCTGGCTCACGACGCCATCGAGTTCCTCCAGATGTCGTGCCCCGTCATTTCGCTGGGCAAAGAACTGGGCGGTCCTGTTTCTCGCTGCGCCCCCGCTCATGCGCTGGCGGTTTTGGCGCGGGAAATTACGGGCAAATAGAAGTTAGCGCATAAAAAAGGTCGTAGTACGTCGCTCCGTCGCCGTACTACGACCTCAATCCTGAAACGGGATCGCTCGAGACAATCCCGCCCTCCCGAGGCTGTCGGTAACTATGTATCGGAAGTGGCGGCTGACCCGCTTGAACCGATTCTTCCCAGGAATTGCATGCTAGCGGTGCTGCCATCTAGTACCAGTAAATCAGGGGGCCAGTATTAGCCAGGCTGAACTCAGAACGCCACTCGAACCGGCCAAGAAGTGAATCGCGAACGAAAAAGGGCCCCGCTGAAAATCAGCGGAGCCCTCGTTTTCTGAATCAAACTGCAATCGCGGGTCAACTAATTCAACCGACGCAGCGGATAAACGGCGGCTTCTTCTGGCATCGGAATGGGCGGACCTTGCGAGGCTTGCTTCTCGCTGGTCGGCATGGCGGGGGCGGCGGTGGTGCAGCCGCAGCTCACCGGGGCCGAGCACGAATTGCAGCCAGTGCCGCAGTTCCAGTGGGCCATGAATCCGCGCCACTTATCGCCGATGTGGCAGTGGCGGCACTTGCCGCAAACCGGCTTGCAGCAATCGGCAACAGCGCCGCATGACGGAGCTGCACACGAGGGAGCCGCACAGGACGGCACTGCACAAGACGGGGCGGGAGCCGAGTAGGCAGGTGCCGCACAGCCGCAGGAGACGCTGCTCGTACAGGAATTTGTGTCGCAGCAGCCGTGGCCAAAAATGCGCGACAGAAACGGATGGCAATGGCCGCATCCGTTGCCACAACCATTATCGCAGCCGTTATCACACCCATTGCAGCCGCAGTGGGGATGCAACAAATTGTGATCGCGGCAGCGCTTGGGATTTTGAAAATATCCGGCCCACAAGTGCCCGATGCAGGGGGGCGGGCAATCGCAGGAGCCCGGGGCAAAGACGTATCCGCCGTCGCCATGCATCGGCACTGGGCCGGCATACTTGTCGGATGGCGAGGTTTCGGCCTGGGCCAAGGCCACGGAATTCACTGGTTCGCCAAAACGGCTCCACCAGCTTTGTCCACCTAGCAGCCGGCCCTGCAGAATCGGCATGGGCTGGGGACGATTGTTGTTCGACCATTCGGGCGTTTCAGCCCAGCACGCGGCCGCACTGCTCAAGATTGCCAATGCCGCCGCCAAACGGGTCCATCTCATGGGTCTATCCTCCTACTTGCTTCCGGGCAAAGCCGTTTGTCGCAACGATTCCTACTGCCGGCCTTTCGCGGGCGAAGCCGCGGGTTGCCGGTCAGGCGCAAACGGACCCACACAAACATGCCCCCGGCTGGGCGTCGAGCAAGCTAGCGTGTTGATTTTCGGCAACATTTTTCTGGGCGGGCGTCCAGTTGCGGCGGTTGCCGGCCACGTGCCGCCTTAATCGGTCGTAGTGGGGCAGGTAAGATCGATTGTACGAGTCGCACCGAGCCCCTCACCTATCGCATCGTCGCGGTCGGGTAACCTTTTGCAGCCATTCGGACTATGCCAACGATAGCGATCGGCAGCGGCGTGCTGGTGGTGCCGGTTGTAGCGACTGTAACGGCAAGTTCGCTGCTGGCGGTCGTGCCATGCGCGGCGCTGGCGATGGGGCTGTGCGTTTTGCTGGCAGTCCGCCGCGCGGTTTTACAAACGACGCTGGCCGGGGCATGGTGGTGGTTGCTGGCGGCGCTGGTCGGCTGGGCGGGGGCGGAACTGGCCGATGCGCTGGCTCTGGTAAGTAGAGGAAATCTGGATTCGTTGCGGCTGGCCACGATTTCACTGAGCTTTTGCCCGATCGTGGCGGTCCTGGGCGCGAAACGGCCGCAAAACGGGGCTTGGAATTTCGTTGTGCTTTCGCTGTGGGGAATTGTCGCGCTGCCGGCGGCGGAGAATTTTTTTCTGCATCCCGGGCAGAGGCTGGCGCTGGGTGACGCGCGGGCCTGGTTTTTGTGGATTTTGATTCTGCTCGGGCCAATTAATTATGTGCCCACGCGGTTTGCCGTCGCTTCGCTGCTGCTGGCGGCGGGACAGATGGTGGCGCTGAGTCCGTATTTGGCGCTCATTCATCGACCGCTGTTCAGTTTTCACTCCGTCGTGGGCCTGGCGATTGCGGCGAATGGGTTTCTCGAGGGTTGGGTCGCGTCACATCGGCCTAGGAGTGGCAATAGCGATTACGACCGCGTGTGGCTCGACTTCCGCGATACGTTTGGCCTGCTGTGGGCGTTGCGCGTGCAGGAGCGGGTGAATGCGGTGGCGCAGCAAAATGGTTGGGACATCGAGCTAGCCTGGAACGGTTTTTTCCGGCCGTCAAGCGGCCAGGCGATTTCCAAGATCGATCCCACCACCGCGCCGGCTCTGAAATCGTCGTTTAATGGTCTTCTGCGCCGCTTCGTTTCGAGCGAGTGGATCGCCGAACGAAAAGCGAGTGAGAACGCACAGTAATTCCCAAATTCGGTACGATAGCGGCTTGGCCGAATTTCGCCTCTCCCTGGTGAACTAATCCCATGCCCAGTAAATCCACTCGCCGAGATTTTCTACAAGATACAGCGGTCGTTGCTGCCATTGCCGCGATTCCGGCTACGACTCACGCCGCGGCAACCGCCAGCGACTTCGCCAGCCAATGGGACAAATCGAACGACCGCGTTTGGCTCGGACCGGAATATTGGGCTAACCCGCTGCAAGATTGGCGCGTTGCCGGCGGACGCATCGAATGCGTGAATGCCGCGGCGAATCGCAACGTGCATCTGCTGACGCGGCAATTGGGCGAGCAACCGGGCACGCTGGCTATGAGCGTGAAGATTGGCCGCATCGGCGCTGGAGGTAACGCCGGTGGCGCTGTAGGGAACGCCATCCGTGGCGTTCCATTGGCCGACGGCAAAGGTTCCGCCGGCTTCCGCATCGGCATCATGGGGCCGCTGCGTGAGTATCGCAACAGCTTGATCTACGGCCAAGGGCTTGATGCGGGTTTCACGAGTGACGGAAAGCTGTTCATCGGCAATCCGGCGAGTGGCGTGCCGGTCGCTTTGAGCGGCGAAAGCGTTGAATTGAGATTGGCGATTGAACCGCAGGGCGAACAAAGCACCGTAACTCTTTCGGCGTATGATGCGAGCGGCAAAGAGTTGGCGAAGACTTCGCGCGACGGCATCGCATTGGCTAGTCTTGCCGGCAACATCGCCCTCGTCGCCAACTACGGTGCCGGCGGTGCCGCTGGCGGTGCGCAAAAGGCCAAGAAAGCGAAGGCCAAAGCGGCGGAGGGCGCGGCGGATACTGGTGCCGGCCAGTTCTGGTTTGCCGACTGGAAGCTGAGCGGCAGCCGCGTCGAGGCCTACGACGACCGCGCTTTCGGCCCTATCCTCTTCAATCAGTACACGCTCAGTGGTGGCACGCTCAAGATGACGGCGCAAATGCCTCCGGTGGGCGAGCAGGAGTATCAATCTGTCGAGTTGCGTACAGAGAATAACGGCGAATGGGATGTCTTGGCTCAGGCCAAAATTAATCCGGTCTCTCGCACCGCAACCTTTGTGCGCGAAAATTGGCCCTCCACTCGTGATATTCGTTATCGCCTGGACTATCCAATTCTGCACACAGACGGTACCTACAAGCGGCACTCTTGGAGCGGCACGATTCGCCGCGACCCCGTCGATCAACCGGTTCTCACCGTCGCCGACGTGTCGTGCAACACACACGAGGCGTTTCCGAACACGAACTACACGGCCAACATGGCCAAGCTCAATCCTGATCTGCTTGCTTTCGTTGGGGATCAGTTCTATGAGAGCAGCGGCGGCTACGGCGTGCAGCGCTCGCCGCTGGAGCCATCGATTCTCGACTATCTCCGCAAGTGGTATCTGCACGGTTGGACTTGGCGCGAGCTGACCAAAGATCGGCCGAGCATTTCGATTCCCGACGACCACGACGTCTATCAAGGCAACAACTGGGGGGAAGGTGGCGCGCCGCAAACGACGACGCAGGAAGCCGGCGGGTACAACATGCCCGCGCCGTGGGTCAACGTCGTGCATAAAACGCAGACCTCCCACCATCCCGATCCGTGGGACGCGACGCCGGGCAAGCAGGGCATCACCGTCTATTCCGGCCCGCTCGTGTATGGCGGTGTGAGCTTCGCCATCCTCGCCGACCGCCAATTCAAAAACGGCCCTGAAGGCAAGGTGCCCCCCACCGGCAGCCGCGGCGACCACGTCGTCGATCCGAATTGGGATCCGAAAACGGCTGATGTCCCCGGCTTACAACTTCTCGGCCCTGACCAAATGAAGCACTTGAAGACATGGGTCCGCGATTGGCGCGGCGCAGAAATGAAAGCGGTCATTTCGCAAACGATCTTCACCGCGATGGCCACGCACCACGGCAACGAAGGCCGGCTCGTCGCCGACTACGACACCAACGGCTGGCCGCAAGCCGAACGCAACGCCGCCCTCCGCGAAATCCGCAAAGCGTTTGCCTTTCACATTGCCGGCGATCAGCACCTCCCCGCGCTCATCCACTACGGCATCGACGAACACAACGACGCGGGAATCGCCTTCGCCGGCCCCGCCATGAACACCGGCTATCCCCGCTGGTTTGAGCCGCTTCAACCTGGCGAAAACCGCGCGCCCGGCGCACCGGAAAACACCGGCCAATTCCGCGACAGCTTCGGCCACCCCCTCACCGTTCTCGCCGTAGCCGACGGCTCACACAGTCCTCGCCAGCCCGTCCTCGAAAAGCTCCAAGACAAAGTCTCCGGACTCGGCCTCGTCCGCTTCGACAAGCCCAACCGCCAAGTCACCGTCGAATGCTGGCCCTTCCTCGCCGACGTGACCAAACCCACCACTCAATTCCCCGGCTGGCCGCGCACTTTCACCATCCAAGACGAATATGCCCAAAAAACCGTCGCGTATCTCCCCCGGCTCGACATCCGCGGCACGAAATCCCCGCTCATCGAGGTCTTCACCGAACCCACGAATGACCTCCTCTATTCCCTCCGTCCCGCTACCTCTTCCTTCCAGCCTTTCGTCTTCGCCCCCGGCCACTACACCCTCCGCATCAGCGACCCCGAAACCGGTAAGTCCAAAGAATTGAGCCAAATCGAAGCTACCGCAAACAACAGCACGAGGATGGAGATCATGCTGTAGTCGCAGGCATAAATTTGCTTCGTTCCGGTCGTCGATTGGTTTCTAGCCGTGCGAATTGCTATGCTGGGCGCACCCGTTGCGTTGCAGTCTGTGCTCAGCTCTTCCCAATTCCCCTTTTGGTGCGCCATGGCAACACTCACTCCTTTCTATGAAAACGTCCAGGCCCATTACGACCTGTCGAACGAATTCTTTCGACTGTTTCTCGGCCCAACGATGATGTACACCAGCGCTTACTTCGAGCGCGACGACATGAGCCAGGACGAAGCTCAGGAAGCCAAGATTCGGCTGGCGCTTGGTAAGTGTGATTTGCGGCCAGGACAGAGGCTACTCGATATTGGCTGCGGCTGGGGAACGACGATCATTCGCGCGGTTGAAAATCATGGTGTGCAGGGAATCGGCATTACGCTGAGCGGCGAGCAGGCGGAATTGGCGAACGAACGGGCCCGGCACCTCCAGGGCAAAGCCGAGTTTCGCCTCCAGGGTTGGGAGGAGTTCGACGAGCCGGTCGATCGCATCGTCGTGATCTGCGCGACGGAGCATTTTAAGGAGGAACGGTACGCGGCCTTCTTTGAAAAGTGCCAGCGGCTCTTGCCGGCCGGCGCGCCCATGATGATTCAGGCGATTGTGTTTCCCGAATGGGAAGTTCAAAAAGAGCAGTGCCTGAGTTGGACGGAGGAAGACATTTTGTTCGCCAAATTCATCCAGAAAAAGATTTTCCCCGGCGGACAGCTCCGCAGCGCCTCGGTCATCTGCCGGTATGCGGAAGCCGCTGGATTTACAACGACGAACATCCAGTCGCTGCAGCCCCACTATGCCAAAACGCTCGATTGTTGGGCGGCCGACCTAGAGGCCAACCGAGAAGCCGCCATCGCGTTGACCTCGCCTGACACTTATGACATGTACATGCACTACCTCACCGGCTGTGCCGACCGCTACCGCAGTCGCAAGATCGATGTCGTGCAAATTTCCCTGCGGAGAACGTGATTTCTGCACGATGTGGCCGGTCGAACCCAACCGCCAAGTCACCGTTGAATGCTAGCCCCAGGCGGTAATTCTGTAGCGGAATTCGTGAGAATTCCCGTCTCTGCCGGAAAAAATTCTGCCGAATTCGGCTGCGGCCCCGTGTAACATCGCCGCATTTTTTTCGCTTGGTTCTACAGGCGGCCACGCTGTGACCTTCCGGTCAAGTGTTACCACGGCAGCCGACCTCTCAATTTAGGAGGCTGAATCATGGTCCGTTCATTGGTTGCAAATTTAGTCCGGTGTGGACTACTTGGCTTATCCCTTTCGATCTTGATCCAGACGGCTTCGGCTCAAGACTCGGGTTCGCCGGCTTCTGCAGCGCTTCCGAGTGGACCAACTTGGGGAGACATAGCCCAGATACCCGTCCCGTGGGATGGCCAGCAGATGATCAATCGTATTGCCGCCAATCGGCAAATCGGAGCTGCCCGCCGAGCGGGCGACACGGCAGACGTGGCGCGACTCACCAACCTCATGAATTCCAACCCGCACAAATTTGGTCCGACCGTGGTTGGCAACGGCCAGCCTCCCGCTCGCGTAGGCGGTGGTTCGCCAAATCTCAATGCCGTGCCAGCCGTAACCGGAGTTAGCTCGCCCGCCGACCGGCCGCCAGGCAACTTGCTCAACGGTGGCAAATCATCCTTTCAGCAGCCCGCACCCGGCCTCGTTCCATCCGACGTGGGATCGGGCATGAACAAGGCCGGCGGCATTTTGGCGGTCACGAACGTCGGTTTGGATCTTTACGATGGCAAGAAGAGCGGGACAGAGATTGCCGGCGACGCGCTCGTGGGCATTGGCAAAGGCGTTGCAACTTCCATAGGTGCCGGCGCAGTGGGGGCGTTGATCGGCTCTGCCTTCGGTCCCGGCGGCGCTGCCGCGGGGTGGGAAATCGGCAGCACGGGCGCGACCGCGATTCTCACGACCAAGGCCGCGGTCGATACTGGCGAACGGATCAGCCAGGCAGCCGCCGAGCGCAATGTGAAACAGGCCATGGCGGGTGCCAGCGGACCTACCTGGGAAGAGCTTCCGCCCCTTCCCGGCAGCCCCGCAGAAAGGGACCAGGCCAAGAATTCCGGTTGGATTCATTTGCCGCCGGTTCCCGGCAGTGCAGCCGATCCTTCAGGCAATTCGCTGCTCGGACCTCCTCCTTCTCCCGACCCAAATGCCCAGTGGCCGGTCTGTCCCAAATGCGGAAAGCGGCACGATCCCAAAGAGTAAATATCCGCCAGCTTTGAGGAAATGCCAATTCGGCATTCGGCCCGCACCAACACATTTTTTTCAATATCCTCACTACGATGCATCCCTACATCACCAAAATCGCATTCGCCACGGTCATCGTGGCCGCTCAAATTGGCTCCGCTTACGGCCAGGTGAGTGCGCTACAATCGGCCTCCTCCGAGAAAATCTGGACGGGCCTGTACATTGCTCCCGTCACTGCCGAAATCGCCGCGGCGCAGGGATTGCCTCGTCCGTTCGGAGTGCTCGTCGCGGGAGTCGTTCCCGAAAGCCCCGCCGCGCGAGCTGGCCTGCAAGCCGACGACATCATCGTTCAGAGCGACTCCGAATGGATCGCGAATCCGCCCGCTTGGATCAAGCATCTCGAGCAGCAGAAACCCGGTGAGCAAAGAACGCTCACCGTCGTGCGTGCCGCCAAGAAAGGGAACAGCTCGCTCTCTTTTGAGGCGAAGGCGGACGCGGCAGCGCTTCCTCTCATTCGGCCGTTCGCCGAGCAAGGCATCCCCGATGCGGAACGCGATCTGGCAGTGCGTCTGTTGGCGCTGGTGCCGGGCCTTAACGATCCTACCGTGACGCAAAACAAAGAAGTTGCCAGCAAGCAGCGCGAAGTCGCCGTCCTGCTGCTGCACGACGCCGCCAACCAAAACGACGCTGCCGCGCAGCGATTGTTGGGGGACCTCTATCGCGAAGGCCGTGAAGTCACAACGGACTTAACCACGGCACATCGCTTGTATCTGCGCTCGGCCGCTCAAGACGACTCCGACGCCCAAATTG